>DENY01000033.1:12748-14431 GCA_002359825.1 Bacteroidales bacterium UBA2632
CTTTCGGGCGTACCCGAAACCACGAAAAAGATATTTGTTGGGCTTTCGGGCGTACCCGAAACCGCAAAAAAAATATTTGATGGGCTTTAGGGTACGCTGGAAAATTAAAACCGTTTATTCGAAAAGACATAAATTACGTCCCATTTTGTGTTTTACAATAACGAAGTCTTGTTTATGATTATCAGAAACTTGACTGTTTTCAATATTAAATCAATACACTAACCATCCTTAACCAAAAGAGAGGAGCAATATAATAATATAACATCTATATTTGACGCAAAATACATAGGGAGTTTTTAAAGGATCTATAAACTATTAAACTTAACTTGAATGAAAATATACAAATGCCTCACTTTCCTATTATTGATTCTTATGTCACTCTCTACTTTTGCTCAAAAGAATGAGGTGAAAGTAATGTATTCCCCATTGTCCCTCACTCGAGTAGATAATTGGGGAAGAGAACTAGATGCTCTGAGTGCAAACTATACAGGAGCATTTATGATTGATTACAACCGCTATGTGAAACCTCGGCTAAAACTGGGAGTCAACATTGCATATGATCAAGAAAAAGTATCGGGTACTAAAACTGGTGGTTATATGAATCCAAATCCTCCTTATGATTGGATTACTACAACAACAAAGCAGACAAATAAAGAGGGATGGTTTTTCTTCGGTCCTCAAGTGGGCTATGAGTATATACAAAAAGAGAATTTTCGCATGGGCAGTCTTGTGGGTGTATCTATGGTTTTAATCAATAAGGAGGATATTGTAAAGGATGCATTTACAAGTAAGGAAACGGATGTGAATTTCTTTTTTCACGCCGAAGTAATCAATTTTACTTGGGGAAAGAATTATGGTCTTACAGGACAGCTAGGCTTTGGGCACAAAGGATTGGTTAGTCTTGGAGGATTTGTTAGATGGTGATTTACGGTCCGTAGATAGAATTCATGAATTCTCTCTACTATTACAAATGCACAAACCCCGCATAAGCAATATTCGCCTGCGACACTCCCCAAGGCACTTTCTTTTTATCCTTCAACCATTCATTCGCTTTAAAAGTAAGATACGAAGAGCCAACCCCCACAATTATTCCACCCAACACATCCGATGGGTAGTGAACACCCAAATACATGCGTGAGAATGCAACTGTAGATGCCCACACATACATGGGGACAGATACTTCCCACTTTGGGAAAGACATTGTGATTGATGTTGCCAGATTGAAAGCCATGGAAGTATGTCCCGACACAAAAGAGGGAGAATAGTTGTCGCTTTGCTTGTCGCGCAGTATGATTCTATCGGGATAGGCTTTAAAAGGTCTCTTGCGATTGATGGCATATTTGGAAGTGAGCGTGATGGCACCATTAAATAGCATCGCTGCTCCTGTCACAATACCTGTTTCCAATATCTTCTCATCTTCTTTGAGCCAACCATAAAGTCCAAGCCCTACGACAGAACCAACCTCAATGTATATGGCTGATGATGAGATAAATTTCATGGAGGAGTTGAAACCCTTGCCAGCATCAATGTGGTTGATTTTGCTGGTCCAATCTATATCAATGTTTTGGGCATTGGCATTTGATGAACAGCTGACAATTATTAAGAATAAGACAGTGAATCTTGTGATCTGTTTCATGTTATTAATAAGTTGAACAAGCAAAATGGGACATAATAATATCAGAT
>DENY01000033.1:14528-26957 GCA_002359825.1 Bacteroidales bacterium UBA2632
ATCAGATATCGTAAAGTTGACAAACGAACAAAAAGATATGCTTCAAATGAGTGAAGATGATATCAAAAACGGACAATTAATATCTCAAGAGCAAATGAATAAACGCAACCTAGAATGGCTCAACGAAATGTAATTTGGACTAAAACGGCAGACGTTCAATTTGTAGGAGTTTTACATTATTGGTTAGACAAAAACAAATCAAATGTCTATCCAAAGAAATTAATCAGACTTGTAACAGAACGTACTAAACAAATTGCAAAAACACCTTACATGTACATATCTACAGACTTTAAAGATTTAAGAGTAGCTTCACTGGGAAACTTTAGCATCTTCTATAAAGTCACAGAAAAATCTATCATAATTACTGCTTTTTGGGATAATAGGCAAGACCCCCAAACATTATTAAATATTTTAAAGCGGTCATAGTAGAGAGAATTCATGAATTCTCTCTACTCTACGAATGACCTGTGTCACCACATACCTCAAATCACAAACCCGAGACCCTCACCTCCAATTTAAGCCAAAGCAAAATCCAACTGCTTCCGTTCCAAATTGGTGCGCATAACTGTAATGGGAAGCTCCTGTCCCAAACGATATTCGCGTTTGGTGCGACGACCTACAAGGCGATAGTTTTTCTCGTCTAGTTCGTAAAAGTCATCGTCCAATTCTCTAATCGGAATCATGCCCTCACATTTGTTGTCTTTTATCTCCACATAGATACCCCATTCGGTTACACCCGAAATAACACCGTCGAATACCTGTCCAATTTTGTCAGACATAAACTCAACTTGTTTGTACTTGATGGAGTCGCGTTCGGCACGTGTAGCCACCAGTTCCATATCAGAACAATGCTTACACATAGCTTCAATCTCTTCTTGATTGGCACTTTTCTTATTGTCGATGTAGTCGCTCAGCAAGCGATGCACCATCATATCGGGATAGCGACGAATGGGTGAAGTGAAATGTGTGTAATATTCAAAAGCCAATCCATAGTGCCCGATATTCTTGGTAGTGTAAACAGCCTTCGCCATTGTTTTAATGGCAATGGTCTCCACCAAATTCTCTTCGGGACGCTCTTGCACCGAATCCAACAGCGCATTAATGCTTTGTGCAACTTGTTTGTTGCTTCCCGATGTTTTTATTTTGTGTCCGAAACGCAAGATAAACGTGTTCAGCGTTTCCAACTTTTCAGGATCTGGTATATCGTGAATCCTATAAACAAATGTTTTTGCTTTTTTATTAGACCCAACGTTTCCTATATCTTCTGCCACCGTACGGTTGGCCAATAGCATGAACTCTTCGATAAGATGGTTGGCTTCTTTCGATTCTGTGAAATACACCCCAAGCGGTTTTCCTTTGTCATCCAAGTTGAAACGCACTTCGTAGCGTTCGAAGTTGATTGCTCCATTAGTAAATCGTCGTTCACGCAACTGTTTTGCCAGCTTGTTCATCGTCATCACCTCATTGCTATAGGTCCCCATTTCGGTTTCAATCATCGATTGCGCTTCCTCATAAGAGAGACGAAGGTCCGAATTGATAACAGTCTTTGCAATACGATGCTTGAGAACGTGTCCTTTGTCATTTATTTCAAAAATAACCGAGAAGCAAAGCTTTTCTTCATTGGGACGAAGAGAACACAATTGGTTGCTCAACCTTTCGGGCAACATGGGGATGGTTCTATCCACCAAGTAAACAGATGTAGCTCTTTCTTGTGCTTCAGTATCAATGATATCCCCTGGTTTTACATAGTGTGTAACATCGGCAATGTGAACACCAATCTCCCATGTTGTTGGGGTTAGTTGTTTGATGGACAGTGCATCGTCAAAGTCTTTTGCATCTGCGGGGTCAATGGTCAATGTCAATGTATCGCGAAAATCTTCACGTTGAGCAATCTCTTGAGGAGTGATGTCGGCTGATATTCTTTCGGCTGCCTTTTCTACTTCTTTGGGATAAATATAAGGCAAATTGTATTGCGCCAAAATAGCGTGCATCTCTGTGTCGTTGAGGCCGGCTTCGCCCAACACATCCAACACTTTTCCCAAAGGATTATTTGCTTTTGCAGGCCACTCTATTATTTCAACTACCACTTTATCTCCAGTTTTTCCACCTTTCAGGTTTTCTTTTGGGATGAATATGTCATTGGCAAGTATTCTACTATCAAGCACCAAGAAAGCAAAATCTTTTTTCACTTCCAGTGTCCCAACAAAACGAGCTTCAGCACGTTCCAATATCTCTATCACTTCACCCTCGGCTTCAAAGCGTTTGCGTTTTGCAAACAACTGCACACGCACAATGTCGCCATTCATTGCATGCATAGCATTACGTTCGGGGATATATACAATATTTCCTTCGTCATTGGGTACAAAGAAATTCTTTCCATTGCTACGACGTTCGAAACGTCCTTCTAGGACAGGTTTACGATTGTTTGTTTTATATTTCCCTCGTTGTGTTTCCAATACTACCTCATCATCACGCAATTTGTCTAGAACATCACGTAAAGTTGTTCGTTGTTCTTCAGCTGACACATCAATTGCAGCCGATATTTGCTTGTAGTTGTACTGTTTGTCGGGATTCTCATTCAAAAATTGAATAATGGCGGATGCCAATTCTTTTTTCTTGCGTTTTCTCTCTGGTTGTTCGGTTTGTTTCTTCTTTCTCATACTATTTATCGGTTTTGAATAAATGCAAAGTAACGAAATTTTATTANNAACTCTATAAAAACGTGTGTGTGGTACTATTGTTCATTATATGCGACGTATTGAAGATTTTCACGCACAAGGGGGAGTGTTTCTACCAATGACATGTTTTTGGGATTGTCACTCCTCCTCGTTTGCAACGAGGAGAAAATGGTATAGCGTTTTTAACGCAAAAACGACACAAATGGAACAAATGCACACGAGTAAGATTTGGAAATAGAATACCGAAACCCGTATCTCGAAGATCGAAGATCGAAATTCGCGCCCCAAAATACGTCTTCATTCGCCATTTAATTCTTATTTTTGCAAAACACACTTACAAGAACATCAACATGCAAACGAAAATACTCATCACAGGAGCCAGTGGCTTTATTGGTGCATCCATTGTAGCAAAATCACTTGAACAGGGCTACGAGACTTGGGCAGGGATTCGCTCCACCAGCAACCGAGATATGCTACAAGACAAGCGCATCAATTTTATCGATTTGAACTATGCAGACCCACGCAAGTTAGCCGATGAATTGGCTACTTTTGTTAATAAAAACGGAAAGTTTGATGCCATTGTCCATGTTGCAGGTATCACAAAAGCTATTCGAAAAGCGGAATTCAAAAAGATAAATTACCAATACACAAAGAATTTTGTAGATGCATTGGTGGATTTAGATATAGTTCCAAATACTTTCGTGTTTATGAGCTCCCTAGGAGCTATTGGAGTGGGCGACGAAGTCAATTATGAAGCCATGCTATGTGACAGAATTCCTAATCCAAACACAGCCTATGGAGAAAGCAAACTTTTGGCAGAAAACTATTTGAAATCCATCCCGAATTTCCCCTATGTAATACTACGACCTACTGGCGTATATGGCCCGAACGACAAAGACTATCTGATTCTGATAAAAGCAGTAAAAAAAGGAATTAATGTAGGTGCAGGCTTTAAGAAACAGATACTCTCTTTCATTTATGTAGATGATCTCACAGATATTGTTTTCACGGCAATCAACAAAGAAATTACGCGTAAAGAGTATTTTGTGTCTGATGGGTGCGCCTACACCGACGATGAATTTAATAAAATTGTGCAAAGTGCTTTGAATAGAAAACGGGTGCTCCGAATGAAAATCCCCCTATTCATCGTGAAAGCTGCATCAATTGTTAGTGAGAAGATTGGTGAATTGTTCAACAAACCAGTTACCTTCAACACGGACAAATACAAGATTATGAAACAGCGCAATTGGGCATGCGATATCACTCCTTTGCAAAAGGAACTTGACTTCACACCAAAAGTTTACCTAGAAGAAGGAGTGGGAAAAACAATAGCTTGGTACAAGGTTTNNCAATAGCTTGGTACAAGGAGAGAGGGTGGTTATAATTCCTTAATATAAAACCAGCATTAGCATTTTATCTGATTCTCTTCTGTTTTAATTTTTAAATTTAGTATTTTTGCCCTTCTAAAACATTGAAAATGAATATAGCGATTATAGGTTACGGTAAAATGGGGCACGAGATTGAGAAAATCTGTCGTGAAAGAGGTCATAATATTGTTTGCACAATTGATGTCGGTGAAGAAAGCAAATTCGAATCGGATGAATTCAAAAATGCAGCTGTTGCAATTGAGTTCTCTTCTCCCGAAAGTGCTTTAAACAATTACAAGCGTGCTTTTGCAGCCAATGTCCCTGTTGTATCGGGCACCACAGGCTGGTTGGACAATATAGACGAAGTGAAACAAGCATGTGAGAAAGATGGACAAACTTTCTTTTACGCTTCCAACTTTAGCTTGGGTGTGAATATACTGTTTGCAGTGAATAAGTATTTGGCCAATATCATGAATGACTTCCCCGAATATAACGTACACGTTGACGAAACACACCATATCCACAAACTAGACGCTCCGAGTGGTACAGCCATCACTATTGCCGAAGGCATATTGGAATCGCTCGAAAGAAAAAAACAATGGAAACTGGATGAACAGAACAGCAAAGATGATTTGCAGATAAATGCTTTTCGTGAAGGCGAGGTTCCTGGTATTCACACCATAAAATATGAATCGGAAGTAGATTCAATAGAACTGAAACATGATGCAAAAAGTCGCAAAGGATTTGCATTGGGCGCAGTGGTAGCAGCGGAGTTTACTGCCAATAAAAAAGGATTCCTTGGGATGGAAGACTTGCTCCCTTTTAAGTAATTTTCGCATTAAAAAAATCCAAGTCTATCAATCAATCTATAAATATAGCACTCAGCCAAAGTCTCCTTTAGGGGATTAAGAGGTAACAGACAATTTAGTTTACAACTATGACATTAAAAGAACGTTTTTCAAATACATCACGCCGTCAGTGGACTTGGTTTATTGCCACATCCACAGCTGTGCTTCTATTCTCAATATGGGCTGGCAACTTGTGGCTCTTGTTGTTTCTGTTTTTACTGTTGGATATCTACGTTACTAAATTTGTGCCGTGGACATTCTGGAAGAGAACAAAGAACCCCGCCGTACGCAAAGTGATGGAATGGGTGGATGCCATCCTTTTTGCATTAATTGCCGTTTACTTTATCAACACCTTTTTCTTTCAAAACTATCAAATACCTACCTCATCACTTGAAAAATCATTGTTGGTAGGTGATTTTCTGTTTGTGAGCAAAATGAGTTATGGCCCCCGTGCCCCTATGACTCCACTCTCTTTTCCATTGGCACAACACACCATGCCTGTAGTGGGTGGCAAGTCATACATTGAGAATCCACAGTGGAAATACAAAAGATTGAAAGGTTTCGGAGAGGTGAAAAGGAACGATATTGTAGTGTTTAACTTCCCAACAGGTGATACAGTAGCAACTAACGCTCAAAATGTTGACTATTATGTACTATCGGCATACAACTCAAATGGAAGTGAAGGAATAAAATCCGACAAACGAACTTATGGTGACATCGTTTATCGTCCTGTAGATCGCAGAGAGAATTATGTAAAACGCAACATTGGTCTGCCGGGCGAAACAATTGAATTGAAAAATGACACTGTATACATTGACGGAGTGTATATGCCCAACCCAAAATTGGCACAGCATAACTATATGATACAAACAGATGGAACTGACATTTCCTCCAAAGTTTTTTCTGAAATAGGCATCAATATAGATGACTATGGCAGCGAAGACATGTCAGGACAAAAAGTGCAAGATTTATCTTATGCTGATAGCTTGAGCATGGCTCGTCTAGGACTAAAAACTGATAACGGAAAAAAAGGGAAACTATATTATAGCATTCCAATGACCGATGAAATGGTGGAAAAAATGAAATCGAAGCCATTTGTTTGGAGCATGGTAAAAGAGGTTGAACCTGCAGGATCACAATTATATTACCCATTGGATTATCAACAAAATTGGACGAGAGATACTTTTGGCCCATTGTGGATACCCCAAAAAGGTGCTACCATCAATTTTGATACCGACATAGAATATAAAGTAGCTGCATACAACCGTTGTATCAAAAACTATGAAGGAAACGATTTCGATTATCGCGACGGAAAAGTATTTATCAATGGACAAGAGGCGAGCTCTTATACATTTAAGATGGACTACTATTTTATGATGGGTGACAATCGTCACAACTCTGCCGACTCGCGTGTGTGGGGATTTGTTCCTGAAGACCATGTTGTGGGCCAACCATTATTGATTTGGTTGTCATTAGAAAAAGACAAGGCATGGTTGAGTGGAAAAATACGTTGGAACAGACTCTTTAGAAGTGCTAAGAAATAATGCAAACAGTGTTGCTGTCATCGCTCTACCTTGCACCTGTTCAGTATTACAGCAAACTCTTCAGAGCAGAAAAAGCAGTATTAGAGACAGATGACAACTATCAAAAACAATCGTACCGTAACCGCTGCATCATTGCAGCGGCCAACGGTGCCCTCCCTTTGAGTATTCCCATCGAGAAGGCTATGGGGCTTAAAGTAAAGATGAAGGATATCAGAATTGCCGACCACGGCAATTGGCAACACTTTCATTGGAATGCCATTATATCGGCTTATAACTCATCACCCTATTTTGAATATTACAAAGACGAGTTCGCTCCGTTTTATGAAAAGAAAACTACGTTCTTGTTCGACCTCAATGAACAGATGCGCAGTCTTATTTGCAGATTACTAGACATTGACACTCCCGTGAGTTATTCAACTAGATTTATTGCAGAAGTCCCCATCAACACAACAGACCTTAGAGAAGCCATTCATCCCAAAAGAGATTGGAGAAAAATAGATACTCAGTTCTGTGCAAAACCCTACTATCAGGTATTTGCAGAGAAACGTCCTTTTATTGAAAATCTTAGCATTATAGACTTACTATTCAATATGGGAAATGAGTCACGCCTCTTTCTGTAATCGATAAATTCCTCCGTCACATATTTTTTATGTAAATTTGTGGCTTAAATATTTAGAAACAATGAACAATCAAGTTAGAGTACGATTTGCACCAAGCCCAACGGGACCACTACATATTGGTGGTGTTCGCACAGCTTTATACAATTATCTTTTCGCAAAACAACAAGACGGAAAGTTTATCCTTCGCATAGAAGATACCGATTCAAAAAGATTTGTTGAAGGTGCTGAAGAATACATTGAAGAAGCATTTGAATGGTTAGGCTTGCCATTTGACGAAGGACCAAAAGCTGGAGGCAAATATGGCCCATACAAACAATCGGAACGCAAAAGTATCTACAAACAATATGTAACCAAGTTGCTGGACAGTGAGGCTGCATACATTGCCTATGACACTCCTGAAGAGTTGGATGCAAAACGCAAAGAAATAAGCAACTTCCAATACGATGCATCAACACGTATGCAAATGCGCAATTCTCTTGCTCTATCAAAAGAAGAGATTGAAACTCTCATCAAAAACAATGTACCTTATGTTGTTCGCATAAAAGTAGAGCCCAATATTGATATCACTGTAAATGATTTAATCAGGGGGAAAGTTGTAATCAACTCATCTGTGTTGGACGATAAAGTGATTTATAAATCGGCAGATGAATTACCCACCTATCATTTGGCCAACATAGTGGACGATCACCTCATGCGTATCACGCATGTGATAAGAGGCGAAGAGTGGTTGCCCTCAGCTCCATTGCACGTTTGGATGTACAAATGTTTGGAATGGGAAGATACAATGCCACAATTTGCCCACTTACCCTTGTTGCTCAAACCCGAAGGCAATGGCAAATTGAGCAAGCGCGATGGTGACCGTCTTGGTTTTCCCGTGTTTCCGCTTCAATGGATTGACCCAGTGACTCAGGAAGTTTCATCGGGATACAGGGAAAGTGGATATCTACCACATGCTGTGGTTAATTTCTTATCTCTTTTGGGTTGGAATCCTGGAAACGACGAAGAAATTATGTCGCTCGACCATATGATTGAATTATTCTCTTTTGACAAATGTAGCAAGAGTGGCGCAAAATTCGATTATGAGAAAGCAAGATGGTTCAATCACGAATATATTCAACGCGCTTCTGACGTTGAGTTAGAACAACTTTTCAGGCCCATCTTGGACGAAAACAAAGTGACGGTTTCTAAAGAGTTTGCGCAAAAAGTAATAGCATTGGTGAAAAATAGGGCTCATTTGATTGAAGACTTCTGGGAGCAAGGAAGTTTCTTTTTTGAATCACCAACCGAGTATGATGCTAAGACAGTGAAAAAACGATGGAAAGAAGGCACTCCACGGCAAATGACAGAGCTGATTGAGGTTCTTGAAGGACTGGATAATTTCTCAAGCGAGCATCAAGAAACTGTAGTGAAAGATTGGATAGCATCTAATGAATATAATATGGGTGCTATTATGAATGCATTCAGATTGGCACTCGTGGGAGCAGGAAAAGGACCACACATATTTGATATCACATCGTTAATTGGTAGAGAAGAGACCATTCATCGATTACAAAAAGCAATTACAACTATCCACTAAGAATTTGAGCTTGCATGTATAACGTAGCTATTTCAGTTTTTTCGTTTGTACTTCGTTTAGTAGCCCCTTTTCACAAAAAGGCAAAATTGATGGTCGAAGGTCACGCAAACACCTATGAGATTCTAAAAAATCGAATTGATTCTTCTAGCAAGTATGTTTGGTTTCATGTCGCTTCATTGGGCGAGTATGAACAGGCACTTCCTATGATTGAAATAATCAGAAAAGAGAAACCAACATACAAGATATTGTTGTCGTTCTTTTCACCATCAGGGTATGAGGTTCAGAAAGACAATCCATTAATGGACATTGTTTGTTATTTGCCTATAGACACAAAGAGAAATGTGAAACGTTTTCTGGACTTGGCACATCCAGACATCGCCATTTTTGTGAAATATGAATTCTGGTATAATTTTATCCATGGACTTTATAAGAGAGAGATACCTGTGTATTTGGTTTCGGCAGTTTTTCGTCCCAATCAACTTTTCTTCAAACCGTATGGGGGTGTTTTCAAAAAGATACTCCATTACTATACAGAAATATTTGTGCAAGACAAAGAGTCGAAAGGATTAATCAGGAATCAAGGTCTCAACAATGTTACCGTAATGGGCGACACACGAATGGACAGAGTTATCAAAATTAAAGAGAGTGCACAAGACCTTCCTATAGTAGAAAAGTTTGCAACACACAAAGACAATCAAAGTGTATTGGTTGCAGGTAGTTCATGGCCCGAAGATGAGACTTTACTCATCAACTACTTCAACAAACATGCCTACCTAAAACTTATTNNAGAAGCCCATCTCAAACAAATAGAGAGTAAGTTGAAACGACCCTCCATAAGGTATTCTCAAGCGCAAGGAGAGGATGTGAAGATACTTGATTATGATTGCTTAATCATCGATAACTTCGGGTTGTTATCTTCCGTCTATCGCTATGGACAGATTGCATATATTGGTGGAGGATTTGGTGCAGGCATTCACAATTTGCCTGAGGCGGCAGTATATGGTATTCCAGTTATCTTTGGTCCCAACAATAAGAAGTTTCTTGAAGCTAGAGAACTGCTGAAAAATGGAGGAGGTTTTACTATAAGCGACGAAGCTAGTTTAAATAAGATTCTAAAACACTTCATTACATGTCCAGAAGATTTAGAAATTGCTGGCGAAAAAGCAATTGAGTATATTTATGAAAATGGAGGTGCCACAAAAAGAATTGTTGATAAAATTGCATTTTAAAGAATGTAAAATCATATCTTGTGAATTATAAATTAAAAAACAAAGTATTAGATTTGGTGTTTTATATACTAAACTAAGTTTCACGGATAAATAAACAACATGAAGAAATCGAAATCAAGATATCGTATAAAAACGCGGGTATATGTTCCGCTTATTTTCTTCCTTGCAACGTTGCTTATCACATACGTATTTCCAAGACAAGGACAGTTTAAGTACTCATTCAACGAGGGTCGCCCATGGAGATATGGTTTGTTAACAGCTCCTTTTGATTTCCCAATATTTAAATCAGCTCAACAATTACAGCAAGACCAAGATAGCATATTGGTCTTTTATGAACCCTATTACAACATTGACAAGGAAGCACAAATTGAAGCGATCGCTAACTTCGATGCTGATTCAAACTTAGATCCCTCACTGAGCAAACTAGACCGAACTTACATTGCGTATATCCGTGGAAAACTGGTGAAAATATACGATAAGGGAATTATAAACAGTAACGAATTTGACAAGTTGATATCAACTAAGAAAAAAACATTGCGTTTGCGTGAAGATAAAATAGCAAAAGCTAGAGATGTTACTTCGTTTTACACCTTTAAGTCAGCGTACGAAGCCATTATTAATGAAGCACCTACTTCGCTTGATAAGAGTAAACTTAAAACAGCAGACATCAACAACTACTTGCAAGAGAATATTATATTTGACGCAAGCACTTCAGAAAAAGCCAAAAACGAATTTGTACAACAAGTTTCACCCACATTGGGTATGATACAAGAAGGTGAACGAATAATTGGTGAAGGTGAAATAATTGATCAAAATGTTTACAACATACTCTCTTCACTCAAAAAAGCAACAGAGGATAGAACAGGTACTGCAGGTAGAACAAACTTGGTAATACTGGGAGAATTTTTTCTCATTGCCCTCCTGATGGGTTCTTTCTATATGTATCTTCTGTTTTTTAGGCTTGAAGAATATCGAAATAGGAAACATGTTACTTTCATGGTGCTTGTCATAACCACTTTTGTGGTACTTACTGCCATTAATGCGAGTTACAACTTATTCAATGTATATATCATCCCCTATGCGATAGTCACTATTCTTATCAGAACATTTATAGACTCTCGAACAGCACTAAATGCTAGTTTAATTACCATTTTGCTATGTACACTCATGGTCTCATTCACCTTTGAGTTTATGGTATTGCAAATAACCATTACCATGATATGTATCTTCAACTTGAAGGAATTGACTGAGCGATCACAATTGATTCGTAGTTCATTCATCATTTTGGTGTCGTATGTAGTAGTATATTCAGCTTTGGTGTTAGCACAAGAAGGCGATATCACAATGATTAGCTGGGAATACTTCATCTATTTCCTCATCAACTTCCTCTTTATTACCTTCTCTTATTTGCTGGTTTATATGGTGGAGAAATCATTCGGGTTTATCTCGGGTGTAAGCATGGTGGAGCTGGCCAATATAAACAAGCCTATATTACGTCAACTATCTGAAGAAGCTCCTGGGACTTTTCAACACTCTATGCAAGTATCCAATCTTGCAGCAGCAGCGGCCATAGAGATTGGAGCCAATCCATCTTTAGTGAGAACAGGAGCACTCTATCACGATATTGGCAAACTGGAGAACCCTGCGTTCTTCACAGAGAATCAAGCACCAGGTATGAATCCACATGCAGGACTTCCATTTGAAGAAAGTGCACGCATCATCATAGATCATGTTCCATTGGGTGTCAAGAAAGGACACAAAGCAGGATTGCCCAAACAAATTATCGATTTCATCGAAACACATCATGGAACTAGCACACCCAAGTATTTCTACAACTCGTGGAAAAACGCCAATCCAGGTAAAGAGATAGATAGCGCAGCCTTTTCATATCCGGGACCAAATCCGTTTACAAAAGAAACTGCCATTTTGATGATGGCTGACACAGTGGAAGCAGCCTCACGTAGCTTGCCGGAATACACCGAAGAGTCGATAAGTAAATTGATCAACAAACTCATAGATGGACAAATGGAAGAAGGTCTATTCCAAAGAGCACCTATTACTTTTCAAGAAGTGGATAATATAAAAAGGCTTTTCGTAGAAAAACTCCAAACTATCTATCATTCACGTATTGTCTACCCAGAGTTGAAAGAGGAAGCTAAACCGTTGAAGACGGATACGACATTGAATGAGATTTGAGATGGGTGAAAGTTCTTGTCTTTGGAAACATGGAGTTATAGCTCGGCTCGCACGGTTTCGAAAACCGGGTGTTGTTTTAGTAGTAGTTTTTATGTCAGACTTTAAAAACAATTATTTAAATTGCCTCATGAAACAACCGTTGGGAATTTTTCATCTACCAACTACCCCCTCCTACGGGACCCCCTCCAAATAAGTGAATATGTCCATTCATATACTATTATGTGATACATCAATCTTATCACAAACAACAGAATGGAAACCACGAAACCGATCTATCCGCCTTAAATAACTTTAATTAATTAACAGACTGCAACAATCATGTAATATATTAACCCATCTTGCAGGCTCCCTTCCTGAAAGGTTAAATATTT
>DENY01000049.1 GCA_002359825.1 Bacteroidales bacterium UBA2632
ATTTGCAATCGGTGTGTTGCGAAGCAAAAGTTTTTAAAACAAGTTCGCTAAAGCGACACATGCATTGCAAATGCGCGCGAGAAAGGTGTCGAATTCGACACCTTTAGAAAACAAGCTTGATTAAACAGTTTCACCGTTATTTATGTGCCAATTATTTCCATGCGTCAGCATGATACTTAATCAATAAGGGACACAGCAGGCTTGACAATATGTTTTTTTGTCTCATTTAGCGTTAAATCTATAGCCAAGTCCCAACATAAGATTGTTTGGATCCTTGAAACGGTAAAGTTGATATCCTGCATGCAAAAACACATTATCCGTAATATTAGTCTTCAGCACAAATGTTTGATAAAATGAATTAGTATCACCACCCTTGCACAAAAAGTTCTTTCCAATGCCAAGATTGATTGAGAAAATAGGCATAACAATCTCAGCACGCAATGAGAGACCTGCCGAAAACTGCTCTCTGAAGGAGGGTCTGTAGAATTTAAGATCCTCTGGGATACCTGGAATATATTCATTGGCTATATGCTTTCCTATGTTGGCACTTTCGTCATACTGCAAGTCAAGAGAGACACCAGCACGGAAGTAATTGCTGAAGTTATACAATGGATTGAAGTTTATCCCTACAATACCAAAGGAACCAGGAACGAGCATAGGGTCTGAATCTTCAGGGTAGATGCCCTTTTTTCGTGTTGAACCATAGAGAATAAGGTCATAGTTAATATAAGAATTGAATAAGTGTTTTCGTGATTGATAGGGAGAATATGTACTCCTTTCATTGTTTCCGAAAAAGCGAGCAATACCTATGGAAGCCTCAAGGGTGTTAACTCCTGCATTGGGGTAACTGGTGTTACCATTGGAATAATGTGTCAAACCCACTCCACCACGTAGATTTGTGTTTGATGAAAGTTGCCAATTCAACAGTAAACCAAGATGAATATAGGCGTTGGTATTAGAGCCTACAACTTTATTTTCTGGATTCTTTTCTTCATCATACTTCTTCCAACCAAATGAAGCTCCAAAATTCCATTCATAATCGAATGATAATTTCTGAGTGATGTTTGCTATCCTTGATGTTTGGAAGAAGTAAACGGCTAAAGGATTGCCCAGTTCAGAAGAGTTGAAGAAGGTATTATAACCAATTCCTATTCCCTGTATGGCATAAGGATATACACTGCCCAAATAGCTATCAGGAGCGAACTTGAAACCATACTTCAGATGACCAGAAAATGAAGAATTCATCTCCTTTTGGGCATTATTACTACCTTTAAAGAACTCGTGAGTAGGGAACAGGTAACTTGGTTTTAAATCAATTCCTATCATCTGTATGATTTTGGTTGAAGTAGTATCTCGATTAGTGGCTAAAATATCTATTGATATTAACGTCAACAATAGAATAGTTACAATCGTTCTGTGTGCAATATTATTCATATTAGTTTTCATCCAATACTCGTTTAATGATATAATAGTCTATGGGTTCACTACTGTTTAGTTTTCCCGAGAAAGTTAGTTCTTTGCCCGTTCTCGGATTCGATATATATATCTTGTAGGGCACGGAATAGCTTCTCATTACATTAAAAACTATTACTTTTCTTTTATCGAATGCATCAATCGTTACATCAACGCACAACTCTTTGTCTAAATCTACTGCTAGGTGTTGTTTTTCAATGCCAAAAGCAATTTTGGTGTCACGGAGCACAGGCTTTCCATCGGCTACATCTGGGATGGTTATTTCGGGCAGTGGAATACCTAGTAAAATAGTGAATAACTTCTCTTCCCATACTGTTTTTGAATCATAAAAGAAGATTTCATGTGTCGATAATCTATACGGAAGGAAGCAAACAGTTAAGGGTGATTNNGGTTGAATTATAAAAGAGGATTTCATGTGAAGATTTACTATACGGAAGGACACTAATAGTTAATGGTGAAGAAGCATTGTTATCAATAATTATATCCTGCATTTCCTCTAAACGACCCTCATCCGTTTCAAATTTATCGAAGTCATACACTATACTGTCAATCTGATATTTTTGTGTGGGAGCTAGTTGCACTTCTATCTTTTCATATTTAAAATTGTTGCCTACTAGTATCTGTAATTTTACATTCTCATCCATCAAGTTTTCATTGAGTATAACCTTTAGTTTGTTACCACTTTTTCTCTCTACTTGCACATCTACATAGTCATTTTTGATATGAACAGTGCCCAATACTTTCTCTTCGAAAGGTAGATTTGCGGGCTTGCCATCAATGGTATATGCATCGATGGTGTATATCTCAAAGGTTTCAGAGAAAATATTAATAAGCCCCCAATTGTCTGACTTGAAATTAATCTCTTTACTGTTATTAGTCTCTGAGATAATAATGTCTTCATGCTCTTCAGACGTATAATCGTCTATAAAAATATCTCCATTGCATCCAGCAAGAGATATCAACATACTTAAGTACAATATTCTGTTCACTTTTACTGTATTTGTTTAATAAAAAACTATTGTACAAAGGTAAACAATTTATTTTGTAATCCACATTTGTTGAAGTTGATATTGATCCTCCATTGAGCTTCGATACTGAGCAAAGACTAATGCTACAACCATTCTCATTTATGATCCGCTACTTTGTATTACCCGATTTGCTTGCTGGCAAAATGAATGCATTGGTTTCCAGAAAATGGAAAAACAAAGTTAAAGGGCGTGATTGGTACGACTTTGAATGGTATGTAAAAAAAGGAGTAGAGCTCAACTTTAAACATCTTCAAACACGAATGAGGCAATTTAATGATGTTGAGATGACAATAGAAGAGTTTCTTGACAAATTGAAAGAACGAATATCAATTACTGATATTGAATTAGTGAAACGAGATGTTGCTCCATTTATTAAAAATCATGCTCAGATAGACATTTGGTCAACCGATTATTTTTTGCAATTGGTGGAAATGATGAGGACAAAATAGA
>DENY01000048.1:0-718 GCA_002359825.1 Bacteroidales bacterium UBA2632
AATGTGGGTTAAAATGCAACGGTGAAATTCGTGCAGAAATATATTCTCAAAGTCAAAAAGCGAGTCTGAAAACTCAACAACAAACAACCCTTGACAAACTTGTAACCTAATGCCACATGGGGAAATCGTAAATTTAGATGCAGCACATCATTAGTATCCTTGTGCTTAGCTCCATTAAAAACGGTTGATAGTGTAACAGATGAAACCATTCAAGATTAAACTGGTTAACTAACTTTTTCAATCAACCAAACTGACAGAGATTCACAAAGAAGACCTTCCCACTTCATCTGCCTTTTTTATAAAACCAAGCAATTTTGATTGACGATAAGTAATCTTTGAGTAGGAGATGGAGTCCTGCAAATTAACATAGTCGTTAAATAGTGTTTTAGGGTAAGACGTGAGTTGAAGTCTCTGAATTAGCACCTCGCTCTTGAGGTTTTGTAAACCGTTGTGTTGCAAGGCAAGAAAAAAACAGACTATCCACACCAGTTTTGCTCTAAATGTGTTGTAAGACATATAAGAATTTGAAGATTTTGGTCCCTTGCGTGATGTATACATTACAAATGAGCACAAAAAAGTGCTCTCTGACTGTCACTTTGCTACTGAATGACGCAAAAAAGCAGTGCTATTTGTTCCAAACACATCAATGTGACGTAGCATTGGAGTGTTTGGAAATCAAAACGCATCAATGTGACATAGCATTACACTGTTTGGAAAT
>DENY01000048.1:852-5089 GCA_002359825.1 Bacteroidales bacterium UBA2632
GGTTGCAGATGATGGAAATCTATCATAAACCTAGCCTTCTGTGAGGGCAAAAGGAGCTTTACGCTGAAATTAATAAGAATTTACGTGTAGAACCATGAAATCTTAGCTGCATATGTTAGAAGACATGTAAAACTTCACCTCTACCTCAACGCCTCCATCGCCTCTTCAGTAGATTTCAGCAACGGCTCAATAGATATCTCACGCCCAACAGCACCCTTCATCCACAATTGCGGGATGATGCTTCCTTGCATGAGCATACGCTCTACTTCGTTGGCCATGTTTTTGCTTTTCACTTGTTGTTCAATTTGAAAATCGATGAGATGTCCCATTGGATAATTGGGTAAATAGAGTGGATAGTCAATCATGTGAGAATAGATACCCAAGAGTGTTTCGTCTTTTCCACCCAAAATACTGGCATAATAGGTATTCCAAACATCTTTGGCAATGGAAATCACTGCTTCTTTCAATTGCGCAGGTGTACCTTCTGGATTAGCATACATCCACTCCCACACTTGAATGTCAACCAACGATACGCCCATTATCTCAAAACTAGACCAAAAATTGTCCAGTGCCAAATAGTAATCATCGTGTGGATTGGTTTGCTTCAAACCTAGCAAGTCTAAATCTCGTTTTTGGAACAAAAACGCAATGGCTTCCGTAAACGAAGTGTTGGGAACACCACTGAGCATATAATAATCAACATCATTCAGCGTAAGGGTTTGCTCCACATTGTGACCAAACTCATGCACTGCAATATTGTAACCTTTATAATCCATGCCGTTTTCACCAATACGGGTTCGCAAATGTGCTTTGTCGTTGCGCATACTTGCACCCCAAGCATGCCCTGCACCACGCGAAGCGTCTACTGTTATCAAAGAGGTAATCTCTTTAGCTTTTTCAGCAGTCCAACCCAAATCGTGTAACATGCGAGGTAAATCTGCTTCTAATGCTTCGGCATTAGGATAATTCTTTGAAGTCATGGCAGTAAGCTCATCTTCGGGAACACCTCCACCCGATTTGAATCCATTGTACCAAATATCGAAAGGCTCTAATGGTCTCCCCAAACGTGACTCGATGAAAGCAGCTACTTCTTTTACCATCGGTGATGAAAGCAAGTCTGTAAACAATTTTTCGACATCTTTTTGAGGCACTTCCATAGTTGCGTCAAATGCACGATCCAATTGAGTAGGATAGTGTGTTGAATATGGATCGAGTTGCTTCATGGCATGGAAGTTTCCAAGAAAAACTTCGTAACGGGTGTCAGGTTCGGGAGTAGAAGCAACTTCCTTACCGTTAGCGAATAACTTATTGTTCTTCACATCCCACTCATACGCTCCATCATTGATTACTTGTTTAGGAATAGTTTGATCAACAATACGCTGCATTACTTTATACACCATGCGTTGCTTTTCCAAGCCATCCTTCGTGTCAGCATAATTCGATTTCAATTCATCACGCAATCCCCAATGGGTAATTAGTTTCATATCTTCTGGAAATAATTTAGCCCCTTCTTCATTCAACAATTGCCCCATATAAATATTATAGTCCGATATATAAGCATCTGCATTGGTGAGTGTGCGCGAAATATGTTGTTGCAACTGGGCAGGAACACGCGAAATAAATCTATCGCCCATGCGAGCATACGCCCACTCTTGCCTTGTCCAATCGTTGCCCAATTCTGTTTTCTCATCCAACGAAAAGAATGGAAAATTGAGAGCAGTGATAAATGCTATTTTCGAGCTATACATATCATCGTTTAGATGGGCAGACACATCATATCCTCCAAACATCATATCGATGGGTTGTATCTCTGCCCCCTCCAATTGCAGTGGTTCTTTCAGCTTAAGATCTATTTTATGGAAATAGCCATTGAAGAGCTCAAAGTTGCGTTCCAACTTATTGAAAAGTTGAGAAAGTGATACACTGTCTGTCATAAAATTCTCTACACAAAACGCTTCGTAATCTTGAGCTGTACCATCTTGATGTCGCCACAAGTCAGCTACTTGTTGTGCACCCCTCTCTATACGAAAAAGATTCGAAGCTGTTGTAGATTTCGATAGAGAGTCGATAACATTCCTGACGTTTTGCTCGGATATAAATATTTCATCTTTCATTTGAGTTGCATTTTGAGTTTCTATAGGAGCCTTGCTTGCATTCATTAAAACGGGTATAAACATTACAAGGACAATGAGTAGAACATATCTTTTAATCATGATACACAGTTTTTCGAGTTTATAATAATAACCAAAGATAGGATAAAAAAAAGACAAGATGCAGAGAAATGTATCCAGATTTGAAATTGAGATGATCGGATTCATTAAGTCAACAAAGAATATAAACGAGTGCTAACAGAAGCCCTAATAAATTTCGATACCTATAAAACTTTTCGTATTTTTACAGCATTAAACCCTTTAAACTTAAAAAACAATGAATGAAATTAATCAGTACGTAGAAACTCACAAAGAACGTTTCTTGGAAGAGCTTTTCGAGCTCATCCGTATCCCTTCTATCTCTTCGCTCCCAGAGCACAAACCAGACATGTACAAAGCAGCCGAAAAGTGGAAAGAACTTTTACTTGCTGCCGGAGCAGACAAAGCCGAAGTAATGGAGACCGAGGGCAACCCTATAACTTATGGTGAAAAGATAATTGACAAGAATGCCCCAACGGTGTTGGTGTATGCACACATGGATGTGATGCCAGTTGACCCATTAGAATTGTGGAAAACTGAGCCTTTTGAACCTGTCATTAAAGATGGTAAAATATGGGCACGTGGTGCAGATGACGACAAAGGACAAGGTTTTATGCATGCCAAAGCATTTGAATATTTAGTACAGTCGGGCAATTTGTCGTGCAACGTGAAATTCTTGATTGAAGGTGAAGAAGAAATTGGTTCGCCCAACCTTCCAAAGTTTTGCGAAGAGCACAAAGATATGTTGCGTGCGGATATCATTTTAGNNACACATCTATGATTGCTCCCGATGTGCCATCAATCACTACAGGACTCAGAGGCCTGGCTTATTGGCAAGTGGAAGTGACAGGGCCCAATGCTGACCTGCATTCAGGTATATTTGGTGGTGCCGTAGCCAATCCCATTAATGTGTTGGCAAAAATGATAGCACAAACAATGGATGATGACGGACGAATTCTCATTCCTGGCTTTTATGACGATGTGTTGGAAGTATCCGACAAAGAACGTACATTGATGGACAAAGCTCCATTCGATTTGGAAGAGTACAAAAAATCTTTAGGCATAGAGAAAGAGATTGGAGAAAAAAGTTACACCACTAACGAACGCACTGGCATTCGTCCAACGTTTGATGTGTGTGGAATTTGGGGTGGATATACAGGTGATGGCGCAAAAACAGTGTTGCCCTCAAAAGCTTACGCAAAAATAAGTACACGCCTAGTGCCTAATCAAAAGCATGATAAAATAGCTGATTTGTTTGTGAAATACTTTGAATCGATTGCGCCTGACACAGTGAAAGTGAAAACTGAATATTTACACGGTGGTCCATCTTACGTTTGTCCTATAGATATACCTGCATACAGAGCAGCCGAAAAAGCATATTCCGATGTGTATGGCAAGAAACCAATTCCTGTGAGATCGGGCGGCAGTATTCCTATCATTGCAACATTTGAAGAGATATTGGGTATTAAATCTGTGCTGATGGGCTTTGGTCTTGGATCGGATGCGATTCACTCTCCCAATGAAAACTTTCCATTAGAACAGTTCTTTAATGGAATCAAAACTATTCCTTTGTTTTATGGGTATTTTGCTAAAGAGATGGAGAAATAATCTTCGAGTGAAAAGGTAAAAGTGATTGTAAGCGAATTAACAATATGACGTTTATTGTTGCTCTACATTATAGATAAATAAAACGTTTGCAAAATTTACAAATCACTAACTTTATATGAAATCACGGAGGAAGGTTANNTCGTGATTTTGTTTTATAGATACAGTTGCTATGTAGCTGGTGTTTCCATCAACAGGGGTAAGAGCAAGATATCCACTTTTGATTTTCTCATTTTCAATAATAAGAGGATTATTTAATTGCATAGTTATATGTTGATTATAAGCCTCACCATCTTGCTTGTAATAGTTGATTGAAAACATTCCGATAGAGTTGGGATGAATAAATCTTTCAAATATACGATGCGCAACAATACCCATATTCATGCGCATGTTCACCTCAATACAAGGTTGTAATTGATAGGTTGAATCAGAGGTTTTGCAAA
>DENY01000048.1:5114-5873 GCA_002359825.1 Bacteroidales bacterium UBA2632
TCTTCCAATAGATTCCGTTCAATATACCTTGACAGTTTACTTTCTATAGCTGCATCCGACAAAAGCACATTGCCTATATAAGCACCCGAAGGTGCAGACTGGAACAGAGAATAACCCACAAACTCAATACCAAATTCAGTCATTTCAAATTCCATTGCAAAGTCTTGCACTTTATTCAAAGCAGGCTCCGCCACTACCCCACCCTGAATCCTAATGACTCTTTTGCACCAATCTGTTTGTTTATCAGTGATACCATCTTTGAGCCACAGTATTCCCTTGCCACTACCAGAATAGGGCATTTTAAGCACTTGATCGTTTTTGGTGCTGTTTAAATAAGCGAGAAGCTGGTCGATATCCGTATAGAAATACGATTCTCCACAAAAAGAGGGATGCCAAATCTTCAACTCTTCTAATAACTTCACCGCATTATGTCTTCCAGAATAACTACGTAGTATTTCTAAATTGGTCATTGAAGGGAGCACATCCTCGTTCAACCCTGCATCAATAAGTTGCTTTCTGAGAGCAGGGTTCCAGCCCCAAGGTTTTACTTCAGTATCTGCATGATTTGCTAATTGTGAAAATGAAATGAGCGACTTGTTGATTGGTAATTTACTTTGCAACTCTTTCAAGAATCGATTATTCAACTCTCCCTCTGCAATTACTAATGCACCATCGGGTGCAAACCACAATGGCAATAAAGCCAAGTCTTGTCTCATTTTGCGTGCAGAAGCAGGAGCTGTGAAATGAGCGTTGAAGTTG
>DENY01000273.1:0-19502 GCA_002359825.1 Bacteroidales bacterium UBA2632
TGATAATAATGTGAGGGTAAAAAAATAAAACTCGTAGTTAAGAGAGGGTTTGCAAAAATATTAAAGGTGCTGATTAAATGGATACATTCTCTATTGGGTGAGTTTAAAATAAAAGTATGGGTTTTTCTAGAAAAGTATAGACGTAAAAAGGGTAAGCTTACTACATCGCACCGCTACAACCAAATACCCTTGCTGCGATCAAGCCCTGGGGGGTTCTTCGGGAGCTGGCCGTGTAGGACTTACCCAACTGCAAAGATACATCATTTTATTTCAAATACAAAAAACTCAATAGATTTTTTTCTGATTTATTAAAAACAGACTCATTCTTGTTTAGATTAACCAAGATGTGAATATTCATATTCTAATGTATGTAACTATATAATAGCTCATTATCAAGGGGTAATGGAAATAGAGTATGATTGATCGTCGAATATTTAAACTTCATAAAACCAATTTAAACACACNNTCCTGTGCCAATTTCCCATTATAGATGACTATGTAGTATATAAGTCAATATTTGGATAACAAAATTATTTAAATAAAAAAGAAACTCGTATATTTGTTATTTAAATAATGAACTCTTGATATGCTTTTCGAAGCTTTAAAAAGAATCCTCTAAAATAACCACACTACATCTAAAACATCAAATTATGAATATTGTAGATCGCTTCATTAAATATGCAAAAATAGATACGCAATCAGATGAAAACAATAGCGAAACTCCTAGCACAAAAAAACAGTTTGATTTAGCTCATTTGGTTGAGCAGGAAATGAAAGATATGGGATTGGAAGACATCTCCTTGGATGATAAATGCTATCTCATGGCAACACTTCCGGCCAATATTGACAAAGACGTGCCTACAATAGGTTTTGTAGCTCACTTTGATACAAGCCCCGATATGAGTGGTAAGGATGTAAATCCTCGAATTGTTGAAAACTACGATGGTAAAGACATTCTTCTGAATAAATCAGAGAATATTGTTATGTCTCCCAAAGATTTCCCAGAGTTGCTCGACTATGTTGGAGAAGACCTAATTGTAACTGATGGCACAACACTTTTGGGTGCTGATGATAAAGCAGGAATTGCTGAAATAATGAATGCTGTGCAATACCTTATTGATCATCCCGAAATTAAGCATGGCAAAATCAGAATTGGCTTTACTCCCGATGAAGAGATAGGGCGGGGTGCAGATCATTTCGATGTAGAGAAATTTGGAGCAAAGNNGCAGCCAAGATATCTATACAAGGAAGAAATGTACACCCTGGCTATGCAAAGAATAAAATGGTGAATGCATTGCATGTAGCAAATGAGTTGGTGAGTTTACTTCCAGTTAATGAACGTCCAGAATTTACCAGTGATTATGAAGGCTTTTTCCATTTGGTGGAAATAAGTGGATCGGTGGACGAAGCAAGTGTTGGTTACATTATCCGCGATCATGATCGTGACTTGTTTGAAAGACGTAAAGTTCAAATGCAAGAAGCAGTTGATTTTCTAAACACAAAATATCCAGATACCTTAAAGCTGGAGATGAGAGATCAATACTTCAATATGCGTGAAAAGGTAGAGCCTGTGAAACATATTGTAGATTTGGCTTTTAGAGCAATGGAAGCACTGGACATTAAACCCATTGTTAAACCCATTCGTGGTGGTACAGACGGTGCCCGTCTTTCGTATATGGGCCTTCCTTGTCCTAATGTGTTTGCCGGAGGAGTCAATTTCCACGGTCGCTTCGAGTTCTTGCCAATTAAATCTTTGAAAAAGGCATCTGAAGTGGTGGTGAAAATTGCACAGCTAGTTGCTGAAGAATAAGACAGGGAACAAGTAACAACAGATAAGGTGCTTAAATGGAATAACTAGTCTAAGCATTTAAAGACTTATGACCTACGTCTCTCTACTTCTCACTTACGATTTACAACTCACAACTTATTACTTACATCAAAACAAACATTAAACATTCAATATATATGAAACAAACACCCTTTACAGATGTGCATATCGAGTTAGGAGCTAAAATGCACGAATTTGCTGGATATAATATGCCAATTGAATACACAGGCATTATGGATGAACACACTACAGTTTGCAATGCAGTAGGTGTTTTTGATGTATCTCACATGGGCGAGTTTTGGATTAACGGACCAAAAGCGCTTGAGTTGATACAAAAAATCACAAGTAATGATGCATCGAAACTAAAAGTGGGTAAAATACAATATACTTCTTTTATTAACGAAAAAGGAGGTATCATTGATGACTTCTTACTCTATCACATGGAGGAGGAGAAATATATGTTGGTGGTAAATGCTGCTAATATCCAGAAAGACTGGGAGTGGTGTGAAAAGCAAAATACAATGGGTGCAATCCTTGAAAATGCATCCGAACGTACTGCACTGTTGGCTGTGCAAGGACCTAAAGCAACTGAAGTTTTGCAAAAACTTACTGAAACAGACTTGTCATCTATTCCTTATTATGCTTTTGAGTATGGTACACTTGCGGGTGTTGAAAATGTAGTTATCTCCAACACAGGATATACAGGAGCAGGAGGATTTGAGTTGTATTTTTATCCTAACCATGGAGAGCAAATATGGCATGCTATTTTTGAAGCTGGCAAAGAATTCGGAATCAAACCAGCTGGACTCGGAGCAAGAGACACTTTGCGTTTAGAGATGGGCTTCAATTTATACTNNTTATACGGAAACGATATGACGGAGCAAACATCTCCATTGGAAGCTGGTTTAGGATGGATTACAAAATTCACAGAAGGCAATGACTTTGTGGGTCGTGATGCTTTAGAAAAACAAAAAACTGAGGGTGTTACACGTAAATTATGTGCTTTCACTTTGTCTGAGCGAGGCATTCCACGTCAAGGTTATGAGATAGTAAACAGTGATGATGAAGTGATTGGAGAAGTGACATCTGGAACAATGTCCCCAATGATAAAAATAGGAATAGGCATGGGTTATGTAAAACCAGAATACACTAAAGTTGGAACAGAGATTTTCATTAAAGTCCGCAATAGGAATTTAAAAGCGGAAGTGGTGAAACCTCCATTTCGCAAATAAATTTAAGAAATAAATCATTTTAAATCTCAACAGATACAGGACATAACTGTCATAGTGCTAATCACATAAATGTATCGGTTGAGATTTATTTTGTTTTACTCTTTAGAGATTATTATTTAAAATGTTGCTCTATCTTTCAATTTAGAACGTATTTTTGTCAAAAAATTCACCAAACAAAGATTCTCGTTGCAAATGGAGTCATTGTTTGATGATTTAAAAATATATACATGAATCGAAAAGTAAAGATAATACGTGACCTGTTTTTTATAATAGGTATAGCTGTATTAGTCTGGATGGTCTATAATATTGGACTTGGAGAGATTTGGGGAAATGTTAAAGATACTGGTTGGTGGTTTTTTGCAATTATTGGAGTATGGACAATTGTTTATACTTTCAATGGGTTAGCATTTCATGTAATCTTACGTGGAAGTAACGGGGCTGGAAAAGTGTCATTGCTTCGCAAAATTAAATTGATGATTAGTGGGTTTGCAATTAATAGCATGACCCCTATCGGACTCTTAGGAGGAGAACCATATAAGATAATTGAACTGAAAGAGGATTTCGGAATTGATCAAGCAACTTCAGGAGTTTTGCTTTCTACTATGATGCACTTTTTGGCGCATTTTATATTTTGGATGCTTTCGGTGCCTATTTTTATTTTTGTAGTTCCTGTTATTCCGTTAGGAATTAAGATTATTCTTTGGGGAGTTGTGCTAGGGGGTTTGATACTAACTTATTGGGCTTTCACTGTTTTTAGAAAAGGGCTAATACATCAAGCACTTGCTGTAGCTGCACGAATACCTTTCGTCAAAAATAAAGTGAAAGAGTATAGAATCGGCCACACCGAAAGAATTGAAGTGATGGATAGTTTGATGGCAGAACTTTTTGCCGATCGCAAAAAGGATTTCTTTTTAGCTCTATCCTTCGAGATTATAGCAAGGTTTCTTTCGAGCATCGAAATAATGTTTATGGCAATACCTATTGGATATCATCTCTCATTTTTTCAATGTGTTATTGTCGCAGCATTTTCCTCGCTATTTGCCAATATTCTTTTCTTCTCTCCAATGCAATTGGGAACGAGAGAAGGAGGTTTTGGAATAGCTTTTAGTATGCTCACTATTCCACTGGGTGTGGGTGTTTATGTTGGATTAATAACCCGTATTAGAGAGATGTTTTGGATTATGGTTGGCATAATTCTTATGCGCATAAAACCTTCGAAGAATATTTAAACATAAATCATTTTTCGAGTCATTCCACCATCAATCACAAAGTTCTGAGCGGTTATAAAATCGTTCCTTTTGTCTAAAAGAAATAGGATAGTACGTGCTATATCTTCTCCGTTGCCGACTCTTCCTGCGGGATGTTGTTCATGGTCGCTTTTCGATAAGTTGGCTTGTTGTGCAGCGGATGTTTTCTTAACTCCCGACACATCAATCCAACCTGGGCTAATGCAGTTGACCCTCACATTTGGCGCAGCACTCATTGCCAAAGCGTGAGTAAAAGCAAAAATGCCACCTTTGCTTGCAGAATATGCTTCTGTGTTAGGCTCCGACTGGAATGCGCGTGTCGATGCCAAGTTTATGACACAACCTTTTGACTTCTCAAGATAGGGTAGTGCATATTTAGAACAGAGAAATGCACCTGTCAAGTTAGTTCCAATTACTTTCTGCCATTCATTTAGAGTTAATTCTGTGATAGGTTTGTTGATGCTGATGCCTGCATTATTGATGAGCCCATATAGACTTCCAAAAGTTTTAACTGACTCACTTATTGCATTTGTCACATTCTTTTCATCCGCTACATTTACATGATAAATGGAGCATTGTTCACTATTAATTTCAGCCCTCATTTCATTAAGTGCTTCTATATCTTCGTCAAATACAGATATACAATAATCTTGTTTGAGTAATTCAATAGTTGTGATTTTGCCTATCCCTTGCGCTCCGCCTGTAATAATAATGTGTGGTTTCATATCATTTGAAATTGTTGATTGTTCAAATATACTCTTTTTCTAAAAGATTGAAGGTTGAAGAAACTTAAATCTTTCTCTTTATTTCATATAGGTTGTGGAAAAGAAAACATCCTCATAAATTATCAATATCTTTGGATAAAATGGTGAGATAAGACACTATAAAAGTATTGTTCTGATGGTTTCAACGAAACTTGATGATGCTTAGCTTACCGATTCAATGAGAAAGGCTCTTTAAGGAGGTTTTATTTTGGAAGTATCCTTTTAAACAAACAGCTTTATTATGTTAATTAATGCGGAAACCCTCATTATATAGTTGTTTTATTTTATTTTTGTATGTGTAAGAATAGATTGACAAGAAAAGAATGAATAAAATATATTGGCTTATTTGCATAAGTCTGTTTTTTGTTCTGCAAGTTTATGCAAATGATCCACCCCCAACCGAAGTTAGAGCGGTTTGGTTAACTACAAATTATGGATTAGATTGGCCAACGAACAGAACTAATATTGATGTACAGAAAAGAGAACTTATCACCTTGTTGGATGATCTGGAGAAATATAACTTCAACACTGTTTTTTTTCAAGCTCGGACACGTGGAGAGGTCCTCTATCGCTCTGTAGTAGAGCCCCTATCTTCGGTGGTCGCTCCTACAAAGCCAGGACAGGTTGCTTTCGATCCTATGCAGTTTGCAATAGAAGAGTGTCACAAACGCGGCAACACATGCCATGCTTGGATTGTAACATATCCTTTAGGAAGCAATCGGCATGTACAGNNAACAGCCCTCCATAGCATTGCTCTACAAAAACGAATGGTTTCTCGATCCTGGTAATCCTAAAACTGACGATTATCTGCTCTCGATTGTAGATGAGATTGTGAAAAATTACGATGTTGATGGAGTTCATTTCGATTATATTCGATATCCTGACAACTCAAAACTATTTCCCGATAAAACCACGTTTGCTAAATACGGAAAAGGAAAAAAACTCGACGATTGGAGAAGAGAAAATATAAATAGATTCGTAACAAAAGTATATGATTCAATTAAAAGTATAAAGCCTTGGGTGCAAGTGAGTAGTGCTCCATTAGGACGGTACAGGCCTCTGAATAATAAACATGACGGATGGAATGCATATGAAACTGTTATGCAAGATGCAGGTCATTGGATGATGAGCGGCAAGCACGATGCGCTCTATCCAATGATGTATTATCGCAATCAGCTTTTCTATCCTTTTGCCGACGACTGGGTACTAAATAGTAATAATCGAATCATAGTCCCAGGATTGGGTGTTTATCAAATGTCGGAACTGAAATGGCCAAAAGAGGATATTGTGAATCAAATAGATTACACCCGTGACAGGAAAATGTCGGGACAAGCATATTTTCGAACTGAAAATGTTTTGTCTAATTTAAAAGGTATTCTATTTTCAATCAACGATTATTATAAATATCCGGCTAAATTACCAGCTATGACATGGCTCTCAGATACAATTCCAAATGCACCTTACGATTTGACAGCTGAAACAGTGAACGGTATATTTCAACTCAAATGGAACAATGGAAATACTGAAAGAGCAACATACACAATATATAAATCTGTCGACGAAGATTTTGATATCAACAATGCTACAAAGATCATTGCCACCGGAGTGAGACAACCCATGTATGAGATGTATGTTGAAAACAACGATGAGGCATACTATTATTTTGTAACCACGTCAGATGCTTATAACAACGAAAGTGTTATTTGTCATCCTGCACTATACTATCATTCAGATACAATTAAATAAACAAAAAGGTTTAAGCTGATTAATTAAACAAGATTCTAAGCAAATTTAAAAATGGATAGTGAGAAAATTCGCAAACAAGCAAAGGACGAATTCACAGAGTATCTTACTTATCGTAAGTATCGTAAAACATCGGAACGCTTTGCTGTTTTGAATCACATATACACCATAAAAGGGCACTTTAATATGGATTCGCTCTATAATTCGATGCTTGAAGATGGTAGTATCAGGGTTAGTCGTTCCACGGTGTATAATACTATTGAGTTGTTGTTGGAGTGTGGTTTAGTGGTAAAGCATCAGTTTGGTGCTCATGCTGCACAATATGAGCGTGCCTACGGTAATGAAAACCACGATCATATAATATGTATTGATTGTGGCGTGGTCCGTGAGTCACGGAGCAATCTGATAGGAGAAGAGCAATTAAAGAAAATAAAAAAATTCAAGGTTAGTTATTATAGCATGTATATTTATGGCGTTTGCAGTAAATGTAGTTATGCACGTAGAGTTAAATTAAATAGAATGAGAAGGAAATGAAAGTAGATGTATTGTTAGGCCTTCAATGGGGCGACGAAGGAAAAGGAAAAATTGTAGATGTGCTAACCCCCAATTATAAAGTAGTAGCCCGATTTCAAGGTGGACCAAATGCAGGACACACACTGGAGTTCGAAAATCAGAAATATGTATTGCGATCTATTCCTTCTGGAATTTTTCAAGGTGGTAAAATCAATCTCATTGGCAACGGTGTGGTTATTGATCCTGCACTTTTCAAAGCCGAAGTTGAAGCTTTGGAGGCATCAGGTCATACATTAACCGACAGATTGTATATTTCTAAAAAAGCTCATCTCATATTACCCACCCATCGCTTGTTGGACAGTGCAAATGAAGCTGCTAAAGGCAATTTGAAAATTGGCACTACTGGTAAAGGGATTGGACCTGTTTATACGGATAAAACAAGTCGCCATGGTTTGAGAGTGGGGGATATCTTTCACAATTTCAAAGAGAAATACGACACAGCAATAGCAAGGCATAAAGAGATGCTTAACAATTTCAATTTTGAATACGACCTTTCCGAAATTGAAGAAGATTGGTTTGAAGGTTTAGAGAAACTAAAGACTTTCAATATAATTGATAGCGAACATTTCGTAAATGATCAACTCAAACAAGAACGAAGTGTTTTGGCAGAGGGCGCACAAGGTTCTTTGTTAGATATCGACTTTGGGACCTATCCATTTGTTACTTCTTCCAATACTGTTTGTGCAGGAGCTTGCACTGGCTTAGGTATTGCTCCACACAACATTGGCGAAGTGTTTGGTATATTCAAGGCCTATTGCACACGTGTTGGTAGCGGTCCGTTTCCCACAGAGTTGTTTGATGAGGATGGCGATGAAATGCGCAACAAGGGTAATGAGTATGGATCTGTTACAGGTCGCCCTCGCCGATGTGGATGGATAGATTTAGTAGCACTCAAATACACCATAATGATTAATGGTGTTACGCAACTGATAATGATGAAATCGGACGTGTTGGATGCATTTGATACTATCAAATTGTGTGTAGCTTATGATATCAATGGAGAAAAAACAGAAAACTTTCCCTTTGAAATTAACGATGATATCAAACCTGAATATGTTGAATTACCAGGTTGGAGTGTTGACATGACCAAAATGCAATCAGAAAATGAGTTTCCCGAAGAGTTCAATGCACTATTGAGTTTCATTGAAGAAGAATTGGGAGTTCCAATCAAAATTGTGTCGGTTGGTCCAGATAGAGCACAAACGATTATTAGATAGATCAGATACGAGGTTTGAGTATCTGGATTGTGGTTGGGTGTGTAATCAATATTTGCCAATTGTTGAAAGCTAAAACCTGATAGCTGTAAGCTAAAATAAACAACGGCACAGTTTTTGCACCTACATTGTTGAGAAGAACTTACATATAGTAATAACAATTTAAAAACAAAAAGATATGGTTTGGATTTTATTCATAGGCATAGCATTGGTTAGTTGGATTGTGTCAGCCCAATTGAAGAGCCGATTCAATAAATACTCAAAAATACCATTAATGAATGGTATGACAGGTAAAGATATTGCTGAGAAGATGTTGCACGACAACGGTATATATGATGTGCAAGTTGTATCTGTACGTGGGTCTTTGACAGACCACTACAATCCCTCAAACAAAACAATCAACTTGAGCGAACCAGTATTTAAAAGTAGTAGTGTTGCTGCTGCAGCGGTGGCAGCACATGAAACAGGGCATGCTGTGCAACATGCGAGAGCTTATGTACCACTCAAAATGCGTTCGGCCTTGGTGCCTGCAGTTTCATTTTCCTCTAAATGGGTAACATGGATTTTATTGGCTGGAATCCTATTGATCAACACATTTCCCATGCTTATCTGGTTTGGAATAGGATTGTTTGCCATGACTACATTGTTTAGCTTTGTGACACTTCCAGTAGAGATCAATGCCTCAAGTCGTGCTTTAGCATGGTTGAGCACTGCTGGTGTAACCAATGTGAGCAATCATGGACAAGCAAAAGATGCTCTCAAATGGGCCGCCTATACTTATGTAGTGGCAGCATTGGGATCGTTGGCTACTTTGATTTATTATATCATGATTGCAATGGGCAATAGAAGATAGATCAAGCGAGACAAGAAACAATAGACGCAAACAAGAGATTTTAAATGACTCAAGAAAGCATTCAGATTTAAAGACGTTTTTTTAGTCTCATTCAAATTATATAAAGACGAAAGAGAGTTGTTCAACAACTTTCTTTCGTCTTTTTTTGTTATAACTTTACAAACAAACAGTAAACGATTTTTTGCTATGAAAACAGTGCTTATAACGGGAGGGTCGGGTATGATTGGGAGACGACTTTCCGAATTGCTAATAGAAAAAGGATATGAGGTAATTTGGCTGAGTCGAGAGAGATATATTAAAGCCGACATACCTCGTTATAGATGGAATCTTCTAACAGGTGATATTGATGATGATGCTCTCGAAGAGGCTGATGTAATTATCCACTTAGCTGGTGTAGGCATTGCTGAAGGTAAATGGACCGAAGCCCGCAAACGTATGATTGTGGGTAGTAGAGTGCGATCTGCACAGTTGCTATTAGATAAATTGAAAAGCATGGATACCAAAGTAGATGCTTTTATTACGGATCTGTTACTACAGACAAAATATTCACAGAAGAAGATGAATATGATGCTACTGATTTTTTAGGAGTGACTTGTCACAATTGGGAAGAACAGGCCAAACAGTTCACAACCGATTTGGGTGTCAGATCTGTGAGTATACGCACAGGAGTTGTTTTATCAAAGTCAAGCGAATTGATAAAAAAAGCTGTGCTTCCCACTCGATTTTGGTTGGCTGCACCGCTAGGAAAAGGTTCACAATATATAAATTGGATACACATCGACGATTTGTGTCAAATCTATATCAAAGCAATCGAAGACGAAAGCATGCAAGGTGCATACAATGCAGTTGCGCCGGAAGATAACACCAATGCGCAATTTATGAAAACAATAGCAGATTTATTGCACAAACCAATGTTTATGCCACGCATTCCCGAGTTTGTTTTCAAATTATTCTTAGGCGAAGCTTCTCAAATAATTTTAGAAGGTAGTCGTATTTCTTCTCAGAAAATACAAGATGCAGGTTATGATTTCAAATACACTACCTTGCACCAAGCCTTGAAAGATATCTTATTCAATCGCAAAAAGAAAAAATCTAAAAAATAGAGCTACCCTTAATTAAAAGTGCTGCTTATTCTTCGCAACAATCTTTCGGGAGAGTCGGATGGAACTATCATCCTGCGAATAGTTTGTAGGGGGTAAACCGAATCACGTTTGGCAAGTAAAACAAACGACATTTTGAAGTGCTTGTCCAACTCTTCGGCAGCCTCCCTATCATATACTCCATTTGGATACGCCCAGTATTCTACAGGTTTGTCAATCATATCTTCCAATCGTTTCAATGGGTCAATTACCTGTTGTTTCCAAATAGTAGAATCCTTGTATTTTGTTACCATCACATGGTCCCAACTATGTAATCCAATCGTGTGTCCTTTGTCCGATAGAGCACTAATTTCTTCGTTGGTCATGTAGTTTTTCTTATTGTTGGTTACAGTCATAATAAAGAATGCACCCTTAAAATTTCGTTTCTCCAATTCGGGTGCTGCAATGGTAGAATGCTCTATGCGCGAATCATCAAAAGTAATCATAAATGGCTTGTCAGGTAAGGTGACATCATGCACTAAATAGTCATATAGGTCATCGGGCAAAATAGAGTTAAATCCGCTATCGGACAATATTTGTAAATGTGAGGCAAGTACAGCAGGACTGACAGAGTAAATATCATTGCGTCCATCCTCAATGCGGTGATAACACAAAATGGGAATTTCTTTCTTTTTCAAAATCTTGGATGCTGAATTTACCACTTTGGCTTCAACAATACTTTCTGCTCTTATTGAAATAGTGTCGGTTCCTTCAATCACTTGTGATTGATCATTCCCTTTACTCTTTAAGTTATTGGTACATCCTGTCAACAAAAGAGTTGTGAGGATAATGAATAGAAGATTGTTGATTGTTTTCATACTTATTGTAAAGATAAATCTATTACCTTATAAAACGACTAAAGACGTTGAAATGTTTAACAAGTTGTATTAAAACACTGAACATCCTTTTGGCTTGATTGTTGAATAATTNNTTGCAAGAAATGCCACCCATTACTATTTTTGGGTTAGATAGTGTGAACTATCTAAAGTATAGAGAAAAGCTAATTGATTTATACACCCTTTCATTCACCGAAGGGAGACACGCCCAATATATACCACACGATGCCATCGAAATGTCGCTCGACGACATAATGAGAATTGGCTTTGGTTTTATGGCTTTTGAAAAAGATGAATTAATTGGAGCAATTATATGTTTATCGTTAAAGAACGATCCCGATTTTCCTTTCGATTCACACAAAGATATCGAACCAGATAAAACACTCTATATAGCCGATTTGATGGTCGATCAACAATTTAGGGGTAGAGGAATAGCCCAGAGTCTAATCAAACACTTGGTCGAAAAGAGTCAGTCCANNAGTGTGGGTGGAAAATATCCCAGCTGTTTCCCTCTACAAAAAAATGGGATTTCAAGAAATTAATTCTATATTGCAAACTAAGCTGAATAAAGAGACGAAGGAACCTTTTGAGATGAAGAAGGTTTATATGTATAGGAGAATATGAGTCGACATAAGTCATAAGTTGAAATAAATTCATTAGTATCAGATATCACTATACCAAACCCCATCCCCCATAACCCCATAACACATTTATATATATGAAATCATTTGTTGCAAAAACTATCCACCTACGAAGTGGAACATCAGACGAAAAGCGAGCAGAAATTCGTGATTACTTTTTAAAAACTTGGACAGTTCACGAGAAGCTATATACTCAATTAGCATCCGATGAAATATTCTATCATCGTGGCGATCCATTGCGCCATATCATTCTGTTTTATTTAGGGCATACTGCATCCTTTTTTGTCAACAAGTTGTTTTTGGCAAAAGCAATTAACGCGCGTATCAATCCTGAGTTTGAATCTACGTTTGCTATTGGTGTTGACGAAATGAGTTGGGATGATTTGGATAATAAACATTACAATTGGCCATCAGTTGCTGAAGTACGTGCATACAGAGATGAAGTGAAAGAGATGATACTGAAACTCATAGACACTACTCCTTTGAAACTTCCCATTGAGTGGGACGACACTTTCTTCATTGTAATGATGGGCATAGAACATGAACGCATTCACTTGGAAACCTCGTCAGTGTTGATTCGTCAGCTGCCGTTAGAAGAAGTNNGAAGTTGTTTCAGGTAAGTTTGGAGAAATATGCGCAGAGAGAGGCGACGCTCCTAAAAACGAGATGATTCCAGTTGAGGGAGCCACAGTACATATGGGCAAGCCCATAGATCATCCACTCTATGGTTGGGACAATGAATATGGTAAGCACACAGAAGATATTGAAGAGTTTAGAGCTGCAAAATATTTAACCTCCAATCAAGAGTTTCTTGAGTTTGTGAATGATGGAGGATATCAGAAAGATAGCTATTGGACCGAAGAGGGCTGGAATTGGCGTAACTTTAAAGAAGCACAAATGCCTCTATTTTGGATAAAAGATGGAGATACATATCGATTACGATTAATAGCCGATGAAATAGCTATGCCATGGAATTGGCCAGTAGAAGTAAATTATTTGGAAGCAAAAGCATTCTGTAATTGGAAAACCGAGAAGACAGGCAAAACTTATCGCTTGCCAACCGAAGCAGAATGGATGCGTTTGTACGAATACACAGACATTCCCGATCAATTGGAGTGGGGCGATACTGCACCCGGTAATATTAATTTAGAGCATTTTGCCTCACCTTGTCCTGTTGACAAATTTGAACAAGGCAAAGGTTTCTTTGATGTGATTGGGAATGTCTGGCAATGGACCGAAACACCCATTACGGGTTTCCCCGGTTTCAAAGTACACCCTATGTACGATGATTTTTCTACTCCTACCTTCGATGGTAAGCACAATCTTATTAAAGGGGGTTCCTGGATTTCCACTGGTAACGAAGCTACGAAACATTCACGCTATGCCTTTCGTCGCCACTTCTATCAGCATGCAGGTTTCAGAATGATTGAAACCGATACACCACTTCATATTGAAAATGCCGACTATGAAACAGACGCTGAAGTTGCCATTTCGTGCGAAAAGAACTGGGGCGACAAGTTTACTTTGAATCCTTCCTACTTCAAAGAACTAGCTATTATCGTTCTATCACTATTGGAGGGGAAACCTCATCGGACATTGCTCGATTTGAATGCAGATACCGGGCGCTTTGCTTTTGAAGTGGCTCCTTTTTTCGATAAAGTAACAGCCTTGGATTTTTCCGCACGTTTCATTCGCATCCCCATTCAATTGCAAGAGCAAGGCTACATGCGCTATGTGATCAAAGATGAAGGGGAATTGGTGATTTATCGCGATGTGGTGTTGACCGATTTTGGATTGGGGAAAAATAAAGAGAACATTACCTTTATGCAAGACAATGCTCAAAACCTCAAACCTCATTACAAAGGCTACGATGTGATCGTTGCACCCAATTTGCTAGAAGAGTTGGACAATCCCAAAGAGTTTCTTGCTTCCATACACACTCGTCTCAATGATCATGGTTATCTAATTATTGCCTCATCGTACGATTGGAAAGAGCAAACGAGAGAGAACTGGCCCGGTGGTTTCAAAAAAGATGGTGAACCTGTGACATCTCTCGATGGAATAAAGGATATATTAGAAAATAATTTCACGATGGAGCGAGACCCAATTAATTTGAAAGCCAAAATTAAAATATCGTCGCGAGTGAAGATTAGTAAGTTGTCGGAGATAACATTGTGGAAAAAAAGATAATGTGAATTAAGAGTTAAGAATTAAGATTTATGACAACTTAGGTGCAATGTAGTTGATATATATATCGTATTATGTTTACGATTAATATGTCAGGAAATTATTAAGGGAGAATCTTGGTGTTCTCCCTTTTTTGATTGTTTATATCACAAATCATTGAGATAAACTAACCACGAAGTGGTTAAATGTGAATAGCCACGGGTTGACAACCCGTGGACATAATCATTAAACACCACAGAACCCCTAAGTGAGTTCAATTTCGCAAAGGCGCATTTATGTGGAGAGACAGTAGCTTCTATAATTGAATCCCGTCAGGATTCCCTGCTGGCGCGAGTTTGAAACTCGTGTCTGCCGAAGGCAAAGAAGGATTTCGCCTTGCGACACACGCTTTACAAAAGCGCGCGAGCAAATTATTCACAGACCCCGCATTTCATATTTGACCCTTTTCAGGGTCATATTCGATATTTGGAATTAGATGAATGCTTTATAACATTGGTGTGTTGCAAGCATTTTCAGTTTTCACTTTTCAATTTATAAAACTGCTAAAGCAGTTTTATAACCCAAACCACCTTGTAAAAGTCCCAAATATAGGATCATTCTCCATAGGTCGTTTTGCATCCTTCTTTTTCTTAGGAGCAAGTACTTTCAATCCTTTTGGAACTATTCTCACATTTATCTCTTTGCCTGCATCCACTGATTCTCCATCAATGTGCATTGCTCCCGATCGACCCCTTTTGATAACCAAATCGGAAGTGAGTATATTTATTACTTTATTGTTTTTGTGAAGTGTCTTTGTGAATAGCTGAATGGTTGTTTGTGGCATTTCCAGTGCATTGATGGGTTTTATCAAGGCCACATTCATTTTTCCATATTCCATATCGGCTCCTGGGGCAATGTATGCCTCGTTTCCATATTGCGAAGCATTGGCGCAAGTCACCACGAAGGCTCTTTCCTTAATGGTTTTCCCTTCGTAGGTCAGTTCGTATTCTTCCGACTTGAAATCGAATACACTTTCCAATATGTTTTTTACATAACCAATGGGGCCTCTCATTTTCTCATCAGCAAATCGCTCACTCACAAATGCATCAAAACCTACACCGCAAGTGCAAAAGAAAATATTGTCATTGGCTATTCCGTAATCAATTTTTCGTTCCACACCTTCCGAAATGGTTTCAATTGCTCTATCTATAGACATTGAGATGTTGAGGTCGCGTGCCAAACCATTGCCCGATCCTAATGGAATTATTCCCAATACACAGGGTGTTCCCACTAATGCTTTGGCAATTTCGTTTACTGTACCATCGCCTCCGGCGGCGATCACATATTTGAAATTCTCTTTCACCGCCTTTTTTGTTATCTCGGTGGCATGATTAGCATATCCAGTAAAGCGAATAATAACATCATATTTTTTAGGGTCGAAAGCCGATGCAATCTTTTCTGGAATAGACTGTTTACCACCTGTACCCGATACAGGATTTATAATCACACATACTTTTTTCTTAGGCATACGTATCAATATATTGTTTGTGCAAATATACCTAATTCTTATAATTATACGTATTTAATTAATCATTTTTGGTGCTTTCTGCCTTAGTTGTTTAACTTTGTAACTAAAAAAAATTGAAGAAATTAATTGAAAGACCCGATAGCCTTATATTTGACATGGATGGAACCCTTTGGGACAATGTCAATACCTATGTGCAGGCCTGGAATGCAGCTTTTGAAGCGCATGGATATACCGTGCGGGTAAACCGCGAAAGCTTGATGGGCCTGATGGGCAAGGAGGCACGGCAAATACTCAACATCGTTATGCCCGATGTGCCTACCAAAGAACAAGATATGCTTTTCGATGATGTGATTGTGCAATATGAAAAGTTGATCCCTACCATGAAACCTATTATCTATCCTGGTGTGATGGAAGGGCTGCAGAAATTGCACGCAAAATATAAATTATTATTGTTGAGCAACTGCGAAGAGGGAGGATTAGTCAATTTTATGGAGCATACACAAACAACTCACTTGTTTCTCGACTATATGGAGCATGGTCAAAATAACATGCCAAAAAGTCATAATCTGAACTTGCTACGGACAAGACAAAATTTGCAGAGTCCTGTTTACATTGGTGACACAGCTGCTGACAGTTATGAGTCTGCTTTGGCTGAGGTTCCTTTTGTTTTTATGACTTATGGTTTTGGAGACACCGATCAATACGATCTTCAATTCAATACATTTAAAGAACTCACTGATTATTTCATCACTTTATAAACTAAAACATAGATCCTCATGCAACCCATGTATGTATTAATAGTAGTTGTAGCTTATCTCGGCATACTGATGCTGATTTCTCATCTCACAAGTCGTAAAGGATCGAATAACGATACCTTCTTTCGTGCCAATCGCTCTTCCAAGTGGTATGTTGTGGCATTCGGAATGATTGGCACCTCCATATCGGGTGTGACATTTATTTCTGTTCCTGGATGGGTCAGCACCATCGATATGACCTATATGCAAATGGTAATGGGCTTCTTTGCAGGATACCTTGTTATTGCCTATATCTTGTTGCCACTTTATTACAAGCTCAATCTTACCACTATTTACGGATATCTGGATACACGCTTTGGCAACAACTCTTACAAAACAGGTGCATGGTTTTTCTTGCTCTCCAAAATTGTAGGAGCCGCCGCCCGTCTCTATTTGGTGGCATTCATCCTTCAGTCGCTTGTGTTCAATGCTCTTGGCATTCCATTCATTGTCACTGTTATTGGCATCATCCTCATTATATGGCTCTATAGCTACAAAAGTGGTATCAAAACAATCATCTGGACCGATTGGGTCCAAACCTTCTTGTTTATCACAGCTCTCATACTTATTGTGTGGCAACTGGCTTCGCAAATGGGGTTGGATTTTGGTGGAGTTGTTACAGCAATCAAAGAGAGCCCTCATTCACGTATATTCGAGTTTGAAAGTTGGTCAAGCACCCAAAACTTCTTCAAACAATTTCTCAGGGGAATGTTCATCACCATTGTCATGACAGGATTGGATCAAGATCAAATGCAAAAGAACCTGACGTGTAAAAACCTGAAAGATGCTCAAAAGAACGTCATCTCTTATGGATTTGCTTTCGTGCCAATGAACTTCCTGTTTCTGTCTTTAGGTGTTTTAATATTGCTATTTGCACAGCAAAATAATATTATGCTTCCCGATGTGGCCGACAATATTTTGCCTATGATTGCCAGTGAACATTTAGGTCCTACTGTCTTGGGGATTTTCATAGTGGGTATTGTGGCAGCAGCATTTTCGAGTGCCGATTCAGCCCTAACCTCTCTCACTACCTCATTTTGTGTAGATATTCTGGGTATGAAAAGTAGCAATGGCTCTGTAGAGTTGGAGAAAACGAATACGCGCACACGTAGAATCACTCATGTAATCATAAGTGTAGTTTTCATTGCCATCATCATGATCATCCATGCCATTGGATCCGACAGCATCATTAATGCTATCTATCGCATGGCATCATATACCTACGGACCTTTATTGGGTCTATACATAGCGGGTCTGTATACTCAACTGAAACCTATGGACAAATTAGTTCCCTATATAACAATTGCTGCACCCATCTTATGCTTCGTTTTAGAGTTGGTGATGATGAATGTGTACAATTATAAAATGGGATACGAAATGCTCCTTATCAATGGTGGACTCACAGTGTTGGGATTATGGTTAATATCGTTGAGGAGTAATGGACGNNAATAGCTTAAGTGGTTATTCGTTTCTAATTATAAAAGTCTAACAACTAATCCAAAATCCCCAAAAGGGGACTTAGGCTGGATATTGATTATTAGGTTTTTACTTTTAGGTTTGCGGAATTTATAAATTATGCGAGCTAATACAAACAAAATTAAAACAATAAAACAATGATAATAAAATCTGCAGAATTCGTAATAAGCAACACCGATTATAAAAGCTGTCCAGCGGATGGCAAACCCGAATATGCATTCATTGGTCGTTCCAATGTGGGTAAGTCTTCTCTGATAAACATGCTGACCAACCGAAAAGGATTGGCCATGACATCGTCCACTCCTGGGAAAACAATGTTGATCAATCATTTTCTCATCAATGACGAATGGTATTTAGTCGATTTGCCAGGCTATGGTTATGCTCGCCGAGGAAAGGATAACCGTGATAAACTGCGCATCATCATAGAAGATTATATAATGGAGCGAACGGCCATGACTTCTCTTTTTGTTTTGGTGGATAGCCGACACAAGCCTCAGAAAATTGATTTAGAATTTATGGAGTGGTTGGGTGAAGAGGGCATCCCTTTCTCCATCATATTCACCAAAGGAGACAAACAGGGAACAGGCAAACTAAGAATGAATGTGAATGCCTACAAAACTGAGTTGCTCAAATCGTGGGAAGAGTTGCCACCTATCTTTGTTACTTCTGCCGAAGTAGGAATGGGCAGAGATGAGGTGTTAGGGTATATTGAAGGGATTAATAAAACAATTTGATTTAATGGCTCATCTGTAATGACGCACCTCGTGTGTGTCATGGTTGAATATTTTACTCTTGCGCGGATTTATTATGTGTGTTTCGTAGCTAAAAAAGAAATCCATGCTATCGCATGAAAATAATTAAAACACGGATGACGCTGATGCGACGGATGAACGCTGATAAACGCATTTAAAAAACCTTATTTGTTTTTAAACCTTAGTAATTGCCAATACATCAGCTAATCCAACCTTATTACCTTATTATCTGAGACGTAATTCATAATTCGTAAGTCATGAGATGAGTGATAAATTTAGGAGTAAGTTGCAATTTTCTTCAATTGTCGACGCATTATTATTCAGCTGTTCTCATATAAAGATTAAACTGTTTTAAAGTTCATCTATCAACATTAAAAAAACGAAATTATTGTTTATGTGCTTTTTTTAATTGAGCTTTCGACTTTGCTCAAGGACCGCCTGAATAAAAAGTTTCTCGCTAAGACGGAAAGGCGCTTAATTAATTGAAAATTGTTAGAATGTTTGTTGTATTGTAGTAGCGCCTGTGTGTGCGCCATGGTTGAATATACATCTACTTCTTGAATATGCAACAACCAATTAATAACACGTCATTTGAAGCCTAGAAGACTGGCATATTTCAACCCAATGGCAACGCCTTGGTTTAGTGATATAACTTAGGTAATGATTGAATCTCCCCTTCGTTTGCAACGAAGAGCTCATGTTTTAACGTTTCCTAT
>DENY01000273.1:19641-19842 GCA_002359825.1 Bacteroidales bacterium UBA2632
CTGGTGGATATAAGATATGACTACGATGTGGTCGAATGTGTTTGTTTGTAGGGAGTGAAAAGTCATAAGTAAAGAAAGAGACTAGAGACTAGGTGACTAGGAATACATTATAGACCTGAATGGCCAAATCCGCCCCCCAGCTCCCTAAAGGGGGAGTGTTGTACCGCTATTTAATAGTTGCTGCAAATTGGTGGTGTGTCT
>DENY01000005.1:0-13738 GCA_002359825.1 Bacteroidales bacterium UBA2632
TATCTGCTCTAAGCTTTTTTTTATTTTTATAATACGGCATCTTTGGGATGCTTACTGTTTGACAGTTAGCTTATTTTAGTGTTAGTATGTGTTTAATATTCGACCCCATTGGGGGTCATACATTGCCATTGTTGCTGAGTGTTTGAAATATTTTTCAACAACTTGCAGAAACTAAAAATAGATAATTAAGAAAACACAGACAAGAGTTCTGTTTGCTGCGACTCCACTTAGATAACATGTTGCACCTTTAAGTCTTTGCGATAAAAAAAGTCTCAGTCTATGTTTTAGGTTCAAAGAAAGGATAATCTTTTACAGCATCATATTCTTTTCTAAGCAATGCAGTATGTGAGGGTGAAGAGACATCATCCAAGATCTCATCAATATGATCAACACAAAACGCAAAGTTTCTGAAGTCTCCAGGAGGTATAATCACATCCGCTCCCGCTCTAAAAGTATATTTGAGTGCTGCAACTCCCAATTCTACATCACTTACATCTATGGGTTTACACCATGATTTAGGATATTGATTACGATTATCACCTTCAATCCAGCTACGATGAGTTAATCCTTTTATGGCAATTACACCCACTCCACGTTTTTTGGCATCATTTGCCACACCCGATCCCCAACCATCTCGCATATCCATTTGCCAATTAAGCGGAAACATAACCGTGTCAAAATCATACATCGACATGGCGCGCAATGCTTGTGTTTGTGAATGTGCAGAAAACCCAACTTTACGAATGCGACCCCGTTTTTTTTCATTTTGAATCATTTCAATCACTCCATTCGGGCCAAAGGCTTTATTCACATCATCGCCTGTTGTCAAACTGTGCAATTGAAATACATCCAAATAATCTGTGTGCAACAAACGTAATGATTCTTCAAATTCTTTCTCTGCATCTTCTTTGATCCGTTGTGTGGTTTTGGCGGCTAAGTATATCTCTTGTCGGAAAGGCTTTATGGAAAGACCAAGCTTCTCTTGAGCATCTCCGTATGTGGGAGCAACATCAAAATAATTGACTCCTCTATCACGCGCCCAAGCCACATAATTGTTGGATGCCTCTTGTCCATCGCGCATCGAGATAATTCCACCATACACAACAGGGAAAACGTCGAAACCAGTTTTGCCTAATGCTCTCTTATTTGTTTTATTTATAGGAATATCTGTAAAGTCACTAATTGCACTCGAAACTTTTGTAGAGGCTCCAAGAGCGATAGCCCCTACCATAGTTCTTTTAATAAATTCTCGTTTATCCATCTTGTTGTACTATTTAATAATGAGATATTTACTTTTTTGCTATTCGATAGAGTCGTCCTTCATCTGTAACGGCATAAAGAGCGCCATCATTGCCCATTCCCACATCGCGAATTCTTTGTTTTTCTTTTTCGAGCAATCTTTCCTCACCTACCACTTTGTTATCTTTAATAACAAGACGGGCTATATGCTTGCTACTCAGCCCTCCAATAATTAAATTGTTTTTCCATTCTGGTATAACATCAGAACTATAAAAAGTCATGCCACTGGGCGAAAGCACGGGATCCCAATAATAAACTGGTTGTTCCATACCTTCTTTTTGGGTTATCCCTTCACCAACCTTTTTGCCATTGTACTCTATTCCGTATCCAATAGTTGGCCAACCATAGTTCTTACCAGCTTCTATTAAATTGATTTCGTCTCCACCTCTGGGTCCCATTTCACTCAACCACAAGTCGCCCGTTTCGGGATGTATCGCTAAACCCTGTGCGTTGCGATGACCATAAGAATAAATTTCGGGCAGTGCTCCTGGTGTATTGATAAATGGATTTCCTGCAACCGGTTTGCCCTCGGGAGTGATATATACAACCTTTCCATAACCAGTATCTAAAAGTTGAGCTCCTGGTCTCGTTTTCAAATCGGAACGTTCACCTGTTGAGACAAAGATATTTCCTTTTTTATCAAACACAATACGGCTACCAAAGTGCATACTATTATCGAAGTAAGGAATAGCACGGAAAATAATTTCGAAATTCTCTATCTTAGTCTCATCTGCGGATAACTTTCCTTTCCCTACAGCAGTAAGAGATCCTTCGGATTCATTTTTTGAAACCTCAGCAAGTGTAAAGAATAACATTCGGCTGGTTTCGAAGTCGGGAGCTGGTGCAACATCCAATAGTCCGCCTTGGCTACGACTATCTACTTTGGGAAATCCTTTTATTGCGTTACTCACAACTCCTGCAGTTGTTGCAATGCGAAGACTACCCTCTTTTTCAGTTATTAACAACCTACCATCCGGAAGTGATGTTACTGCCCACGGTTTGGTTAAACCTTCAAAGATCACTTTCACTTCATAAGGAGTTGTAGTTTTCACTCCGTGAATACGTGTCTGACCGTCAAAAGCAGGTTTGTAATCTGCATTTGGTGGTTGAGTCTCTACAGGAGGATAGATAGAATCTGTTTCGTGGGGTTGTTCTACGGGAGCTTCTGTATTATCCTCACTATCTTTACTATTGTCTTTTTGTGCTTGACATGACACAGTAAATGATAAAGCCAATAGCAAGCTAAATAATTTTAAATATTTCATCATATATTTTATTGGTTTCCTTTATAACGTCTTATGATTGAAATGGTTTTATACATTCTCAATTTACTGATTCCTAACCTTAATATAATTTTCTCATCTATACAAGAGCGCAGTCTGAAGAGTATGTTATGTGCAATATAGTTTTATTCATTTATTTTGAGCTTACTGAAAATAGTATTAACTTACACCATAAATAAATCTACAACATAATGCAATCTGACAAAAGCTTTGACAATTACGATAAGGAATTTATAACATTCACTATAGAACAAGCTGGTCAATTATATATTCGTTTAATGGGTCTGCTTTTCGCACTTTTAGTTGTACCCTTCATGTATGTGCATTTTCCATCGTTCCAATCCTATTTTTCGAGCTTTAGTGGATGGACATTCTTGCAAGATTTCTTCTTGTTTATTATTTTTATATTGTTTGGAATTGCTCTTCACGAACTTATTCATGGACTCACATGGGCACTATTTGTAAAAGAAAGATTGCGTGCCATAAAATTTGGAGTTATCTGGAAATATGTTATTCCTTATTGTCACTGCAAAGTTAACTTAAAGGTGAAGCACTATATTGTAGGTGCTATCTCACTAGCCATTATTTTGGGAATACTCCCTACCCTTTGGGCTTTTATTACTGGAAATATCATGTTTTTTTTTCTTGGCGTTTATTTTATTGTTGCAGCAAGCGGAGATTTTCTTATAATATATCTTCTTAGAAATGAATCCAGTAACAACTATGTGAAAGATCATGAAACATTACCTGGTTGTATTATCTATAAATTAAAGGACCAAAAATAGATTAAGTCAAACAAAAATCACTTATCTTTGTTTTTTACAAACAACAGGGGTGCCCAACTAATCGGGCTGAGATCACACCCAATTAACCTGATCCGGATAATGCCGGCGTAGGGAAAATGAAAAAGCTGACGAAGCTTTTTTTGGTTATTCTCTTTAAATATCCCCTTTTTTATTTCACTAACTGATGTTCATAAAACAATATGAACACCACTAAAACTAAATGAAAATGAAAAAGGTTATCTTGGCACTATTAGTGCTAATTTCATTACACAGTCAAGTTTCGGCGCAAGCGCAAGCCGATAGTCTATCAAACATTCAATTGGAGGAGGTAGTCGTTTCTGCTACACGAGCAGGCGAGAAAACGCCCGTATCTTACACCAATATTGGTGAAGAACAACTCAAAAAGAACAACGCTGCACAAAACATTCCCACAATTCTTCAAACACTTCCTTCGCTAATAGCTATCACTGAAGGTGGTACAGGAGTAGGAAACACATCACTGAGAATTCGCGGAACGGATGCCACTAGAATAAATGTTACTCTAAATGGTATGCCACTCAACAACCCTGAGAGTCAAGAAGTTTATTGGGTCAACCTGCCCGACTTATCAAGTTCACTGCAAAACATTCAGGTACAGAGAGGTGTGGGCACTTCTACAAATGGCTCTGCTGCATTTGGTGCAAGTATGTCGCTCAAAACTATTGGAGCTACTTCCAGTCCATATGGTGAATCATCCACTTCAGTAGGTAGTTATGGCACATTTTCTTCTTCTATTGCTGCAGGGTCGGGAATGCTCAGTAATGGATTGGCTTTAGATGCTCGATACTCAAAAGTACTTAGCGATGGGTATATCCGCAATGGAAAAGTAGATCACAGCAATATTTTTGCATCGCTCTCACACTATAGCGAAAAGCAACTACTGCGCCTTAGCTACATCAACGGCACTCAGCACACAGGTATCACTTGGAATGGTGCGTCTCCTGAAGATATTGAGAAATATGGTCGTAAATTCAACAGTGCGGGCATGTATAAAGATGATGCCGGCAATATCAGATATTATGATAACGATACCGACAACTACTACTCTCACATCTTGCAACTAATGTTTACCCGCGAGTTGACTCAAAAGCTATCTATGAATGTGAGCCTTAGCTACACCAATGGTTATGGATATTATGAAAATTATCGATCAGGAGAGGATATGATAAAAGGAGACAAGTTCTCAAAGTATGGTTTGGACAACCAAGAGGTAGATGGTGTTACATATAAATCTTCTCAAATGATTCGTCGCAAACTGCTTTCAAACGATTTTTATGTTGCCAATTTTTCGTTCAACTACAATCTAAATCCTTTGCAACTTGTGCTTGGTGGCTATTGGAGCGATTTCGATGGCAGTCATTATGGTCGTTTGCCCTGGATTAAGTACAATAATGGTATTGCAGAAAATCATGAGTGGTATCGTAACGAAGGAGAAAAACAAGAGATCAACTTTTTCTCCAAAGCTGAGTATCAGTTAAACGATAAAGTTTCATTTTTTGCTGATCTACAATATCGTTACATCGACTATCGAATGACTGGGACTGACGATGATATGGCCGACCTAACTAGCAATCACTACTATAGTTTTATGAACCCAAAAGGTGGAGTGTTTTTCAAACCAAACAATAATAGTCAGTTTTATGCTTCAGTAGCGGTTGGGCAACGCGAGCCTTTGCGTGCAGACCTAAAGGATGCGGTAAAGAAAAATGCGAAGAAAACAATAGTACCCGAAAGAATGATTGACTACGAATTGGGTTATCGTTTTACAAATAACCGTGGAATGAATCTTGCAGCCAATTTCTACTATATGGATTACAACAACCAAATGGTGCAAACAGGTAAGAAAAGCGATTCGGGATATAACATTATGGAAAATGTAAAAGATAGTTATCGCACAGGAGTAGAATTAGAAGCTCAAGTTTCCATTTCGCCAAAATTTATAGTTGCTGCAAATGCTACAATCAGCAAAAATATAATTAAAAATTATACAGCATACTATGACTACTATACTCCCGGATATGGAGAAGAATTAAAACAAAAAGAGGAATTCTATGATGAAACAGACATCTCTTTCTCTCCTAACTTAGTGGGAATGGGAAGCTTGACATATATGCCAATAAAGAATATGTCGTTGAACATATTAGGCAAATATGTAGGCAAACAATACTACGACAATACTTCAAACGATGAGAACTCGTTAGATGCATATTTTGTGAGTAATTTTGTTGCCGGATATACCTTCAGGATGAAAAATGTTGGAAGTATCGACCTTCAATTTATAATCAACAACTTGTTCGACAAGGACTTTATAGCTAACGCTTTGGTAAGTACAGATAAATTTAATGATGGTACCGAAAAGGTCTATAAAGGATTGTTTCCGCAAGCAACACGCAACTTTATGGGGCGAGTAACTGTTAGGTTTTAATTTCTCAGCTATATCAAACAATGGATATTTCTCAACTAATAAGTGCAATAGATCCTCTCGAGTTTGTAGGCCTCATTATTGGTCTTTTATACCTCTACTTAGAGTATAAAGCCAATATATGGTTATGGCCAGTAGGCGTAATTATGCCATTGGTCTACATCGTTATTTTTTATCAAAGTAAGTTTTACGCTGATATGGGTATCTATATCTACTATTTCTTTGTCAGTATCTATGGGTGGTATATATGGTCCAAATCTTTAAAGCAAACAGATGAAATCATGATATCGCATCTTCCACGAAGATACTTGGTAAAATTAGCAACGATATTTTTGATAACATTCGCAGTTATAGCATATGTACTTATCCGTTTCACAGATAGTCCTGTTCCATATGGAGATAGTTTTACAACATCACTCAGCATTTTGGCAATGTGGATNNTGGTGAATATAGTATCTACAGGATTGTACTTTTGGAAAGGGCTTGACACAACTGCAGTGTTGTTCATCGTCTATTCCATTATTCCAGTTTTTGGATACTTCAAGTGGAAGAAGATGATGGTTGAGCAACAACAAAATGTATAAACGCAGAAAGAGGCTGTCTAAAAAAATAGACAGCCTCTTTTGTTATATTAATACTCTCCTGAGAAAGTTCGCTTATATTGTATATATCTATTGAGATTTTAATCCCAACTTAATATCACTTTACCACTTTCGCCACTTGACATTACATCAAAACCTTTCTGGAAATCATCTATAGGAAGCCTATGTGTGATAATGGGAGATAAGTCAATTCCTGAAACAAGCATTTGCTCCATTTTATACCATGTATCCCACATTTCGCGACCATATATTCCTTTCAATGTGAGAGCTTTAAAGATAATAGCATTCCAATCAACAGTTGTTGTATTGGGAAGTATGCCTAGCAATGAAATTTTAGACCCATTATACATGTTTGCAATCATATCGTTGAATGCACGGGGCGACCCAGACATTTCTAATCCAACATCAAACCCTCGCATGCCCAATTTCTCAATAGCTTGCTCGATAGTTTCTCCTTTGGAAGGATTCACTGTGAGGGTTGCACCCATTTTGCGTGCTATCTCTAAACGAGGTTCGCTCAAATCGCTTACTACAATATAGCGAGCTCCAGCAAATTTACAAATGGCGGTAGCCATGCTACCTATCAAACCTGCGCCTGTTATCAATACATATTCTCCAATAAGTGGAAAAGAGAGTGCAGTGTGAGTTGCATTACCAAATGGATCCATAATGGCAGCCATTTCGTCTGAAATGCGAGGATCAAGCTTCACAACATTTTCGGCAGGAAGAGACAAGTATTCAGCAAATGCCCCATCTCGATTGACACCTACGCCAATGCTATTCTCGCAAACATGCAATTTTCCACGACGACAATTCCTACAATGTCCACATGCAATATGACCTTCTCCTGTTACTCTTTCACCGATCTCTAAATTCTTTACACCATCGCCCATTGCTTCAATCACTCCAACGTATTCGTGCCCAATGGTCATGGGAGTTTTAATGGTGCGTTGCGACCAATCGTCCCAATTGTAAATATGTAAATCAGTTCCACAAATAGCCGTTTTCTTTATTTTGATAAGCACATCGTTCACTCCATATGATGGAATTGGAATATCTTGCATCCAAATACCTTTTTCAGGACGTAACTTTACTAAAGCTTTCATATTTGTTGTTGTTTATATTGTTTTGAGACTGCTACGAATCAATTTATTTTTTAGCAATAACGATAAGAGATTATCCAATCACATCCAACTTTTTGCCCACTTTGATAAATGCAGCAATTGCTTTATCTAAATGTTCACGTTCGTGACCTGCTGATAACTGTACCCTAATTCTTGCTTCACCTTGAGGAACCACAGGGTAATAGAATCCAATAACATAGATACCCTCCTCCAACAATGCCGCGGCAAATTCTTGAGAGAGTTTTGCATCATATAGCATTACAGCACAAATAGCTGATTGAGTGGGTTTGATATCGAATTTTGCTTCTTTCATTTTGGCTACAAAATAGTCCACATTCTCATGCAATTTGTCTTGCAAAGTATTTTCCTCTTGCAACATCTTAAAAGCTGTTATTCCAGCAGCCGCAACAATAGGAGGTATTGAATTAGAGAAAAGATAAGGGCGAGAACGCTGACGCAACATCTCCACAATTTCTTTCTTACCCGTGGTGAAACCACCAATTGCTCCACCAAAAGCTTTACCTAAAGTGCCCGTTATCATATCAGCTTTACCAAAACAGTTGTATTCTTCGGTTACACCGCGACCTGTTTTCCCTACAACACCAGCAGAATGACTTTCGTCAATCATCACCAACGCATCATATTTTTTGGCAAGCTCCATAATCTTATCCATTGGAGCAGCATTTCCGTCCATTGAAAACACACCATCGGTAACAATTATTCTGAATCGTTGTTTTTGAGCCTCTTTCAACTTAGCTTCCAAATCCGCCATATCAGCATTGGCATAGCGATATCGTTGTGCTTTGCAAAGTCGTACTCCGTCGATGATAGAAGCATGGTTGAGAGCATCAGATATTATAGCATCTTCGTCAGTAAGAAGAGGTTCGAATGCTCCTCCATTAGCATCATAACAAGATGCATAAAGAATGGTGTCCTCAGTTCCGAAAAACTCGCTGATTGTGTGTTCAAGCTCTTTATGAAGATCTTGTGTTCCACATATAAATCGCACAGAAGACATACCGTATCCACGTTCGTCCAATGCTTTTTTTGCAGCTTCAATCAACAACGGATTGTTTGACAAACCTAAGTAATTGTTGGCGCAAAAATTAAGTACCTCTTGTCCCGATTTCACTCTAATCTCTGCACTTTGTGGAGAAACTATAATTCTTTCGTCTTTAAAAAGTCCTGCTTCTTTAATGGAATTTAATTCCTTTTGTAGGTGTTCTTGCATTTTTCCGTACATAATATCTGTTCTTTAATATATTAATATATCGTTGATCTTTATTTCAATTCTCGTTTGATACATCAACCAATGAAGCTGGAAGATTCTTTTTAGACTTAACGCCTAAACCCTTTAGCTTTTCAGCTTGTCCAATTAAATTGCCTCTTCCTGTGCTCAGTTGTCCAAAAGCAGCTTGATAAGTAGCTTGGGCACGGTTGAGTTGGTCACCAATTACAGTAAATGAGTCTACAAAATTCACAAACTTGTCATATAAGGCTGCACCTCGCTCGGCAATTTGTTGTGCATTCTGATTTTGGTATTCTCTTTTCCACAAGTCCACAATTAGTTTCAATGCCGCAATTAAATTGGTAGGACTTATCAGCAATATCTTCTTATCGTAAGCATAGTGCCACAAGTCTGGGTCGTGTTGCAAAGCTAATAAGAAAGCGGGTTCGTTGGGGACAAACATCATCACAAAATCTAATGATTCTGCATAGTCTTGATAACTCTTTTTGCTTAAATCATCTATATGCCTGCGCATAGATCGAATGTGTTCTTTTGTGTGATTCTTTTCTTCTTCTACAGTATTACAAGAAGCATAGCGGGTGTAGGCAGATAGAGAAACTTTCGAATCGACAATTATATTACGGTTGTCAGGATAGGTAATGATAACATCAGGTTGCATTCGTATACCTTGTTCGTTTTTCAAATATCCACCATCGACATCCTTTAGGTATTCTTGCACAAAGTACTCTCTATTCAGCACCAATCCCGATTTCTCGAGAATATTTTCTAAAATCATTTGACCCCAATCTCCTTGGGTTTTGGAATTTCCAGTCAAAGCATTGGTCAGATTGGTTGCCTCTTCGCTCAAACGCATATTGAGTGCTTGCAACTTTTTCACCTCCTCGCCCAATGAGAATCGTTCTTTGGCCTCGGTAACATATACCTCTTCCACTTTTCGTCTAAAAGATTCGATGTTCTCGTCCAAAGGTTTCAGAATTCCACTTAAGTTGTCTTGATTTAACTTAGTAAATTTATTCGATTTTTCATCTAATATCTTTGATGCAATATGCTCAAATTCCAAGTTAAATTGCTTGCGCAGATCTTCCATGTCAGCTTTCTGTGTGTTCAACTTCTCATCCATAGCTTTGTTATTTGCAGCTAATGAAGCAACTGTTTTATTCAATTCATTGAACTCTTCAGTTTTCACTTTTAAATCAACTTTTAATTGATTCAAATCCTGCAACTGATTATAAGCACTTTCTCTTGCAGCAGTTAGATTTGCAGTTAGTGTAGAGATATCTCTCTCTTTCGTTTGTATATCTATTTGCAAGTTTTCAACTCGCCGTTTGTAATCTATTATTTGATTTTGTAAATCAGTTTTATCTTGTTGCAATAGTCCTGTTCTTTGTTTTGCAACTTCGATATCTGTTTGAGATTGGTTCAACTTTTGAATTACGATATCGTAGNNCATTTTCAATTTCATCATCGAAGAAGTAACAAACCAGGTTATTATTCCCCCAACAAGTAAACTGATCAACAACAAAATTAGATTCATTTACTTCAAGCTTTTTAAAACATGTCCCATTTTAGTTTTTTTGGTTTCCATATAAAACTTGTTGAACTTGTTTGTACGGACCTCAAGAGGTAAATTTTCTGTCACTTCCAACCCATAAGATTCCAATCCAATTCGTTTGACAGGATTATTGGTGAGCAATCGCATTTTAGTAACACCCAAGCTTCTCAATATTTGTGCTCCTATTCCGTAGTCTCGTTCATCCGCTTGATATCCCAAATGCAAATTAGCATCTACAGTATCGTAACCTTCTTCTTGTAATTTATAAGCAGCAACTTTAGCCATTAGACCTATCCCTCGCCCTTCTTGATTGAGATAAACTACGATACCTTTCCCCTCTTTTTCAATCAATTGCATAGCTTGGTGCAATTGCTCTCCACAATCGCATCGTTTAGAAGCAAAGATATCACCTGTCAAACACGACGAGTGCATTCTCACTAATAAAGACTCATCTTCTGTCCATTCTCCTTTAATCAAAGCAACATGTTCTTGTCCAGTTGCTTTTTGCAAAAAAGGTATCAAACGAAAATCTCCATATTCTGTGGGCAACAATACTTCTTCACCTCTCTCAATGAGTGATTCTTTCTGCAGTAAATATTTAATTAAATCGGCAACCGATACTATTTTCAGATCAAACTCGTTTGCCATCTCCATCAATTCGGGCAAGCGTGCCATTGAGCCATCTTCTTTCTTTATCTCTACCAAGGCACCAGCGGGATACAATCCGGCTAAGCGTGCAAAATCAATACTGGCTTCAGTATGCCCGGCTCTTCTTAATACACCTCTTGTTTGTGCTCGAAGTGGGAAGATGTGACCAGGACGACCAAAGTCTTCTGGTTTTGTCTCTTCGCGTGTCAATGCCNNATATAGTTTGCGCTCGGTCGTAAGCAGAAATGCCTGTTGTACAGCCGTGTGTAAGCAAATCAATGGATACTGTAAATGGAGTTGCATGTACAGAAGTATTATTTGTTACCATCATGGGTAAATCTAACTCTTCACAACGTTCAGTAGTGATAGGTGCACACACAAGTCCCCGACCATGCGTCTCCATAAAATTAATCTTCTCTGGAGTAATACATTCTGCAGCAATAATCAAATCACCTTCATTCTCTCTATCTTCATCGTCTACAACGATAATAAAGTTGCCTTTTCTAATTTCTTCAATAGCCTCTTCAATCGTATCTAACTTATTCTTTTGCATAATATTTTGTAACAAATTTTCAGATTATAACAAACAGTTTGTCTTATAATCTTTCTGTAATTAATTGTAGTTCATTGTTTAATTTTCTCACCTTAGCTAAATCTTTATTCAGTCGTCTTTCGAAAAGAAAAGATATCAATCTCATCACTATTCCAAGCGGGAGAAAAAACGCTAATATCTTAGCCCCAGTTGTATTGGGGGAAAATGGTCGTTGATTATCAATCAATATTGGATATTCTTCTGCTTTATCTAATATCTCTTGATAGGCGGAATTGGCCAATGAGTTGAGCATCGCTTCTAAATTATTTTTAATATCAGTAAATAGTTTATCATATTCTTCATCGAACCAATAAGTCTTATAACTCATTGTTTTAAATTTATCTAAATACAGAGTTATATCTCTATTCAACTCTTCTGTTTTAAAAGTTATTCCTTTATAATCAGGAGTTGCTATAATCACTTCTTTCATCGCAAAATGACGATCTTCACGTATGAAAAAGACTTTTTTGATAAATCCAAGATAGGCATCAGCGTTCAATATCACTGAATCATTCATGGCTTTGTAAGTGAGAAAAATTCCAAGAGGAAATAATATAAACGAACTGAACCACATACCTACCCAATGAATCCATACACCATCACGTGTCATCTTATAGCCCACATTATCAAGAATATAGTATATAATAAAAAGAATAACCGAAATAACAATCGGCATTCCCAAGCCTCCTTTTCGGATGATGGAGCCAAGTGGTGCACCAATAAAGAAGAAAATGAAACAGGCAAAAGACAAGGTGAATTTCCTATGCCACTCTACCCAATGTCTATTGATTGTTTTCTGTGTAGTCACTTTGGACATCGATCTAAATAGAAACTCATTATTATTATTCTCTGCTTTAGTAGCAGCATTTCTCAAAATTGAAGCCTTTATGTCTAATGGTTCATTATTAAAAATAGTATCTATTGGGGCTATATCCGCACTTTGGGCGAGTAGCTGAATAGAGTCTTTATCTGTATCATAGGAGTTTCGGAACGACAAATGAGAGTATTTTTTCATTTGCGTTCTGTCTAACACATTCATACTATCAATTTTGTGGTTCATGGAGTCGATGGAGAACCTCAATTCTGCTGAGTTTTTAGACACCCAATTAGAACCCGAACTCTCTTCCAAGGCGCTATCCTCCATCCTATTGAAATTGGCATCAAAGGGAATTAGCATTTGCTTCTTCTTGAAGTCCTCTCTACTATAGGGAACAAATTCATTTGATGCTCGTTGTGTTCCTATGTTATCGCTTTGAAAATTTTGAAACTGCTGACCATTAAACATAGTAAAAGCCAATGATAGCTTGTCTTCTGACAATTTCATTGAGGCAGAGTCACAAACAATCACAGCCATACTATTAAATCCCTTGGACACATCGTATATCATTACATCGTACAACATACCTGTCTTCCTATTTTTGCGTTCAACAAATATGTTGTAGTTGTCAATTTCTTTGTAAAACACTCCTTCTGGAATATCCAATTCAGGAGACTTCTGACGTATAGAGATGAGTAGCGAATAAAACTTCACTTGTATCTTGGGCATGGCATAGTTTTGGAAAAAAAATGCTCCAATACTAATAAATACAATGAGTATAATAAGGGGTTTCATGGTTTTGAGCAACGGAACTCCGGCTGATTTGATAGCCAACAGCTCTAAACGCTTGCCCAAATTGCCAAACACCATGATAGAGGCAAGCAATATAGAGAGTGGCAGAGCAAGAGGTATAAGGTTTAGCGAGGCATACAAAAACATCTCACCGAGAACCCTCATATCTAAGCCTTTTCCAACCATATCTTCGATATATTTCCAAAGAAACTGCATCAGCACTAAAAACAAGCAGATGACAAATGTCATTGAAAACAATGGTAGAAAAGACTGCAGAATAAAGCTATATAGTCTTTTTAAACGGAATATTTNNCTTTTTCATCAATACCTCTACAAACTTCAGTTTATTTAGTAGTGCAAAGATAACAAATTCGTTGGTTCTAAAACGATTTTAATATCTAAAGTAGCTAAATAAAAAGCCACAACAAAGGTTTGTTTTAAAACTTCATTGACACACGTGTATGTAAAACAACGGTATTTTTTAAATTCCTAATTTTCTTTTTAATAAATCAACTTGGTTTTCCCACAAAAAGT
>DENY01000005.1:13791-19643 GCA_002359825.1 Bacteroidales bacterium UBA2632
GTCGATGCAAAATCGATTACTTCTAATGCTATAACACGGCTCAACTCTAATTTATGTATTTTAAACTCGAAAAAGATGCCTTCTCTATCCTTCGACAACCAGTTATACCTAACGTGCTCTATGGGTTTTTTCAGTACCATTTCGGCTTCTTTAGCTTTATCGTTCCATATAAAAGTATAAATGGTATCATCTTTCATTTTAACTTTATCAGCAAACCATTCTTCCATGGCGGTAGGGTCTGTAAGCATCCGCCAAAGGCTCTTTTGAGATGCATTTCCCAATACAAACTCAATATTATATTTCTCTTTGTTCATGTATAAGATGTTTAATATTTCTTATGCTTTACAAGGTACAACTTTTTTATATATTTAGAAGTAGCTCACCGCATATTTAACTAAACTATTAACGCAGAAAACATTTTAAATGGTTGAGCAAAACTTATACTGATTAAAAATAAAATTATTTTTAATAATACCCTTTGGAGTCTAAATTAAAATATTAAATTTACAAAACATAAATGATTCCAGTACTTATCTACCAAATAAGGAATCGTGTCAAGGAAGCAAATAAAACTATATGAAACAATGTATTACGTAGGTTTTAAGTAGGTTTTATTTGTCATTTAAAAGTAGATGATTCTGTCGTGCTTTTCATCTATTTTGCTTGAATATAAAAAGCATGCTGTTTAATTCATATTATATTTAATTATTGAAACCAATATTCATCATCGCTGGTGAAAAAGGAAGTGGGAAAACAACCTTTATTACAAACATTTCGGATCTTCTACAGAAGAATGGTTTTGTAGTAGCTGGTTTTGTGGCAACACATGATATAAAGTCAGATAGTTATCAGATCACAGATATTCAAACAAATGAAAAAAGTCCTTTAATAGAAAGGATTGCTACTTTTGATCAACGACCCAACCATTTTAAGTTTTTCTCAGAAGGTGTGAAAATGGGTAATGATTGTATCAAGGAGCTTTTGGTTCATCTTCCTGACATTGCGGTTGTGGATGAAATTGGCGGTTATGAACTGAGAGAGCAACTTTGGAGTAATAGCTTCACACAGCTTTTAGAATCTGCTATTCCTTTAATTTTTACGGTAAAAGAGAGGCTGCTCGATCAAGTATTGGCAAAGTGGGAGATCGAACCCACTCATATTTTTAGCTCTGCCGATTTTGGCAATTCCAATGAAGCATTTGAACGTATTAAGGAATTTCTATGTTAGTTATCTTTCAACAATGAGTTCAAACAAATTACTAATATACATAGATGAATTTAAACAACTCAGATATAACGGGAATAGTTTTGGCAGGTGGTCAAAGTCGTCGCATGGGTTTCAACAAAGCTGAGGCTGAAATGAACGGCGAGTCTATGCTTATCCGTATGATTCACAAAATGAAGGCCGTAACTTCAACTATTTTGGTGAGTAGTGGAGCCGTTACCTACACCAACATTTCACTACCTCAAATACCCGATGAGTTTNNACACTTCGTTAAATTTGATCGTATCATGTGATATTCCTTTGGTTTCTGTATCTTTATTGAAGTATGTGCTGAAACGAGCTGTAGAAAGTGACTCTTTAATTACTATTCCAATCGACCACGATGGGCACTTACAAACGATGTGTGCTGTTTATCGAAAAGGTATTCTTCCATTTTTAAAACAACAAATAGATGCACGTGAATTGAAGATGAAAAGATTATTAGATTTGGTATCAGTGGAGTATGTAAAGATAACCCGAGAGCATCCACTTTACAACGAACATGCATTTTTGAATGTGAATAGTCCAAATAATTTAGCAGAAGCCCGTAATTTATGGAAACATCAAAAAGAGGAGTAAACGATAAGTGGATCAAAGCATCTGTTCTGGCCGGATTATGGGCAGGAATCGAAATTATAGCGGGAAGTTTTCTGCACAATCTGCGTATTCCTTTTTCAGGAACTATACTCACGCTTATTTCAATAATATTAGTGATTGGTTTCTTTCAAATATGGCCCAAATATGGAATTATCTGGCGAGCAGGTGTGATTACAGCTCTTATGAAATCTATCTCGCCCAGTGCCGTTATTTTAGGACCTATGATAGCTATTACTTTGGAGGGATTCATCATGGAGCTTGCTGTGCGTATTGCAGGAAGAAATATCACAGGATATATAAGCGCAGGAATGCTAACAATGATAGGGATTTTAATTCATAAAGTTGTGCGCCTCTTTTTACTTTATGGATGGGATATTTTTCTGATTTATGAAGAGATGTTCATCTACGCCACTAAGAAGTTGGGTTTTATAAATGTACAACCCATGCGAGCTGTGTTGAGTCTCTTTTTAATATATGCTTTGTTAGGTGCTTTGGCTGCATTTTTGGGATACAGGTTGGGGCAAAGAGCAAAAAAAGAACAGCATCATGAATATACTCCCTCATCAGAAGTCCATGGTAATCAATGGCAACAACCTTCTGAGGAAATAGAATATTCAACTCGATATTTAATTTTTTTAGTTGTTGTTATTCCAATTATGCTTTACGCATTGAGCACTCTTACGCTCGGAGCTGCACTTATTGTGACCCTCCCTTGGTTTGTTTTTATCTTTTGGCGATATCGCTTTGCCATGAGACAATTAAAAAAGTGGCTGTTTTGGATGCAATTGTTGGTGATACTTGCCTTGGCTTGGTTCTTTAGTAAAACACCTGTCGGTGGCTTGGAAGGGCGTATCATTGCACTTTCTGGTGGAATGATTATGGTTTTACGCGCGCTTGTTGTTGTGACAGGTTTTGCGGCTATCAGTACCGAACTGCGTGCTCCTCTCATGCAACACCTCTTTTTTCGCTCTGGATTCAGACAACTCTACATTTCTGTGAATCATGCATTTGGTATTTTACCTATGGTAATTAGTAGTCTTGCAACTCCTCGTCAATTTATTTTAAACCCTGCACGCTCCATTGCAATAAGTCTGCGCAATGTGAATAGTTGGCATCAACATCTTGTGCAGTCGCTTGATAAGAAAGAATTTGATTAATGTGTGTTTTTCTGACAATCACCATATTTCTAAGTTTGCTACAAGTATCAATTTGTAAATAATAGTAAGTTATATTTTACAATTCATTAGAAGATGCGCCTTAAAACAGGCGGAAGTCAAATCCACGACGTTGGATTGGACTTTCATCTGATGAAAACGCAATTCACGCTCGTGAAAATGTTTTGAAAAACAAAAATGATGTTTTAAGGGGCAAAAATGAGAAAAAAGTGCCTTAATGAAATAAAAACCATCCTTAAATTGAAGAATCAACTGATAAAAATGGAATTCTACAGCGAGAATTGAATTCTCAAGAGATAAAAGACACGAATTGGGGCAAGAAAATGAAAATAATCCTTTTTCAAACATTTTCACGACCGTGGATGCAATTTTCATCTGTTTGAAACATTTTCTTTGGACGGAAAATGTTTTGACAAAAAACACATAAAATGTGCTTTACAGGGTAGTATCCTTCCGACCATGAAAGAATAACTATAAAAAACCCCGCACTAAATACGGGGTATATGATAATTTGTATAATTAGAAATCTGAAGAGATTCAGTAATATTTATCCTATAAAAAGCCAACCTCCATCAAACTCTTTTCCTAACCAATTGATAGCCCGATCTAAATACATAAACAAATGGAAAAACCAATATATGCATCAATTTTGTATAAGGGAAAATCATAAAAATAAAAAGTCCTGTTACGATATGGATTTTGTATTGAATGGAATGATGGGCTATGATCGCCCCAGCATCGGGTCGAAAAGTAACCACAGCTTGTGCCCATTCACTTAAAGCAGCATAACTTTCGATTGGACCTGTGGCTGTTTGAGCTACAGCAGTCAGTCCAACTATTGCCTCAACGAGCAGCAATATAATAATGAAGTAATCTTGAAAACTACTGTTTGATTTAATACGTGGTGAGCTAAATCGTCTGCTTACCAAAATGAACATCCCCACAATGGCTATTATTCCAAATAAAGACCCCATCGATAAAGCAATTATTCGTTTGGTTTCGGTGGTCATTACCATATGATAGAGCCATTCGGGGATAAAAAGCGTGAGATGTCCGAAAAAGACAAAGATGATACCCACATGAAAAAGGTTGCTGCCCAATTTTACTTTCTTATCTGCAAGAAACTGTGAAGATTCAGCCTGTACGGTTTTATTGCCAATAAATAGCCGTGTGATAATACCAAACGTAAATATGGCCAAAGCTACATGTGGCAGATAGGTAAACAGTATGTTGTTGATATAATTGTCCATGTTTTTAGGTTTTATGAGTTAAACAAATCAAATGGGACGTATTGTTGATTTGCAAGCAGAAGTTGCTTGTGATGAACAAGATGGAGCTGCTCCAGCAAAAGTCACTGCCTCTTCTTCATATTCAGCATCCAAATCCAACGGCTTTTCATTTTTAATCATCTCATGTGTTATGGCTTTATCAGGTTGCTTGGCCGATAAGGAAATGATAGCTTTAAAAATAGAGCTGTACAGATTTTCACTATCGCTCAAGGCTTCATTAATTCTATCCATAATATTCACAGTCTCAGCTAAAAGTTCAGCTGACTTTGGGATAGTAAGGGTAGAAAGAAACTCCAAGAAGGCAGGAATATAATCTGGCAGTTCTTTGGCTGTAAGATGCATGCCTTTCTCTTTGTAAAACTCCATAAGATTTACCATTGCTTGCCCTCTATCTCTTGAGTCACCCTTTATGTGTTCAAAAATATGCAAGGAGACACTCCTGGAATAATCAAATAGTTGCACATACTCTTCCTGCCAGTCAGTGAGGTCAATTTGGTTGAATCTTTTGCAGAATTTAGCTATTTCACTTATTGTTTCCTCCTGTAACAAAGCTTCTTCTCTCAATTCATTTTCTACTTGAAGTAAAAAATCTTGTAACTCGTCATTTGGATATGAGAGTAAAAGAGATAGTATTTTATATGTCTTTATCATGATTAAATACCTCCAAATAGATTTTTAAATTTTTCTGTATCATTGCTATCTCCATCAGGATAACCACCGCTAGATTGATGCTGATAAACATTCTTGGCTTCTTCTCTATGGCTGGTGGGTATCACAAAACGATCTTCGTAATTGGCTATAGCCATGAGGTGATACATTTTTTCTGTCTGTTCGGGAGTAAGACCTGTACCTTCCAACACTTCCGTGTTTATCACTTTATCTACAGTTTTACTACGCATATAAGCACGCATAGCCAACATACGTTTGAGTGCATCTTTTACGGGTTTCTCGTCTCCTGCCGTGAAAAGATTGGCCAAGTATTTATGAGAAATACGCATATCGTCCACATCGGGTAAAATTCCATTCATGCCAATGGCACCACTATTTGCAGCAGATTGGATAGGCGACAAAGGTGGCACGTACCACACCATGGGCAATGTTCGATATTCTGGATGAAGCGGAAAGGCAACTTTCCATTCGATGGCCATCTTGTAAATGGGTGATGCAGCGGCTGCTTCTAATACATTTTGGTGAATGCCTTGTTTTCGTGCTTCAGCAATAACTTCTGGATCATTGGGATCTAAAAACATGCTCAAATGTTCTTCGTAAAGATCTTTTTCATTGGCAGTTGTTGCCACTTCTTTAATCTTGTCAGCATCATACAAAATCATGCCAATATATCTGATTCTCCCTACACACGATTCGCTACAGATAGTAGATTCACCAACCTCAATACGTGGATAACAGAAAGTGCATTTTTCTGACTTCTTGGTTTCCCAATTGAAATATATTTTTTTGTATGGACAACCACTAACACATTGTCGCCATCCACGACAGCGATCTTGATCTATAAGAACTATTCCATCTT
>DENY01000005.1:19654-37550 GCA_002359825.1 Bacteroidales bacterium UBA2632
GGAGGCAGTGCTCACATATACGGGGTAGATACATAATAAACGAATTTTCGAACTCGCCATAGATATCTTTGGGAACATCTTTAAAGTTGGTTTCTTTACTTCGTTTTGCAAATTCTCCACCCAAATCATCTTCCCAGTTGGGGGTTTTCTCAATTTTCTCCATCACTTTTCCTGTCAGTATAGAGTGAGGACGAGCTGTGGGAGGAGTTTTGAATTTAGAACCTTTGTGTAAAATCGAATAGTTGAACGTGAAAGGTTCGTAATAATCATCTATAGTGGGCATGGTGGGACTGGCAAAGAGGTTTTTCATAACACCCAATTTGCCACCCATTTTTGGAGTGAGTCTATCTTTATCAACTGTCCAACCACCTTTCCAGCGATCTTGGTTCTCCCATTCGTCGGGATAACCTATACCGGGTTTAGTCTCTACATTATTGAACCATACGTATTCAACGCCTTTGCGCGATGTCCATACGTTTTTACAAGTAACCGAGCAGGTGTGACAGCCGATACACTTGTCAAGGTTCATTACCATTGCTATTTGTGAGCGTATTTGCATGGAATTTCAGTTTTTATTTAATTTTCTTCAATTGGTTCATCCATCCACTCAACTTTGTTGAGTTTTCGGATAATAACAAATTCATCGCGGTTGGCACCTATAGTACCATAGTAATTGAGCCCATAGCTCAATTGTGCATATCCGCCTATCATATGAGTGGGTTTCAAGCAGAGTCGTGAAACGGAGTTGTGAACACCCCCACGGTTTCCTGTAATTTGACTTACTGGCATATTCACGGTTCTTTCTTGATTGTGATACATGATGAGTGCGCCATTGGGGATTCGTTGCGATACCACTAAGCGTACTACAGTAGCCCCATTCTGGTTGTAAACTTCCACCCAATCATTGTCTACCAAATCCATCTTTTTTGCATCATCTTCGCTCAACCATGCCACAGGACCTCCTCGGCCCAAAGTAAGCATTATTAAGTTGTCTGACCAGGTGGAGTGAATGGTCCATTTATTGTGAGGAGTCATCATATTGAGAATCATATACTTTTCTTTACCCTCTAGTTTTTCAATCATTCCTTTCAACGATTTGGTGTCAATGGGTGGCTTGTAGCACACCAAGTTTTCACCAAAGTCTATCATCCAAGGATGATCTTGATAAATAGATTGTCGCCCAGTAAGTGTGCGCCACGGAATGAGTTCGTGCACATTCGTATAACCAGCGTTGTATGAAACCTCGTGAGATTCAATCCCACTCCAAGTGGGCGAAGAGATAACTTTTCGAGGTTGTTGAATCAGGTCTTTAAATCTGATTTGTTCGTCCTCTCGCTTAGCTGCTAAATGGCGGTGTTTACGGCCTGTTACTTTCTCCAGAGCCTCCCATGCTTTCACGGCAACATGTCCGTTGGTTTCGGGAGCTAACGTTAATATCATTTCGGCAGCATGTATGTCAGTTTCTAAAAGAGCTCTCCCATTGGATTTATGTCCAATGATAGGTGAAAGATTAAGCTTTTTCAGCAATGCAACCTCTTCTTTAGTATCCCAACTAATGCCTTTTCCGCCATTTCCCAACTCTTCCATAAGCGGACCTAACGAGGTAAATCGTTCATACGTATTGGGATAATCGCGCATTACTTCAATGATATCGGACATATTCTTGCCCGGTTTCAGCTCTAAATTATCCACCTTCCAATCTTTGGCATAAGCTGTTTCTGAAATCTCCATAGGAGAATCATGCTGCATGGGCTGTAGCACGATATCTCTTTCTATTCCAAGATGACCTGGCGAAAGTTCTGAAACTTTTTTAGCTAATCCTTTAAATATATTCCAATCTGTGCGAGCTTCCCAAACAGGATCTACAGCATTGGTGAAGGGGTGTATAAAGGGATGCAGGTCAGTGGTACTTAAATCATTCTTTTCGTACCATGTGGCTGCAGGTAAAATAATATCTGAGTGAAGCGCTGATGTGGACATTCTGAAATCGAGTGTCACCAATAAATCCAATTTGCCTTCGGGTGCTTTATCGTGCCATTTCACTTCTTGTGGTAATTGCTTTCCGTTTGCTTTTAAGTCGGCACCCATCACACTGTTTTGTGCGCCCAACAAGTGTTTCATAAAATACTCCATCCCTTTGGCACTTGAAGCCAAGAGATTAGATCGCCATATAAACATATTCCTCGGGAAGTTTTTTGGATCATCTGGATCTTCAGAAGCGATGGATAGTTCGTTGCTCTTTAATTTTTCTGTAATGAAACTTTTTACATCCTTACCTTGTTCTGCAGCATGTTGACCAAGTTTGATAGGATTGTCGTTTAGTTGTGGGCTTGAAGGCAACCAACCCATGCGTTCTGATTTTACATTACAATCAATCACCGACATCATGTTCCATTTCTCTTTGTCAGCCAATGGAGATAATAATTCTGATAATCCCACTTTCTCATAGCGCCACTGATTGGTGTGCATGTAAAAATAGGAAGTTGCATTCATGTGGCGAGGCGGACGTTGCCAGTCTAATCCAAATGCCAAAGGTGTCCAGCCAGTTTGAGGACGAAGTTTTTCTTGTCCTACATAATGTGACCAACCTCCTCCAGATTTCCCCACACATCCACAAAACACCAACATGTTTATGGCGCTTCGGTATATCATATCTGTATGATACCATTGGTTGACACCACAACCAATGATAATCATGGATTTGCCTTCAGTCTTCTCAGCATTTTCTGCGAATTGTCGTGCAGTGGATATTATATGTGATGCCGGAACGCCAGTTATTCTTTCTTGCCATGCTGGTGTGTAAAGCGCATCTTCCGTATAGTCGGGAGAGGGAGCTTCTCCAGGAAGTCCTAATGAGAGACCATAATTGGCAATAGTTAAATCATATACTGTGCAGTATAAAAACTTTCCATCGGGAGATTTACGTACAGGTATTTTCCGAATGACTATCTCATCATGTTTGGTGGCATTAAAATATTCGTTTTTGTAATCATTTCCACCAAAATAAGGGAAAGAGACCTCTTTCACTTCATCAAAGTTGTCTACAAAAGAGAGTTGTGGTGAAATCTCATCTCCAGTTAAAAGATTCACCATTTCTAAATTCCATTTTTGACTCTTGTCCCATCGAGATCCAATAGTACCATTGGGGATTACCAACTGTTTGCTTGTTTCATCAAAAAGAAGCGGTTTCCAATCAGCATTTTCCTCTGTGGTAAATTTTGCATCCAAGTCGCTGGCTCTTACAACTCGTCCAGCTACATATCGTCCATTCTTATTTTCAACTTTTACCAAGAATGGCAAATCAGAGTATTGCTTTACATATTTTTCAAAATAGGGAGTCTTCTTATCTAAATAAAACTCTTTCAAAATTACATGACCCATAGCCATACCCACAGCAGCATCTGTGCCTTGCTTTGGTTTTATCCAAAGGTCAGCAAATTTGGCTGCTTCACTAAAATCGGGAGATATATTGATAGTTTTTGTGCCTTTGTATCTCACTTGAGTATAAAAAGGTGCATCTGGAGTTCGTGTAACCGGAACATTCGACCCCCACAACATAAGAAATGAAAAATTATACCAATCTGCACTTTCTGGAACATCGGTTTGCTCTCCCCAAGTTTGTGGAGAAGAGGGTGGTAAATCGCAATAAAAATCATAAAAACTTAGTATTGTACCTCAGAGTAGGCTCAAATATCGAGTTCCAGAAGAATAGCTGACCATTGACATTGCAGGAATGGGCGTGAAACCCACTAAACGATCTGGTCCGTATTTTTTGATTGTGTAGATATTGGCAGCTGCAATGATCTCTTCAGCCTCTTTCCAATCGAGACGGATGAGACCTCCCAAGACTCGTTGACTTATATATTCGTTGCGTGTAGTGGGATTATCCATAATGCTTTCCCATGCCACAACAGGGTCTTTATACTGATCTTTAGCTTTTCTATATGCTTTGGCCAATGCGCCACGAATCATAGGATACTTCACCCGGTTGGCACTATAAAGATACCATGAGTAACTTGCACCGCGAGGACAACCACGTGGTTCGTGATTGGGAAGATCGGGGCGTGTTTCTGGATAGTCTGTACTTTGCAACTCCCATGTTACTAAGCCATTTTTCACAAATATTTGCCACGAGCAAGATCCAGTACAATTCACTCCATGGGTAGAGCGTACTACCTTATCAAATTGCCATCGGTTGCGGTAAAACCGTTCCCAATCACGGGGGGTATCAGTTGTAACAACGTGTTTGTCTGGACTTACAGTTGCTTCTTTACTAAAGTAGATGAGTTTATTGAGTAGGCTCATAATAAAAGCATATTAAGTTAAAAAAGGGAAGATGAACGTAACATTTACGTGTTTGTTGTTTGATTTTCAAGAATGTTTTTACAAACGTGCAATAAATTTACAATATGGAAACATCCTACACAAATATAAAAGGATGAACTATCGCAGATTAGAAATAAATAACATTGATTAACTGGGGTAATTTAAAATAATGCCAAGCTTAAGTGAGATCGATGTAAGTGTTTAAGAATGAGAGGCCTTTTTAACAAGCAAATAATCTTTGCCCATAGCGTAAAACATGCCAAATGCAGCAACACCCCATGCCACTAATGCAATATAAATGAAATAAGACGGTATAATCATCAGAAAAGATAGATCGAGAGCTTGAGACAACTTAAATGTACAGGCAGTGTACATTCCCATAGGGAATATCATTCCCCAATATTGAGGATGGTATTTTAAAGGGAGTTGTTTAAAAACATGTCGCCATATACCCAATATAACAATGAGTGGAATCCACCATGTTCCAATAGCCCAGAAGAAAAGTGTGAAACCTTTTAGAAATGGAAGTATTTCTGTAATAAACGACCAATGGTTTGTGTTTTGAATTAAAAGCGAACCGGCCAATGTGGAAATAGCCACAGCCCCCATATTTATCCAGTAGGCAGGTGCAAACTCCTCAGCTCGCATTTCAAAAAATGACATACGATAAACGATGAGCGTGATGATAATAATGTAAAACATACAACCACAAAGAAACATGGTCAAGGCAAAAAAAGAAACCAAATCATTGGCAAAAGGTATGTGTCCTGTCAATTGACTTGCTAGAATAGATACAGATTGGGTAGATACAATAATAAGCAACCAAACTCCGCTAATCGCTTCATTAATGGGTGGTTTATTGTTTTTCACTGTGAATACCGTGAATACTGTGTAAATAAGAATCAACCAAGCGAAACTTCCAATGTAAAAAAGAATGGACGCTATTGTAAAGTTTCCTGCAATAACAATAAACTGAGTACCCAACACACAAGTGCCTGCTATATAAGTTAGAAAACCTGGACTCTTGGCAGGGTCTTTGATGTCGGTCATGAATTGTTGTTGGTAAAGAACAATTCTTAAAATATAAAGTTGAGATAGCCAGATGTAGGCTACTATATTGAAATAAAAAAGAAGTTTTGCAATAAAAGTATAGTGTAGGAAAAATGAAGCAATAGATACTATACCTGTAGCCATCACCAATGCAAAATAGGCAGTGGGTAGATTGGATAAATCGCGAAGAAAAGTGGCTGAAATTAATTTGCTTCTTGTCATCTGATTTGGGTATTATCGTGATGGTATTTCATCAGGTAGTTGATGATTATTCAAATTTACACAATCATTTGCAAATTAAAGAAATATCCTTGATAAAAACTCATTATTCATAAGATATGTTGCAGTCATCAATCTTAATTTATTCAATCAGCCTTATCTCCTATCATTTATTTATATAGCATCTTAATCTTTTGCGATGCAGTATTCAAGCCGAGAGTTTAATGGTGTAATAACTTTAGCCTTTTAATTCGCCAAATACTCCTTTACCATCCCACTAATCTGTTTCAACGAAATTTCATTCAATTTGATATTGAATTGAGCAGTCACCAATCTTTCTTCAGCTTCCAACAAACTGTTTTGCGCTTCGCGCAATCTTATTCCTGCAAGATCGCCCAACTTGTACCTTTCGATAGCAATTTCGTAATTCTCACGAGCATTCTCTACGTTTTCTTTTTCCAGTTTAAAGAGTTCTAAGTTGTTGAGATAGGATTGCCACATATTCGAGAAGTCGCTCTTGATGGCCAATTGCATTTGATCTTTTTCTAACTTGGTGTTTTCGATGCGTGTTCGAGCATTCTTTTGTTCACGACGTTTGTTGAATCCATCAAAGATATTTATCCCAACCGTGACACCAACATTCGGTCCCCAATTGCGTTGTTTATCGTAACTTCCAACATCATAATTGAAATGCGAAAAACCATACCCGGTGTTCAATCGAACATAAGGGTAGTATCTGCTTTCAATATTCTTGAGATTGAGTTGGCTCAACGCAATATCTTTTTGTGTAAGTTGCAACAAGATATTTTGAGATAATACTTTGTTCCACAAAACCTCTTTGGGCTCAATAGGCTTTAATATAATCGATGTATCTGCTGCAACCAGTGGAGTTTCCACATCTTGAATTCCCATTAGTTCGTTCAGTTTTATACGAGACGTATTCAGCACTTCGTATTGACGGATTAGGCGCGAACTATCTGCATTGAAATCAACACGTGCTTGTTGCAAATCTAATCGCGACAAAGAACCGATTTGATATCTTGCAGCCACAATGCGCAACTGTTCGCCCGAGAGCTTCACTGCCGATTTGAGGTTTTTCATTCTCATTGTCTCTTGAACCAAATTGTAGTATTCGGCTGAGAGATTGGCTATGAATGATTCGATTGTCAGTTGTGTATTCAGCTCTCCTATGCTCCTCAACTCTTTCAACTTTTCGTAGTTGGTTTGCGCATTAAAACCATCGAAAATTGTCCAATTGAGATTGACACTTGCATTGAGTGTTTGGGTATTGTTATTGCGAATTGTTTTCTCGTCAGAGCCATCAGCTGGAGTTTGATTGGTATTGTCGTTTTTTAGATTATAACCTGTATTTGCATCAATTGAGGGCAAAAGACCTGCATTTCCCCAAGTTACATTTCTGTCAGAAATATCTTGATTGTTACGCATAATTCGGATATCGAAGTTCTGTTGCAATCCAATTCTAAGACATTCTTCCAAGTCAATAATAGGTCCAATGACAACCTGTCCTATTGTAAGATAAGATAACGACAAGGACAAAAACAATATTATAAAACTAAAAACTCTTTTCATTTCAATCTTGATTTGATAATTCGTCAGCCGTTTCAACTTCCCTATGAGTGGATATAAACATATACATGGCTGGCACTACAAAAAGGGTGAGCAGTGTAGAAACAAGCAATCCTCCAATAACTGCAACTCCCATTGCTATCCGACCGTTGGCTCCTTCACCCACAGCCAATGCAAGTGGTAGTAGGCCTAATATGGTAGAGATACTTGTCATTAGAATTGGGCGTAAACGTTGAACGGCTGCTCCTTGAATAGCCTCTAATTTGACAATACCATTCTCCTGACGTTGATTGGCAAACTCAACAATAAGAATACCGTTCTTGGCAACCAGCCCAATGAGCATGATAATTCCAATTTGACTATATATGTTCATAGTAACACCAAACATCCACATAAAGAATAATGCACCTGTTACTGCAAGGGGTACTGTTAGCATAACCACTAAAGGATCTTTAAAGCTTTCGAACTGTGCAGCCAGAATTAAAAAAATGAGAACCAGCGCTAACAAAAAAGCAAACATCAAACTCGAGGAGCTTTCTCTAAAACTGCGTGACTCTCCCTCCAAAGCCGTTCACAAAGTATCATCGAGTGTCTCTTTAGCAATGCGATCCATCTCGTCGATGCTTTCACCCAGTGAATAGCCAGGGGCAAGGCCCGCTGATATAGTAGCTGAGTTAAATCTATTGTAACGGAAGAGTTGAGGTGGTGCAACTGACTCTTCCAACTTAACCAAGTTGTCCATCTGAATCATTGTACCCTGATTGTTTTTTAAATAAATAGACTTCAAGTCTAAAGGAGTATTTCTTTGTTGACGATTGATTTCTGCCAATATCTGATATTGCTTTCCATTCATATAGAAATAACCCATTCGTTGACCACTCAATGCATATTGCAAGGTTTGACCAATATCACGTGTACTAACGCCCAATAGTGCAGCTTTGTCTCTATCAATTACTATTCGGGTTTCGGGTTTAGTGAACTTCAAGTTTACATCCGCCATTTGGAAATAAGGACTTTGATTGACACTTGCCATAAAAGATGGAATAAATTCTTCTAATTTAGCCAACGTTGGAGCTTGCAAAACATATTGTAGTGGCATACCTCCACGTCGTCCACCAAAGGTGGATTGCTGCTGTACAAATGCTCGAGCTGCAGTTTCGGGTCGCACTCCATTTGATAATGCATCAGCAATCTCCATTTGACTTCTTTCTCTTTCTGTCATATCTGGCAAAGTAAGACGCACCATTCCAAAAGTTCCAAAGACGATGGTCATATTCGATTCCTTTTCGGGGACTAAAGAGTCAACGATATGCGAAATCCTATTGGTGTAGTCGCGAGTATACTCATAAGTAGCACCTTCAGGGAGTGTTGTTCTCACCATCACTTGCGAACGGTCTTCCAATGGAGCCATTTCTCCCGGAATAGACATGAAGAATACAATGATGAGCACAATAGTTGCTAAGAAAATAGGAATTACTAATTTTCTGTGAGCTATAAAATAAACCAACCATTTCTCATAAGTATTATTCATGCTCTCAAAGAAAGGTTCTGTTTTGAGCATAAACCAGTTCTTCTTTTCTCTCTTCACCAATAACTTAGAAGCTAACATAGGTGTAAAAGTGAGCGCAACAAATGAAGAGATAATTACTGCACCCGACACTACTATACTAAACTCACGAAATAGTCGTCCTGTCATCCCTTCTAAAAAAACAATGGGGAAGAACACGGCTACCAATGTGATGGTTGTAGAAATAACAGCAAAGAAAATCTCTTCCGAGCCTGCAATGGCCGCATCGCGTGGAGTCATTCCTTTTTCTATTTTCTGATAAATATTTTCGACGACAACAATAGCATCATCCACTACCAACCCTACTGAAAGCACAATGGCGAGCATCGAAAGCACATTGATAGAAAAACCAGCCAAATACATGATAAAGAAAGCTCCTACTAAAGAGACAGGTATCGCAATGGTAGGGATAATTGTGACACGCCAATCGCGCAAGAATAAAAATATAATGATTACTACTAAAATAAATGCTATATAAACTGTGGTTTTCACCTCGTCGATAGATGCTCGAATGAAACGTGTACTATCGTGAGCAACCTCTACAATCACATCTTCGGGCAAGTCTTTTCTCATTTGTTCCAAACGAATGCGTACTTCATCAGCAATCTCAATCTGGTTGGCTCCCGGTTGTGGAATTATCACCGTACTCACCATGGGGATACCATTACGGCGTAAGATGTTTTTGCGGTTTTCTGCATCTAACTCAGCAAAGCCTACATCACCAAAACGAACAATGCGGTAATCATCTTCTTTGATTATAAGGTTATTAAACTCTTCGGGAGTCAACATCAATCCTAATGTACGAATAGAACGTTCGATATCATCACCTTCTATACTACCTGCAGGAAGTTCAATATTTTCTCTGTCTAAAGCAGCTTTTATTTCCATGGGTGTGGTCTTGTAAGCAGCCATTTTAACAGGGTCGAGCCACAAACGCATAGCGTATCTATTTTCACCCCAAATAGCAACCGAACTCACATTTTGAATAGTCTGCAATCGTTCTTTTACAGTCAACTCTGCAATTTCGGTTAACTCCAACAACGAGCGCAAATTACTTTGCACCGTGATTTGCATAATAGGCTCTGCATCAGCATCAGCTTTGGCTACAGTAGGTGGGTCAACATCCCGTGGCAAATATCTTTGTGCAACAGAGACTTTGTCGCGTACATCATTGGCAGCCGTTTCCATGTCGACTGACAATTCAAATTCAACTGTAATACGCGATCGCCCTTGACTACTACTACTCATTAGTGAGCGAATACCAGGAATACCATTAATATTTTGTTCCAGTGGTTCTGTAATTTGTTTCTCTATCACATCCGCGTTTGCACCAGGATAAGAGACACTCACCGTAATAATGGGATTGTCCACACTGGGGTATTCACGCACGGCCAAACTGCGATATCCGATTATTCCAAAGAGAATAATAACGAGGATAAACACAGTTGATAAAACTGGCCTATTTATGCTTAATTCAGATAATGTCATTTAATAAATCTCCCGATAATTATTCCTCAAGTTGGGCAATCGACACGTTCATGCCGTCGCGTAGTTGCATTACTCCAGTTGTAAGTAAAGTATCACCGATATTCAGGCCCTCAAGAATCTGAACCGATGAAGCTGTGCGGAGTCCTTTTGTCAGAACTACTCTGTGTGCTTTTCCATTTACATACGTATATGCTATATCTTGCCCCATTTCGGCAATGGACGAAATACTCGGAATAACTAATGTGTTGGTTATTTCTCGCAATTGAATTTCAATATTGGCAGAACGACCTGGTTTCATTTTACCTCCTGGATTAGCATAACGGGCACGCGCTTTCAGTGAAAGTGTGTTTGCCTCAAGTGATGTTTCCACTGCATATACAGACGCTTCGTAAGTATTCAGGTCGTTCTCTACAGTGAATGTAAGTTTTGTTCCATCTACAATTTCATTCTCTTGTCTTTCATTCACTGAAAACTCTATTTTCAAAGGAGATATTTTAGTTAGCTTAGAAACCATCACTTGAGGAGAGGCATACGTTCCCTCACTCACCATTCGCAAACCAATCATGCCACTAAATGGAGCACGCAATTCTGTTTGTGAAATGCGAGCTTTCACCAATTCCACATCAGCTTTTAGCTTATCGAGTTCGGTAGTCACTGTTTCAAAAGCTTCTTGACTCACCGCATCTTTGTCCAAAAGCGTTCGTTGACGATACACTCTCTCTTGGGCAAGAGGTAGTTGTGATTCCAGCTTCTTGAGTTCAGCTTGTAATGGAGCATCATTGACTTTCGCCAATAACTGTCCTTTGTTTACAAAAGAACCTTCTTTGAAGTTGATTTGTGTAATCTTGCCCGAGGTTTCAAAAATAAGATCAACCTCTTCGTCTGGAAGCAACACCCCCTTCGTTCTGAATACATCGTTCAAAGTTTGCGGTTTCAGAACTATCGCATTCACGCTCAAGGTCTGTCCTCCTCTTGAAGCCATAGGACTTGCAGTGGGTTCTTCGATTGTGTCGCCAACAAACAAACTTCTTATTTTTGGATAGAAAATCATCCCTAATATCAATAGGATAATACCTACCAATACTAATATTTTTACAGGTTTACGCATTATATTTTATATGAATCTAATTTTACGACTTTAAAAGTACAATTTTTATATGAAAGGTGTAACTAATGAGTTGATTTTTATTTATTTTTGAGCATTTGCAATACAAACAAAACGAAATATTAATTGTTTAACAAATAATGTCTCTGCATATTGAAAGATATTGCTTAAAATTGAAGACATATTGCGTAACACATATATTTAAAGGAATTAAAAAATAAAAAAATCATGACATTATTACGAACCTCCTTATTTATTGCACTTTCTCTGTTTATGAATATCACTTGCACAACAAGCGCTCAAGATTGGGCCAATCTCAATCGATTTAAAAAAGAGAACTCAGAGGCGGGACTGCCTAAAACAAATGAAGACCGAGTTGTGTTTATGGGCAACTCCATTACCCAAGGATGGGGTGAGCGTGCACCAGAATTTTTCGATAATCCCAATTACATCAATAGAGGTATTGGCGGACAAACATCTCCTCAAATGTTAGTTCGTTTTAGACAAGATGTTATAAAGCTACATCCTAAAGTTGTTGTTATTTTGGCAGGAACGAACGATATTGCTGGAAACACGGGACCTTCTACACTCGAAATGATTGAAGACAATCTTTACTCAATGGCTGAATTGGCAAAAGCAAATAACATTGAAGTGGTGCTCTGCTCGGTTGTTCCTTTTTATGACTATCCTTGGAAAAAGGGTATNNTATTGAACCTGCCGATAAGATAATAGAACTTAATCGACGAATCAAAGATTATGCGGATACACACAATATTATTTATGCCGACTACTTCACACCCATGGCGGATGAGAAAAATGGATTGAAAGATGAATTAACCTATGATGGTGTTCACCCAACCGAAGCAGGCTATAAAGTAATGGCTCCCATTGCAGAAAAAGCTATTGCAAGGGCATTGTTGCTTTGGAATAACAATAATAAATAAAATCCACTCAGAAAAACACTCAATACAATTCCGTATCAGAGATTTAAGAGAAAAAGAAGAAGTAGATTTTCAAAAAAGATAGATGATGAAAAAGAAAGCTATACTATTAGGTGCAACTGGATTGACTGGTTCACATTTATTGAAATTATTAATAGAGGATTCAGATTATGAAAAGATAAAAGTTTTTACACGTAAGAAGTTGACCACTGCTCACTCAAAAATTGAGGAACATGTAGTAGACCTATTAAAACTATCGGATTATGCCAATGAGTTCACCGGCGATGTAGTGTTTTGCTGTATAGGAACTACAAAAGCTAAAACACCCAATAAAGCACTGTATCGCGCCATTGACTATGGTATTCCCGTGGAAGCTGCAAAACTTGCCAAGCAAAATTCTATTCCACACTTTATAGTAATCTCAGCTTTGGGTGCCAATCCCAACAGTAAGGTTTTGTATAGTCAGTTGAAAGGTGAAATGGAGCGCGATGTGCTTGCGCAACAAATTGAACACACATACTTGTTGCAACCATCACTGATAGTGGGCAATAGAAAAGAGAAACGGATGGGTGAAGACCTCTCCAAGCTTTTTATGAAGCTATTTGGTTTTTTAATTCCTGCACGTTACAAAATGATTCAGGGTAAAACTATTGCCCAAGCGATGTTGCAATTGACAAGCAAACCGAACAAGCAAAAAATGATCCCATCAGATAAAATAAAAGAAATTGCTAAACAATATGAATAGAGATCTAACTTCCACAGACAAACATTTTTTAGCTTTATGTATTGATCTTGCCGAAAAAGCGGTGGAGGCAGGCGACAGACCTTTTGGTTCTATTTTGGTAGATAAAGACAATAATATTTTAGCTCAAGCGCGCAATAAAGTTAACACTTTGAATGCACTCGCCCATCCCGAATATGAATTGGCTGAATGGGCATTAAACAATCTGACACAGGAACAACGACGAGATAGCACAATGTACACCAGTGGCGAACATTGCCCCATGTGCGCCGGAGCACATGGCATGGCAGGGATCGGTACAGTAGTATATGCTGGGTCAGGACAACAATTGAGCGAATGGCTTAAAGAATTCGGCACAGCACTTCCAACTATCAACTTGATTCCTATAGAAAATGTGGTGAAGGATATTATAGTTCGAGGTCCAGCAGAAGGAGAGTTATTAGAAAGAATAAAAAGCTTGCATAGAAGATAACAACATTAAAAATGAATCAAAATTAGCATGAGAAAGAAATCATCTTTCATACATTTTGTCTTTTTGGCAATCGTCATTGCTTCTCTTTTCGTGAGTTGTAAGCAGAAGAATACTGATTATAAAATTGACGCCATTATACCAAAAAAGATCACTATCTATGAAGATAAATTTGTGGACAATCAAGGCAGACAAGTTATCTTGAATGGAATCAATGTGATAAATAAATTGAAAGATGAAGGATATCTTGTATCTAAAGATTCAACATTATATACAAAATTGAGAAATTGGGGCTTCAACAGTATTCGATTTGGTGTTTTTTGGGATAGATTAGAACCTGAACCAGGCGTTTATAATGAAAAATATCTGCAAGATATAGACAAACACATACAGTGGGCTGCCAAAAACGATATATTTGTTGTGTTAGATATGCATCAAGATTTATATAGTACACTTTATGCCAATGGCGCACCTCTATGGGCTACTATCAACGAAGGAAAACCTCACAGAATGGGCGATATTTGGAGCGATGCATATCTGCTGAGCGAAGCCGTACAAACTTCTTTTGATAATTTTTGGGCAAACACTTTAGCTTCTGATGGAGTTGGTTTGCAAGATCATTATGCAAATATGTGGCAACACATTGCCAAAAGGTATGCCAACAACCCAACTGTAATAGGTTATGACCTGATGAATGAACCTTTCTCTGGTTCGGACGCTCTCCAAGCTATACCAACCTTGCTGGAAGCTTACGGCAAAATGTTGTTTGATACAACAGGCAAAGAACTTTCTCGCAAAGAATTGGAGTTGATATGGAGCAGTGTTGATGATAGAACCAAAGCCTTACAGAATCTATCTTCCGAAAAGAATTTCGCAGCCGTTATTGATGCATTATTTCCCCTTAATAGAGATTTTGAAACTCAAAAGTTGCAACCTTTCTACCAAAAAGTGAGTGATGCCATCAGAGAGGTAGACACGTCAAGTATCCTCTTTCTAGAACATTCATATCTCAGCAATATGGGCATTAGAAGTAGCATAGCACGGACAACACTTGTAGATGGAACGCATGACTCTTTATTGGCTTATGCACCACACGGTTACGATTTGGTAACGGATACAAAGAATGCAGCAGATGCATCACCAATACGTTAGCNNNNTCCAAGAAACAGCACATAAATTAAATATGCCCGCTTGGCTGGGCGAATGGGGCGCATTTTATCGACACGGCGAAGATATTGTGCCTGTTGCACAACATGCAGTTGCGCAAATAGAAACGCATCTTTTTGGTAATGCATATTGGAGTTACGAATCCAAGATGGACAATTTAGCTTATTTCAATAAAGCACTTTTGCGTCCCTATCCTGCCTATACCAACGGAGACTTGTTGGAATACAGATACAACAGAGAGAATAAAACCTTTAGCATGACGTGGAAAGAAGATAAAAACAACGGTTCTCCCACAATGGTTTTTATTCCTTCCATTGCAAAAGATGCAGTGAAATCAATTGATAAATCATTCAATGCTAAAATCGAACCAATTTCTAACTCATCGGCTGGATGGTTGGTGATTACTCCTTTGGAGAATGGAGAAAAGAGAAGGATAGAAGTTAAATTCAAAGAATAAACTTGAGAGGTTAATCTCAGACGCTTCGAATGCACAAAATATTCTGATAATAAGCCTAATTAATCAGTTTTCATCTACTCACTTCATCTAAATGGGCTAAATCTTCAGCATCCAACTTCAAGGAAGGGGCATCAATAATTGTTTGGAGCTGACTTTTGCTTGTTGCGCTCACAATTGACGATGTGATAGTTGGCTGCGCCAATTGCCAAGCCAAAGCCACAGTGGCAGGAACAGTATTGTGTTTGTTTGCAATTTTATCCAAAGCATTAAGAACGGCAAAACCTTTCTCGTCTAGGTAATGTTTGAGTCCTTCTCCACGCACGCTTTTGCTTAAATCTTCCTCTGAACGATACTTTCCTGTCAAGAAACCCGATGCCAAAGAATAATAAGGCATAACTGCTAAATCGTGTCTTTCAACGATAGGTTTATATTCACTTTCGTAGGGTGTCCTCTCCATTAAATTGTAGTGTGGTTGCAAAGCAACGTATTTAGGTAGATTATTACTTTCTGCTACCTCAAAAGATTCTACAAGTCTTTTCGGAGAAATATTTGAAACCGCAATGTAACGAACTTTACCAGCTTTTATAATTTCATCATATGCAGATAAAGTTTCTTCAACTGGGGTTGTGTTATCGTCATAGTGTGTGTAATACAAATCAATATATTCAATTTGTAGTCGTTGCAGTGATTTATCTACCGATTGTAAGATATGTTGTTTACTTACATCCTTTGGGAGCTCATTTATTTGTGATCCAACCTTTGTGGCTATTATCAAATTTTCTCTGTTGTTTCTTGCTTTCATCCATTTTCCCAAAATAGTTTCGGATTGTCCACCTACTCCATTCGCCCACCATGAATAGGTATCTGCAGTATCAATGAAATTGAACCCGGCTTCCACAAAAGCATCTAATACTTCGAATGATTCCTTCTCGTTTAATGTCCAACCAAGAACATTACCTCCAAAATTGATGTGTGATACTTCTAAATCTGTATTTGTTATTTTTACTTTTTTCATTTTGCTATTCTTTTTATTTTTAAATATATTGTGTTGTTAAGTACAACAATTGGAGCACACTAAGGTTTAATATTCTAGTGAATCATTATTTCATAAACTCATTTACATTTTAATACTAAACACCCTTTGATTTTGAATTTACTCCATTATATTGAAGAAAAAGGTTAGCAACAATACATTTCCAATGAATATAAATAGCAATTCAAAAGTGTTAACAAAGACTGAATCATGAACCATACCTGTTTACATATGTTAGACATCTTGTAAATTTCTAAATATTCAACTAAAGTTTTAGCGTTGTCTTGAGCAATAGATAATATTGGTCTACAACAAGTTTAATAACTTAACACTTTCATATTATGTATAAAAAGACAGATACTAGACTAACAAATAAACTAAAATTAATCATTGCTACAATCTTGCTGTTCATATCCTACAGTAGCTTCTCTCAAACTAACAAAATCAATGTAAATTCTTTTTCACTTGATATTGAAGGAGGAATCAATATACCAACAGGTGATTTCAAAGATTATGCAACGAATGGATACCAAGTGGGATTGATGCTCAACAAAGGAGTATATAAAAACTTAGGTTTAGGTGTAAGTGCAAATTATAGTCACTTCGGTATAAAAGACAATTGTGAAAGCCTCGATAAATCATGGACTAATATTTCATTTGGAATAGGACCACAATACACGCTTCCCATAAATATGTTTTTCATTCAACTTTATGGACATATTGGTATGTCATTAATCAAGACTCCTGGATTAACCAAAGATGCTGAAAACATTCCTGACTATTTTGATAAATTCGATGAGGGCTTTTTTAACACTTTCAATCTTGAAAGTAAAAACATCACAGACTTCCATACAGATATAGGAATAAAGTTAGGAGCACAACTTTCAAGCAAAGTGCGTCTTTTCATTGGCTCAAGTTATAACACAAGCTTAAGCAACCCCGTAAAATATAGTTCAAGGGACATCTCTAAAGCATTTCATCCGTCTGGTGAGATAGAAACAGATGTTATTAGATCGACTCCATTTGAAGAAAAAAGTCTTNNTAAATGCCGGAATAAGCTTCAATTTAGGGAAAACCTCTACTGTTAGACCTGCACAAGATTACAATTCAAGCAGAAGCAACAGACCAACTCCTATTAAAGATTTAGTAACAGGAAATGATACTGTTGCTATAACTGCGCAAGATTACAACTCAAGCAGAAGTAATAAACCAAGACCGATGTCTGAAATAATCAATAATAATGACTCTTTGCCAAAACCGTTATATGCTCAGGACTACAACTCAAGTAGGAGCAATAAACCAAGACCAATTGCAGAAATAGTATCAGAAAATGATTCTGTAGCTAAACCCGCACAAGACTACAATTCAAGTAGGAGCAACAGACCAACTCCCATTCGTGTAATAGACGATATTGATGATATCAATAATCGAGAAGAGGAAGTTGTAGTAATTGCAGAACTAATTACAATTGACATTAAATCCCGCAGCTTCGAATTAATTGATAAAAACAAACAAAAGATCATTGGAAAGTTTCAACCTAAAGTTTCCATCAAAGAGATAAAACAATTGAAACGTGATTTTCTAAATAAAAAGGCAAATATATATCTCAAAATCAATAAATCAAAATTGGGAACAGGAAAAGGGATTATAAGCTATGAGCTATAGGATAATCGATAAATCATAACAAAAAATATAAAATAGATTTCAAAAAACAAGTAAAGAGTATTCAATTAATATTGGACACT
>DENY01000005.1:37750-37949 GCA_002359825.1 Bacteroidales bacterium UBA2632
TCAGCTACAAGCCTTTGCACAAATTCAATTATTATTTAATTATTTTCACATGAACATTTTCGTTGCCGGGTTAACTTATCAAATTACAGAACCCGATTTAAGAGAACTTTTTGAAGAATACGGAACAGTTTCTTCAGCAAAAATTATTACAGACAAATTTTCAGGCCGATCCAGAGGCTTCGGTTTTGTTGAAATGGAC
>DENY01000029.1 GCA_002359825.1 Bacteroidales bacterium UBA2632
TGTTCGAACAAATCTTGAAGTTCATGTTCTCAATAATCTATGGTGTAACTCAGTTGAACAAAATCTCATGGTTCATCGCTGCCATCACTTTTTTTGAGAGCGAAGGGACTTCCATTCTTGCTTACGTAGATGTTCGTGTATAATTTCAGTTTGTCATGAGTGTTCCCTTGGGCAGTAACACTCATTGAAGCAGCAAATCCTTTCTCTACAGGTCCAATTATAGTTTCATGAAGTGTTCTCTGATCTATCTCAAGAGTTAGGTTTTTGTTTTCTTCTGTCCTTATTGTCATGTCGAGTTTTCCACCCATGTAAATTGTTGAACTGTTTACTTCATACTTTACGTAATANNACTGTCGTTTTCTTTTTCACAGCTGACGACAAATACCCCAACTAATAAAGTCAGAATGAAGACTGGTATAAATCGCCACCATTTATTTTCATTTTTTCGCGATCGTGGTCTGTGATTGTTAGTTATGATCATGTCGTTTTCTATTAAGTTGTCTTTGGTTTTACATAGCAGGTAACGGCCCTGGCTATGGCAAGTGCGGGATTTTGAAACCGAATCTTTGTCCGCCAGACCGAATGTTGTTAAGTTCTAATATTTTCATTTTTAAGCAGTAAGCCCGCATTTGCTATAGCCGATGTTGTGCGTTCGGCTTTCTTTTTAAAGGTCGTCAATCGCTTTTTGTCTTATTTTCTCGCTGTTTATTTTGTCGTAATATGAAAGCATTACGAAACTTGACGAGAACCCACCGTTTTCAATAGAGAGTTGAATACTTCCGTTTTCCATTTCGAAGGTTGTGAAATATTTACATCTATCCATTCCTACTTCATGCATTTTAGCGTTGTCGTCATCAGGTTCTGAATAAGTATCGAATTTTTCAACAGTTTCTGATGGCTCTCCGTATTTTTCAGTCAACAATTCTTTTAAATTGTAATAGTTTGATGAAAGTGATGACCAAGCTTCTTGTTCGGGAAAAATGACAGTTATTTTGCTTACAAGGTCTTTTCCTTTTAAAGTTGCAACTCCGATTATACAACCTTTGTAAGCTGCAAAATCACCTTTTAGCTTTGCGACACCATCTTCTGTCCCTATTAGAGCGAATCCACTTTGTTTCATTTTAGAAACATATTCATTTAATGTTCCGTCAATAGGCACTCCTTTAAATGTCATATGTTCGGTCGTGTCGGTGTTGTTTTGTGCAAAACTTGTCATAGTCAGTACAAAACAGAAAAGTGAGATAAGAACTGTTTTCATTTTTTATTCTTTTATCGTGAATGTCGTTTTTTCAGCTGACGCACAACGTCTTATTTACGCAACTTCTCTTTTAAACATTCGTATATACATTTAAATTCGAAAGTTATACGCAATAGAATTCTATTTGAATAATTACTTTCCAAAGATAAGCAGTTAATTATTAAAAATAAAATGAAATGATGAAAAGTTGATATATTGTTATGTTATCTTTGCTCCTAAAATAACTTGTAGAAGATTATTGTTGGTTTTAACTGAAAAGATCGGTGTATCGTGAGAGATTTACATCAAATTTTGATGCTTAAAATTTAAATCAATAAATCTATACCCTGAGGTGCAAGATGCAAGTGTCTATATATAGACCTTGCACCTTGCACCTCAGGTATGTGGTTGATTTACAATGTAGTTGCATATCCAAAAAAATGTATTAACTTTGAACCTGAGTTACATGCAGACAGAAGGTAGACATAACATACAAGATTGCATCGACTTCGATATTTCCCAAATCGTACACCATTGCTTTTAAAGTTTTGTAAACGATTAGATTTGAACGGAATATGTTGAGTGGTTCGAATCCCTCTCTTTCACTAATAATTTCTGATTTTTTTTACACACTATATTTGAATCAAAGGCAGTCTCTGGTCAAGTAAAAAACAATGATTTATAGATTTTAATGCAATTTTCTCAAGAACAATTGCACCAGTTGCACAAAAAGGTATACTTTTGCACGTAGCTATGCAAAGGAAGTATTTAAAACAATTATTAAAATGGTTTTTACCTATACTGTTTATATTTTTTATAAACGGGAAGATGTTTTTTACCCATAGCCATTTTATACATGATTCCATTGTGGTTCACTCACATCCGTTCCAAAAAAGTGAGAACACTAACCACAATCATACTACAAAAGAGTTAATAGCCATTGAGTTTCACACGCATGGCATCTCTACTGATGCTATTGTTCCTCACTTTGAGATCAATAGTCCTATTCGGTTTTCAACTCCTCACAATTTCTTTTATGAGAAAAATGTTTTATTTCTCCAAAAAACAAATACCAACCTTCTTCGTGCTCCTCCTATTTCATTGGTAGTATAAGTTTCGTTCTACAAGAATTTATACTCATTTTGCTGCTAAATTATTTTTTTAAAAGCTGATTATTGCTCTTTTTACTGAAAAAAGAGAAGTGTGTGATATATAAACGCACGCTAAAATATCAACTTTTTTTGGACTCCCATCTCATACATTTTTAAAAGACAAACAATGAAATTCAAATATATATTATTGGCATTGCTATGCCTTATCATCACAAATATTCATGCTGAAGAAAACAAAGATACCGATGCAAATATTTTCGGACATGTGTTGGATAAAACCACTCAGACTCATCTACCCTATGTAACTCTGCAAATCAAAGGAACTGGCATTGGCACAGCCACAGATGAGACTGGACATTACTATTTAAAAAACCTCCCCTTGGGAGAGTTCACCATTGAAGTGAAAATGATGGGCTATAAAACCATCGTTCAAAAAGTCAAAATCCTCAAGAGTCAAACGATAGAATTGAATTTCGATTTGGAAGAAAGTTCTATTTATTTTGAAGACGTGGTTATTTCGGCAGACAGAAGTGGCAATACGCGCCGTCTGTCACCTTCTCTTGTGAGCGTAATAGATATGAAAACATTTGAAGCCACCAACTCAAACACCCTCTCCGAAGGATTGAAGTTTCAACNNCGTTTGCGTGTAGAAAACAATTGTCAGAATTGTGGGGTTAATCAAATAAGAATTAACGGATTAGACGGTCCATATTCTCAAATACTGATAGATTCACGCGCTATAGTAGGCTCATTGGGAGGTGTCTATGGGCTTGAACAGATTCCTGCAAATATGATTGAAAAAGTAGAGGTTATACGGGGAGGAGGATCGGCTCTTATGGGTTCGTCAGCCATTGGTGGCACAATCAACATTGTTACCAAAGAGCCGTTGCGAAACTCCGCTGAGTTTTCACACACGCTGACAAACTTTAACTCATCGGGGGCATTTGAAAACAACACCTCTTTCAATGCCTCTCTTATTACCGACGATAGAAAGGCTGGGATGTTGGTGTATGGTCAACACAGAGCGCGCAATGCTTATGATCATGATGGGGATGGATTTTCCGAACTGCCCACTCTGAAAAACCGCTCTTTAGGACTCAGATCATTCTTGAAAACGGGTGACTATTCAAGAATCACACTTGAATATCACAACATGCACGAGTTTCGACGGGGTGGTGACAGACTTGATCGTCCGGCACACGAAGCCTACATTACAGAGCAGGCAGAACATTACATAAACGGTGGTGGATTGAAATATGATCAATCATCGGCAGATGAAAAAAATAAAGTTAGTTTATATGCTTCTGCACAACACACACACCGCAAAAGCTATTATGGTGCGGGTGATCCGGCAACAGGAGATTTTCCAAAAATAGTACCCGGAATGACCCAGAAAGAAATAGACGCAGTAAATGAAGAAATAGATAATTATAACACCCGACTCATGTCATACGGTAGATCTACAGATCTTACCTATCAGATAGGCGGACAGTACAATCGCAAATTTGATCAACTATTGTTTATGCCTGCAAGCTTAACTGGTGGATTGGAATATCTTGGAAGTGAACTGGATGATGTTAGCGGATACAGGGTTGAATCTATAAAACAAAGATCTAAAACAGCAACCGCTTTTGCCCAAAACGAATGGATAAACGACAAATGGAGTTTTCTCATGGGTGGACGTTTAGATAAGAACAACTTGGTTGATAATTTGATCTTTAGCCCACGTGGAAACGTTAGATACAATCCTAACGAGAACATCAATTTCAGACTGAGCTACAGCGAAGGCTTCCGAGCACCACAACTCTTTGATGAAGACCTACATGTTGACATTGCCGGTGGAGAGCAAATTATAAGACAACTTTCTAAAGACTTGGATGCTGAGCAATCACAAAGCTTAAGCGGATCTATTGATATGTACCATCAAATCAGAAGTGTTAATCTCAATGNNCTATACACACCTAAAAAACCCATTTGTGGGCGAAAGAAGGGGTAATATAATTACTGTTACAAATGCTGATGATGGAGCAAAAGTATATGGTGTGAATCTGGAAGGACGCGCTGATATTTCAGAGTGGTTGACCTTACAGGCAGGCGCCACCTTTCAAAGAAGCTTATATGGGGCTGAAAGAAAATGGTGGGAACCAGAAGATGAAGATGAAAAAGAGATAGACGCAGTAGAAGCTACCAGAGAAATTATGCGTACACCCAACTCCTATGCGTATTTTGTTGCTTCATGGACACCTACTCAAAAGTTTGCAGCAAACTTATCTGGAAATTACACGGGAAGTATGCTTGTGCCTCACAATGCGGGCGATGGTGTAGAGGGAGTAGATAGTTTCTCGAAAGTATATATCACAAAGGAATCACATTCATTTTTCGAGTTAAACACGAAATTAACATACATTTTTTATTTTTACAAAGATGCTCAACTTGAGTTGAATGTGGGCATACAAAACATATTCAATGCCTATCAAAATGATTTTGATACAGGAGCTGGTCGTGCCAATGATTATGTGTATGGACCTATGGCACCACGCAGTTTCTTTGCTGGCTTAAAGTTGAAATTATAGATATATAATTTAGTTGCAATAAATGAGTTAGTAGAATAGCTTAAATGAGCAGAGGCGTAAAATTTTTACGCTTCTGCTTTATTATAAACACCATTATGAGGGTCGTTTCCTCGTTTCGGATGGTTTATAACTACTTTTAACGACGAACATGTTTGGCTACTATATGATTATAGCTACTTTTACGTTGATTATTTTTAAAACATAAAACGTACTATGAAGTTTTCTGCGAAAATTTTTATTTTATTTCTTGCTTTCATCGGAGGTCAGCATATATTTTCACAAAACAATATTGTTGAAGAAATTGTGTGGGTAGTGGGAGATGAAGCTATTTACAAGTCTGAAGTGGAAGAATCACGCCGCGAAATGCTGTTGAACAATCAACGCATCGAAGGTGACCCCTATTGCTTCATTCCCGAACAAATTGCTGTGAACAAACTCTTTCTACATCAAGCAAAGCTTGACAGTATAGATATTCCCGATGCCAATGTAAACCGCATGGTAGAGTATTGGTTAAACGAAACCATTGATCGTGCTGGAGGTGCTGAAAAGCTGGAAGAGTATTACGGTAAAAAGATTCGTGCCATTAGAGAAGACATCCGAACTCAAATGGTAGAAGGAGAGCTGGTGAAAGGTGCCCAAAACACATTAATTGGAGAAATAACGCTTGCTCCATCCGAGATAAGAAAGTTTTTCTCAAGCATACCTCAAGATAGTTTACCATTTATCCCAACTACCGTTGAAGTGCAAATTATTACACTTGAGCCAAAGATTCCGCTGAAGGAAATTGATGCAGTGAAAGCACGATTGAGAGATTTCACCGAACGAATAAACTCGGGCGAAACTGAGTTTTCAACATTGGCATTGCTTTATTCTGAAGATGGATCGGCTGTTAAAGGGGGCGAACTCGGATTTATGGGCAGAGCCTCACTGGCGCCCGAATTTGCTAACGTAGCATTCACGCTTAACGATCCTGCAAAAGTATCTAACATTGTAGAAACCGAGTTTGGCTATCACATCATACAACTCATCGAGCGTCGTGGTGATCAAGGAAACTTCCGCCATATTCTCTTAAAACCAAAGGTTCCGCAAGAGGAGCTTGACAAAGCAACCAGTAGATTAGACTCCATTCAGACAGCTTTGTTGGAAGAGGAGATAAATTTTGATGAAGCGGCTACATTTATATCTGCCGACAAAGACACCCGCAACAATAAAGGTATCATGGTGAACATGAATCAAGAAAGCAACTATGCGGAACCACCACGATTTGAAATGGATGAACTAAATCAAGACATTGCACGTAAAATTGGTGAAATGAAACAAGAAGAAATCTCAAAACCATTTGTCATGCGCAACAATAAAGATAAGCAAGTGGCAGCTATCGTGAAACTATCTAAAAGAATAGAAGGACACAAAGCCAATATGAACACTGACTATCAAACCATTAAAATGATGGCTGAAGGCAAAAAAAGACAGGAAATATTGGACAAGTGGCTCAAAAATAAAATAAAAACAACCTATGTGAGAATCGATGAAAATTGGAAAAACTGCGATTTTAGGTACGAAGGTTGGGTGAGATAATATTGGATTTGAGAAGAAGAGAAATTACTTTTTTTAATTATGTCCGTTCTTTGACAAAATGAAAGAAACAACACAACATAAACTATTTTCTATAGAGAGTGCACTCATTTTTAGTGTGCTCTTTGTATTTATATTGGGAGTGAGGGCGCAACAACCTCCATCTACAAAACAACCTACAACCCAACCAAAAATTATTGAGTTGCGCCAAGCCGACGAATTGAGGAAAGCAGCCAATAGAGACATGCAAATACTAAAGAACAATGTGGTATTCTATCACGAAGGTGCTTTTATGTATTGCGATAGTGCTTATCTTTATGAACAATCAAACAGGTTTGAGGCATTCAGCAACGTGGAGATAGATCAAGGCGACACCATCTTTGTATATGGCGATTATCTGCATTATGATGGCGACACAAAGCTTGCCCGATTGAGAAACAATGTGAGAATGGAGGATAACCAGGCTACACTATTCACTGATAGTCTGAACTACGACCGAATGAATAACCTGGGTTACTACTTCGATGGAGGAATGCTGGTGGACGAGGGAAATGAATTGACCTCATTTTGNNACCCTGAAAACAAAGAAGCATTGTTTAGCGATAGTGTAAAACTTGTCAACAAGGATTATACAATATTTGCCGACACTTTAAAATATAATACTTTTACTAAGATTGCAGATATCTTGGGCCCCTCTACCATTGTATCAGACAGTGGATATATAGAGACAACAAGAGGATGGTACAATACCATAACAGATGACTCTCAGCTGTTGGACAGATCGACAGTATATAGCTCTGACAACGATAAGACGCTCACAGGCGATACTATATATTGCAACCGTGCAAGTGGTTTTGGGACTGTTCATGGCAATATGGTGCTAAATGATACGGCTCAGAAGGTGATATTGCAAGGAAACTATGGCTATTACAATGAGCAAACAGAATTTGGGTTGGCAACCGACTCTGCTTTTGCGGTAGAATACTCACAAAAAGACAGCTTGTTTCTTCATGGCGATACACTGACCATGCTCACAGACTCTGTTGACAGAGAAGTGAAAGCATTTTACAATGTCCGCTTCTATCGTACCGATTTGCAAGGTGTATGCGATTCAATGGTATATCTATCAAAAGATTCGATTCTGTATATGTATGTCGAACCCATAGTTTGGCACGAAAGCAATCAGATCATGGGCGAAGAGATGAATATCTACCTCAACGATTCGACAATAGAAAAAGTACATGTTAAGAATTATGCTTTCAGCATACAAGACCGTCTAAAAGACGATCAACACAACCAACTTAAGGGGCGCGATATGACTGCCTATTTCAAAGAAGGAGAATTGCGCCACATTCTTGTAGAGGGGGATGCACAATCGCTCTATTATTTGGAGGAAGATGATGGAACCATCATTGGGCTCAATAAAACTCAAAGTGCATATCTCTCGATGGACATTGAGAAAAACGAACTCCAAAAACTAAAGCTTTGGTCTTCTACTACAGCTGAAACAAACCCATTGAGTTTACTCAAACCTGAAGACAAAAGGCTGGAGGGATTTGTCTGGTATAAAGATATAAGACCTCTCAACAAACTTGATATTTTTAGAAGACCCGTAAAAGACCAATCTGTAAAAAGGCCAACTCCTCGTCGATTTGAGAGAGAATAACTTGGTATTGATTTTTTTATTATATTTGTATTGAACCAAAACAAAGAAAATAGTATGTTCTTTTTTTATAACAACCGCAAACCTCGAACTTTTAATTATAAGCCCATTCTTTTCAGTCCTGAAAAGGATGAGTTTAACGAGCGTGTACACAAAGTGAAAAAGGAGATGGGTGTGATAAAAGATGACGATTATAAACCAACCATCAAAGGTGAGTTTATTAGAAACACCAATCATGTTAGACGGAAAGTAAGCAAAGAAGAAAACACAGGAAAGTCTAACACGAAGCGTAACATGAAGCTTATTATATTTTTAGTGGTGCTTATTGTTGTTGGCTACATCTTATATTTCACTTAATTAATTTGATAGTAAGGGTCTTTAAAATCTAACCCTTTTTCCTGTTTATTAAAGACTTCGTAGAAAGCTTTGATTTACAGCAAACACTTATAAAATAAAACTGAATCTCGATATATGTCTGATATAATCCATCTCTTACCCGATTCTATTGCAAATCAGATTGCTGCTGGCGAAGTTATTCAACGCCCTGCCTCTGTAGTGAAAGAGCTGGTCGAAAATGCTATTGACGCTAAAGCAACTCACATCCAAATTATAATAAAAGATGCAGGACGAACGATTATTCAGGTCATTGATAACGGCAAAGGTATGTCTGAAACGGATGTGCGCATGGCTTTTGAACGACATGCAACATCAAAAATAAAGCAAGCCGATGATCTTTTTGCGCTGACTACAATGGGCTTTAGAGGCGAAGCGTTGCCTTCTATATCAGCAATATCGCATGTGGAAGTAAAAACACGCACCAGTGAAAGCGAGATTGGTTCGCTTATCAGTATATCGGGCTCGAAAGTAGAATCACAAGAACCTGTATCAACAATTGAAGGAACTTGTATAACAGTCAAAAATCTGTTTTTTAATGTGCCTGCACGACGAAAATTCTTGAAGTCGAACGAGACCGAACGTCGCAACATACTGATGGAAGTAGAGCGAATTGCACTATCACACCCCGATATTGAACTCACACTCTATGATGACAATGTGATACTCTTGCAACTACCTGCCACAGGGTTGCGCCAACGTATCACACAACTTATTGGTAAGAATATAGACCAACAACTACTCGAAATAGACATCGACACCTCGCTTGTCAAAATATTTGGATACATAGCCAAACCTGAGTTTGCTAAGAAAAGACGAGGCAATCAATTTTTCTTTGTAAATGGTCGATATATGCGTCATCCCTATTTTCACAAGGCTATTTCTGTGGCTTTCGAAAACCTGATACAGCCTTCCGACAACCCAAGCTATTTTATCTACTTTCAAGTGGACCCCAACACGATTGATGTAAACATCCACCCAACCAAGACCGAGATAAAGTTTGAAAACGAACAGGCCATTTGGCAAATATTGATGGTGAGCATCAAAGAGTCGCTGGGTAAATTTAATGCTGTTCCCAGTATCGACTTCGATACTGAAGGTTCAATCCCTATACCGGTGTTCGATAAAGACAGACAAACACATACACCACAAGTAAACATTAATCCAAACTACAATCCTTTCAAACAGAGTTCTTATAGTCGTCCTCCTAAAATGAATTGGCAAGNNCAACGAAAAGAATACAGAAACATCTTCGTTACAATTTTCGCAAGAACAACAAGAACAACAAAGCTTACCTGATATTGGAGCAGATACTTTCCCAGAATACTATCAGTATAAACAAAAGTATATATTCACCTCTGTCAAGTCTGGGTTAATGATTATTGATCAACGCCGAGCACATATACGCATTCTCTTCGATAAATACTTAAGACAGATACAACAGAAGAAAGGAATCTCACAGCGAGTATTGTTTCCCGAAATGATTGAGCTCACTGCTTCTGAGGCAGCCATTCTGCCAAGCATCAGTGAAGATATGGAATCTCTCGGTTTTGAAATGAGCAACCTTGGGAGCAATACGTTCGCCATTCAAGGCGTGCCTTCTGAAATAGAAAATCCTGATGTTGTGAAGCTTATCAAGTCGATGTTGGAGAACATTATNNAGTTGGCTCTTTCATTCGCTCGATCTGTGGCCATCAACTATGGCAAACCTTTGTCAGTGGAAGAGATAACCGATATTGTCAATAATCTTTTTGCCTGTCCTACCCCCAATTACACCCCCGATGGCAAAAAGATTATAGCAGTTATCGATGATGATGAAATGGATAGAAAACTCAGATAGCTTTTTCATAAATGCAGTAAAAACATACAACCTTTAAAAAAAGACCAACCTATGAAATACTCTTATTGCGGACTCAGCGGTTTACAATTGCCCATCCTTTCTCTCGGATTGTGGCACAACTTTGGTTTTAACGATGATTATACGGAAGCAACAAAAATGATTTGTTATGCTTTTGACCAAGGCATCACTCATTTTGATTTGGCCAATAATTATGGGCCTCCTCCTGGCTCTGCCGAAACAAACTTTGGGAAGATTCTCAGAGAAAACCTTTTATCACATCGCGATGAAATGATTATTTCATCTAAAGCAGGTTATTTGATGTGGCCTGGTCCTTACGGAAACGGATCGTCGCGAAAAAATCTGATAGCAAGCATCAATCAGAGTTTGAAGCGCACTGGGTTGGAATACTTTGATATATTCTATTCGCATCGATATGATGGTGTAACACCAGTGGAGGAAACTATGCAGGCACTCGTGGATATTGTGAAACAAGGCAAAGCATTATATATAGGTATCTCCAACTATCCTCCTGCACTTGCTAAACAAGCTATGACCTACTTGCGACAACAACAAGTGCCTTGTCTAATAT
>DENY01000001.1:0-16994 GCA_002359825.1 Bacteroidales bacterium UBA2632
TGTTTGTTGCAAATTGAAAGGGGGGATTCTTTAGTATGTAAAAAAGTCTAATATTAAAACAAAAAAACTCCTCGAAAAATTAATTTCAAGGAGTTTTTTTTATTTTAAATCTAAACGATTTATTTCTTTTTACGATCGCCGTAGCGACTCATAAATTTGTCAACGCGTCCTGCTGTATCAACAAGCGTTTGCTTGCCAGTATAGAAAGGATGTGATGCGCTTGTAATTTCAAGTTTTACAAGAGGATATGTTACGCCATCTACTTCAATGGTTTCTCTTGCATTGACTGTTGAACGAGAAATGAAAATTTCGTCGTTGGACATATCTTTGAAAACTACCGGACGGTAATCTGAAGGATGAATGTCTTTTTTCATATTGTTGAGTCTTTATAAAGATTATAATTTGCTGTACGAGCCTTTATTTATTTCAGTGTGCAAAGATACAACATTTTATGAAAACATGAAATTATTGATTGAGAATTTTAGTTTTAAGAAACATATTTCGTAATTTGCAACTTAAAACAAACTGTATGAATATAGAAATTATAACAATAGGCGACGAATTGCTTATTGGACAAGTAATTGACACCATNNTCGGCGTGGATGTCAAGAAAGATGAGTGGTGCAGGTTTTGATGTAGTTTACATTACATCCATAAAAGACAGCAAAGAAGCAATTTACACCGCTATAGAAGACGGCTTTGGGCGTGCTGATATATTGCTAATCACGGGAGGTAACGGCCCAACGAAAGACGATATTACAAAAAACACACTTTGTGATTACTTTAACGACCAACTTGTCTTCGACAATGAAGTGTTGAAAAACATAGAAGCTCTTTTTAAAGATAGAAACATTGCACTGAACGAATTGACCCGCAATCAAGCCTTTGTGCCAGAGAGGAGCACTGTAATCCAAAACAAAGTTGGAACTGCACCCGTTCTTTGGTTCGAAAAAAATGGCAAGATACTTATTTCGATGCCTGGTGTGCCTTTGGAAATGCGCTGGGCAATGAAGGAAGAGGTTATTCCTCGTTTGACGAAAATGTTTCAAACAAAAAAGTTTCTCAAGCATGTGTTTTATACACAAGGTATATCAGAGTCGGCGCTTGCCATGCACTTAAACGATTTTGAAGAACAACTCCCCAATGGTTTTGGCCTTGCTTATCTTCCAGGAGGAGGCATCATTCGTTTGCGCTTGTCTGTAAAGGGTGATGAATACGTCGCTGAAATGGAAAAACAGGCTGATAAACTAAAAGTTCTATTGGGCGAATATCTATTGGCTGAATCTGAAGATCCACTTCAACAGTTATTGGGCAACACACTTAAAGACAAAGGTATGACCATCTCTCTTGCCGAAAGCTGTTCGGGTGGATATCTTTCTCATTTGCTCACCAGTACTCCTGGGGCATCTGATTATTTCAAAGGAGGTGTTGTGAGTTATGCCAACAGTGCAAAAATGAATCTGCTGAATGTAAAGCAAGCCACATTAGACAATCATGGTGCAGTTAGCCATCAAGTGGTAGAAGAGATGGCCAAAGGTGCTATTGAAGCTTTTGCCACCGATTGTGCTATAGCTGTATCGGGAATAGCCGGACCTGATGGAGGAACAGTACAAAAACCTGTTGGCACAGTGTGGATCTGCACTATATGTAAAGACTCGGTTGTGAGTAAGAAGTATATGTTTGGTAAATCACGTGAAAACAATATTCGCCGTTCAGCAGTTATGGCACTGGTGCAGATGTTGCGCTGTATGCAATGATTGATGTGTAAATGAAAATAGCCGTTACAAATCATACGAATTGTAACGGCTATTTTATATTATAATGTGAGAAATTGATTCTTTTGAGTCTTTCTCATTGAATCTAATCAATCATCTCAAACCCCGTATAAGGTACCAATGCCTTAGGAATGCGAATACCTTCTGGTGTTTGATTGTTCTCGAGCAATGCTGCTAAAATTCGTGGTAAAGGCAATGCACTACCATTTAATGTATGGCAAAGCTGTGTTTTTTTATTATCGTCACGATAACGACATTTTAATCTATTTGCTTGGTAGCTTTCAAAGTTAGACACAGAGCTCACTTCCAACCAACGTTCTTGTGCAGCAGAATATACTTCAAAGTCGAAAGTCAATGCTGACGTGAAACCCATATCACCCCCACAAAGGCGAAGTATGCGCCAAGGAAGTTCAAGTTTTTCGATCAAAGTTTGTACATAGTTGACCATTTCGTCGAGACGATTGTAAGAGTTCTCAGGAGCTTCGATGCATACAATTTCCACTTTATCAAACTGGTGCAACCGGTTTAATCCGCGCACATCTTTTCCATATGAGCCAGCTTCACGACGGAAACAAGCTGAATAGGCTGTGTTTTTAATCGGAAAATCTTTCTTGTCTAATATAACATCTCTGTAAATATTAGTAACCGGTACTTCTGCTGTAGGGATAAGGTATAAGTCATCTATTTGTGCATGATACATCTGACCTTCTTTATCGGGCAATTGACCTGTACCAAATCCTGAATCGGCATTTACTAGGTATGGTGGTTGAATCTCTGTAAAACCATTGTCTCTAGCATTGTCTAAAAAGAAATTGATCAGTGCGCGTTGCAAGCGTGCTCCTTTACCTTTATATACAGGGAAACCTGCTCCGGCAATCTTTACACCTAATTCAAAATCGATTAAATCATATTGTTTAGCCAAGTCCCAATGTGGAACTGCGCTTTCTGGGAGGGTTGGCATGCTGCCACCCGAGCGTTCAATAAGATTATCATCCGCTCCTTTTCCTTCTGGAACAGACTCATGAGGAACATTGGGTATGTTTACAAGAATATCTTGAAGTCTTGTTTCAGAAGAAGCAAGTTCAGATTCATATTTTTTCGAATCTTCTTTGAGCTTTGTCACATAAAGACGAGACTTTTCGGCCTCTTCTTTCTTTCCCTCTTTAAAGTAAGACCCGATCAATTTTGATGTAGAGTTTACTTCTGCAAGGATGTTATCTAATTGGGTTTGAGCGTTTCTTCTTCTCTCATCGAGATTCAGCACATCATTAATCATGCTCTCTGCGTCGAAGTTTCTTTTACGTAACCCGTCAATAACCCTTTGAGGATTATCATAAATTGTTTTTAATGTTAGCATTGGAAAATTTTTTTACAACTTTTTTCAGATGCAAAGGTAATAAAAAGTTATAGCCTAAAGATTAGATTGTGCGCTAAATTTCTGATATGTTGTCAGGAACAATTTAAAAAAGTTGGAAATGAAGAAATTCCATTGCTTCTCTTTCTCTTCTTTTTCTGTTGTTATAATTACGTACTACTAAATAGGCAAATCCTGCAAAGGTTGCTACTAAAAGCACATCTTTTACTACGGTTGTTTTCATTTTGTAAATATTTTTATTTTATCGTTAAATCTAAGTTTCTAATTTCCAATTAACTGTTGTTGGCTTTATATATAAGACGAACAAAAAGTGAATTAGTTGCATGAAAGTAATGAATTATTGCTTACCAATAGATGGTTTTAACTTTAATTAATCAAAGTAATTGTGCAAACAGTTTTTGTGGTACTATTTACTTTAAATCTATTGTCTGCTCTATGATTTACAATCCATACTATATCGTCTCCAGAAATCAAAATCCATGTTTCTTCCTTTTCAAACAATGTAAATTTATTATCCGTAAAAAAATCACTTAATTTCTTTTTGCCTTTCATGCCAAATGGAACAAACCAATCTGCTTTTCTCCATTTTCGAAGAACAAGCGGAAAGTTCAATTTATCACTATCAACATGCAGAATAGATCTATTTTTTTGGATTTTAAAGTCAGGTGTGTAATTCTCTGATTCAATCTTTATGTTAATAGGTAGTACACTATTGACAGTATCAGGATAGATCAAATATTCTTTGACTTCATCGCCTGTCGGGTTATGTTTTGATATTACTAAATGTTCTCTATCTTTCAATAATCTATAACTATTCGCAAGATATATTTTACCGGGAATAGAATCTAAATTGTTTGCAATATCTTCTATAACGGAAGGAGTGAAACCTAAAGGAGATAAAATCTCAAACAATACTGACTGGTGTGAATAAGTCTGCTGTAGTTTGGCAATATCAATTAAATTGTCTTGTAAAACTGTTGCAATGGCATATTGTATATAGGCATCGTATATTTTTTCTACTTCCTTCAAATTGTTAGCAGTGGTTACAATAGAGTTTTTCACCGATGGATTTATCTTCTCAAGGGTTGGTAATACTTTTAGTCTTAATGTATTACGGGTGTATATCTCCTCTTCATTGGTGTTGTCTATCACATAAGGCACTTCGTTGAGTGACAAATACTCCATTATTTCGCTTCGCGATACATCTAAGAGGGGACGCACAACATATTTGTTTGTGATAGGTATGCCAGTCAATCCTTTTATTCCTGTTCCTCTGATCAAATTAATGAGTATAGTTTCCACAGAATCATCTTTGTGATGGGCTATACCTATAGACGTAGCATTTTGCTCTAACCTAATCTTTTCAAACCAATCGTATCGGAGTTCACGCGCAGCCATTTCGATAGATATTTTTTTTGAAGTAGCGTAAGATTCTGTATCAAAGTCGATTGTAAACAACGGAATATCATTTTCGGCACACCATCTATTTACAAAAGCAGCGTCGCTGTTCGAATTTTCGCCCCGCAAATGGAAGTTGCAATGTCCCGCAATACAATTATAACCAAGCTGTATCAATATATGAATTAAAGCCATTGAATCGGGTCCACCACTCAAACCAACAAGAACTTTACTTTGTTTTGTGAGTAAATTGTGATGCGAAATATATTCATTAACTTGAGTAATCATTTAATGGATTTTTTGAGTTAGAATAGAGCTAATAAACAAACGTTCTTGAATTTTGCTCTAATGATACTGATTAAAAAGCAAATTTACAATTAGTTTCTCATACAAAGAAGACGTATCTCTACATTACTACCAATTCTTTTAAAATTATATGTGGCAAATAGGACAGAAAAGTGTAATTTTGTAATTAAAATATCAAACTAAAGTAAAGCAAAAACAAAGAATGATTGATAAAATATTAAGGATACTTTCTGAAATAGATGATCTGAAAGCAACCAATCCCGAAGAGTTCGAGGCACTCCGCATTAAATACTTAAGTAAAAAAGGAATTGTAAATTCTCTTATGAGCGAATTTAGAACTGTGCCAGCCGAAGAGAAGAAAGAAGTAGGTCAAAAGTTGAATCAGCTAAAAAATGCATTGCAAGATAGAATCAACGAATTGAAGAAAAATCTGGATAACTCGCTCGAACAGTCAACCGATTTCGATTTATCGCGCACATCCTATCCTATACCTTTAGGTACGCGTCATCCTTTGTCTTTGGTGAAAGAAGAGATTTGCTCTATTTTTAGAAGAATAGGCTTTTCCATTGCCGAAGGCCCCGAAATTGAAGACGATTGGCATGTTTTCTCTTCATTGAACTTTGCAGAAGATCATCCTGCACGAGATATGCAAGATACTTTTTTTATTCAGAGAAACCCTGAAGTTGTTTTACGCACACACACCTCTTCGGTACAAACTCGTGTGATGGAAAAAACACAACCTCCCATTCGCATTACATGTCCAGGACGTGTTTACCGCAACGAGGCTATTTCAGCAAGAGCACACTGTCTGTTCCATCAAGTAGAAGGACTTTATATAGACAAAGACGTTTCGTTTGCCGACTTGAAGCAAGCGTTACTATTCTTTACAAAAGAACTATTTGGCAAAGACACTCAAATTCGTTTGAGACCATCCTATTTCCCTTTTACCGAGCCAAGTGCCGAAATGGATATTTCGTGTCACATTTGCGGAGGCAAAGGTTGCAATATTTGCAAACACACGGGATGGGTAGAAATACTGGGTTGCGGTATGGTTGACCCTGCTGTTTTGGAAAACTGTGGTATAGATAGCACTATATATTCGGGCTATGCATTTGGCATGGGTGTCGAACGTATTGCTATGCTGAAGTATCAAATAAACGATATACGTTTATTTTTTGATAACGATGTAAACTTCTTGCATCAGTTTCAATCTGCATTTTAATTATTATAATAACTAAAAGATGAACACAAAAATAAAGATTATTGCATTTGTACTCCTTTCAATAGGTGCATCTCTACAAGCTCAATTACCTATTAGACAGAATGCGTTGAAAAGTAATAATTATGGTGTGGTATATAATTTACCTATTACTCAACTCGACTTTGAGTTGAAAATAACAAAGACCACTTACAAAAGAGGAGAGTACTATCAGTATGCCAAACAATTTCTTAGCATTGACAAACCCATTATTGAGGATCGGGTTGTTTATAATCTTGAAAGTGTGAGTGTTCAAAACACAGGTATTCCCAATAAAAACAACTCCTATCTTATTGAATTTAAGTCTAAATCGGCAGAGCCTTTTGTTTATCTGACAAAAGAAGGACTGCTCTGTTCTATCAATCAAGAACCCCCACTACTGGATAAGGCAAGCACGCCAAATGCTCAATCAGAAACTGCGAGTAAAGTGAATGCCCAATCTTTATTGACAGAAGAAATTCTTATGGCAGGGTCGAGTGCCAAACAAGCTGAACTAATTGCCAAACAAATATTTGCTTTGCGATTGAGTCGTTCAGATATACTAACTGGTGAAGCCGAAAATATGCCACCCGATGGAACAGCCTATAAATTGGTGATGGACCAAATAAATATGCAAGAAAAAGCGTTGGTTGAAATGTTTTCAGGAAGTGTAGAAACCGAAGATATAACTTCAGTCGTTTCGATAATTCCAAGCCTAGAGAACATTGAAAAAGAAGTTCCTTTTCGCTTTTCTGAAAAGCTGGGAAAGGTGGATGCAGACGATTTAGCAGGTGAACCTGTTTATTTAAGTTTGATAAACAAAAGCCCACAGCCAGAAACAGAGCTCTCAGATAAAGATTTACGTAGACTTCAAAAGAAATTTTCAGAAGGTGTGGTATACAATATTCCCAGCAAAGCTACATTAACCCTTACATATAGAAACAAACCATTACTTAACACCGAAGTGGATGTTGTTCAATATGGTTCGCAAGATGTGTTGACCAAACAGATGTTTGATATTAGAAAACAACCCGTAAAGGTTGAGTTTTATCCACAATTGGGAGCCATTAAACAGATTACTCAATAAGAGAAAAAATAATTATGAAAAAACAGAAGCTTTATATTGTTATGTCGTTTGTCCTATTTGGGATATGTGTGACATCATGTTTCAAAAAGACGGATGAAGTTAAGTTTGATAAACTTGAATCGAGAGAGAGAGTATATTTGTTTCCCACAAACGATACAACAATTCCATTTGCCAATGTTGAGATTGAATATACTTATCCCAAAAGCTTTAAAAGTAAAGAGGATCTTGCAAGATTACAACAAATATTTAATGGCACTTTTTTTAATAACGAATCTTATGACTCACTTTTACCGAAAGAAGCTTTAGATAAATTCTTAGAAGAATACACTGAAGAATATAGAGAACTCGGAAATCAATATTATGAAGATATGGGAAACCTTGAAGGTGACAATCAACCATCTTGGTATTGGTATCAGCTTGGGAAAAGTAATGAGATAATGTATGAGGATAAAAATATTTTAAGTTATTCTGTACACCATTCAGATTATACTGGCGGGGCACATGGCTCGTTGAATGTATTATATTATACCGTCGATTTGAATGAACTAACGACAATTTCTGAAGAGACTATATTCAAACCCAATTACTATAAAATTCTCACATCAAAAATTATTGAGAGATTGATGAAAAAGTTTGACGTGGACANNGTGAACGAAGGGATTTTCGATATAAATGAAATAGCCCCCAACAACAATTTTTGGATCAATAACGAAGGTATTCATTATATCTATAATCAATACGAAATAGCGCCCTATTCTATGGGACCCATAGAAGTAACCATTCCTTACGAAGATATTAAATCAATTATTATACCTGAGAGTATTGCAGGAAACTATCTCGATTAGCTTAGTATCATCATGTAGTGATTTAAACTCTTTCAGTGTTTTTTAGTTGCAAATGGTTACTCAACCTCATATAGTTTGATTTCAAAGTAAACAAATCAAACAACTTCACTGTTATTATTGCTCTTATAACGAAATGGTATTCACATATAGCAATAATGTAAAGTAGAATACAACTTAGTAAATATCAAAAATTATGCAAGAATCAGATCAAGATAAAATATTAGGAGAATTGACTTCATCCGATTATAAATTCGGGTTTTCAAGCCATGTTGACACTCATTTAATAGATAAAGGTCTCAATGAAGATGTCATAAGACTTATATCTTCTAAAAAAGAAGAGCCCGAATGGTTGTTGGATTACAGATTAAAAGCCTATAGGCATTGGTTGACTATTAAACAACCAGAATGGGCACATCTAAGAATTCCCGAAATAGATTTTCAGGAAATCATATATTATGCCGATCCTCGTGGAAAGAAAGATGGTCCAAAAAGTTTAGATGAAGTAGATCCGGAACTTTTAAAGACATTCGAACGTTTAGGTATTCCTCTCCATGAGCAAATGCAATTGACAAATGTGGCTGTAGATGCCGTTATGGACAGCGTTTCTGTGAAAACAACTTTTCAAGATGTATTGGCAGAAAAAGGTGTCATCTTTGGTTCGTTTAGCGATGCCGTAAAACATCATCCCGACTTGGTGAAGAAATATCTTGGAACTGTAGTTCCCTATAAAGACAATTTCTATGCTGCACTTAACTCAGCAGTTTTTAGCGATGGGTCTTTTGTATATATACCAAAAGGGGTTCGCTGTCCTATGGAACTATCCACTTACTTCCGTATAAACGCAGCAAACACGGGTCAGTTTGAACGCACACTCATTGTTGCCGATGACGATTCATATGTAAGTTATTTGGAAGGATGTACTGCTCCAATGCGTGACGAAAATCAATTGCACGCTGCCATTGTTGAGATTGTAGCTATGGACAATGCAGAAGTAAAATATTCTACTGTTCAAAATTGGTATCCTGGTAGTAAAGATGGTGTGGGTGGAGTTTTCAATTTTGTTACTAAACGAGGACTATGCAAAGGTGTAAATTCTAAGATATCGTGGACTCAAGTAGAAACAGGTTCTGCAATCACTTGGAAGTATCCTTCTTGTATTCTTGCAGGAGATGGCTCTGTTGGAGAGTTTTACTCTGTTGCAGTAACCAATAATTGGCAACAAGCTGATACGGGTACAAAAATGATTCATATAGGTAAAAACACCAAGAGTCGTATTGTAAGTAAAGGTATTTCGGCCGGGAATAGCCAAAACAGTTATAGAGGATTGGTGAAAGTGACTAAGAAAGCAGAAAATGCACGTAATCATTCTCAATGTGATAGTTTATTACTAACTGAACATTGTGGGGCTCACACATTTCCTTACACCGATATTCAAAATCCTACAGCAGTGTTGGAACATGAAGCCACTACATCAAAGATTAGCGAAGATCAAATATTCTATTGCAATCAACGAGGTTTAGGACCTGAAGAGGCTATAGGCTTAATTGTAAATGGCTACGTGAAAGAGGTAGTAAATAAACTTCCCATGGAATTTGCGGTAGAAGCACAAAAATTACTTCAAATAAGTTTGGAAGGTAGTGTGGGATAAAATATTGATTATGAAATAATCAAACATCAAACCAAAAAAACGATTTCTTGTCATAAGAAATCGTTTTTTTGTTTGTATCTATTGTCTACTTGAATTTTGTTGTAGCTGTGTAAAAAAGTTTTACATTACCAATTTATTGGTTGTTTGCCATGCTCAATCAAATATTCGTTTGTTATGCTAAAATGTTTGCTCCCAAAGAAACCACGATGCGCAGAAAGAGGAGAAGGGTGTGCGGATTTCAACACTAAGTGTCTATTCGCATCAATGCTTTTACCCTTTTGTTGAGCATAATTGCCCCAAAGTATAAAAACAATATTATTGCATTCCATTGATAGTATGTCTATTACAGCATCTGTAAATTGTTCCCAACCTTTTCTCTGATGTGATGCAGCATTATGAGCTCTCACTGTTAGAGTTGCATTCAAAAGAAGCACTCCTTGATGACTCCATCTCTCCAAATTGCCAGAGTTTGGAATGGTTTTTCCTAAATCTTGTTTTATTTCTTTGTAAATATTGAGAAGTGAAGGAGGTATGCGTACACCATCATTTACAGAAAAACTCAACCCGTTGGCTTGATCAATATTATGATAGGGATCTTGTCCAATAATTACAACTTTAACCTCGTGGAATGGACATTTATTGAAAGCATTGAATATTAAATTTGCTGGAGGAAATATTTGCTGAGTCCGATATTCTTCTTTAATAAAATTGGTGAGTGTTTTGAAATAAGGTTTTTCAAATTCACTTTGCAATTTCTCTTTCCAACTATGCTCAATTTCTACTTCCATAACTGAAGAAATAATCTTAAAGGCTGTTTATATCAAGAATATTCCATTTTTACGTGCATTTGCACGCATCTCTTTGGGCCATATACTTGATTGTATTTCACCAATATGCGCTTTGCGCAAATAGAACATACACAAGCGCGACTGACCAATACCTCCTCCGATACACAAGGGAAGCTCGTCGTTTATCAGTTTTTTGTGGAAAAACAAAGACAGTCTATTATTTTGCTCTTTTAGTGCTAACTGTTTTAACAAAGCAGCTTTATCTACCCTTATGCCCATAGATGACAGTTCCATACTTTTTTCAAGTACGTTGTTCCATACAAGCAAATCACCATTTAGCCCTATATAATTATCATCATTCGGAGTGGTCCAATCATCATAATCGGGAGAACGCAAATCATGAGGCTCACCATTTGATAAGTTTGCACCAATTCCTATGATGAATACTGCACCAAATTCTTCGCAAATAGCATCTTCTCGTTGTTTAGGGGTTAATGAAGGATATTTTTGCAATAATTCTTCAGCATGTATGAATGTTATTTTTCGCGGGAGAATAGGTTTTATTGCTGGAAACAATTCAAACACCATATATTCTGTACGAAGCATAGCATCGTATATTCTAACCACAATTTCCTTCAAAAAACTAATTGTTCTTTCTGATTCATCCACAACAAGTTCCCAATCCCACTGATCTACATACAACGAATGCATATTGCCTAACTCTTCATCAGCTCGAATAGCATTCATATCAGTGTAGATTCCATATCCTTTTTCGATTTCATAATCAGCTAAAGTCAATCTTTTCCATTTTGCTAATGAATGGACAATTTCAGCATTCACATTATCCATATCCTTTATCGGAAATTGAACAGGACGTTCTACACCCGTAAGATCATCATTGATCCCCGTGCCTTGTTCCACAAAAAGAGGAGCTGTTACCCTTCTTAAACGTAATTCTGAAGATAGATTTGATTGAAAAAAGTCTTTTATACTTTTTATACCGAGTTCTGTTTGCTTCAAATCGATGATTGGAGAGTAACCCTTGGGTATTGTTAGTTTTGCCATAGTGAGAATTGTATTATCTTGTTTTTAAACTACAAAAATAGATTGTTTTTTTCAATTTGTCAAAGTATTGCGCAAAAACAATACTTAATGATTTACATTTACGTTAAAAACAAAATAAATATAAGAATAGTGCGCTAAAAGATGACATAAAGTTTTTAGCAATTCAAATTCCCAATCAAATCATGAATTGAGTCAATGTTATGTCTGTCCAAATACTCTAAAATGCCATCTACTATTTCAACGGAGACGGTTGGATTTATGAAATTGTATGTTCCCACTTGTATAGCACTTGATCCGGCAAGAATAAATTCTATCGCATCTTTCCAATTACTAATCCCTCCCATGCCAATGATTGGTATCTTTACAGCTTGATATACTTGCCACACCATTCGCAATGCTATGGGTTTGATACAAGGTCCAGAAAGTCCTCCTGTGATGGTCGACAATTTAGGTCTACGCTTCTCAGCATCTATTGCCATTCCCAAGAAAGTATTCACGAGAGAAACACTGTCTGCTCCTTCTGCTTCAACAGCTCTTGCTATTTCAGCAATATCTGTTACATTGGGAGACAATTTCACAATCAAAGTTTTGTCATATACCTCTCTTACTGCTTTCACTACTTGAGATGCTGATGCACACGAAGTACCAAATGCCATGCCACCTTCTTTTACGTTGGGACACGAAACATTGAGTTCAATAGCTGGTATTTTATCAAGACCTACTAATGCCTCAGTACACTTAACATAATCTTCTACAGTAGAACCAGATACGTTGACAATTATATTGGTATCGTATTCTTTAATCTGCGGATAGATATCAGATACAAAGTAATGTACACCCTTATTCTGCAAGCCAACTGAATTGAGCATCCCTGAAGGCGTCTCGGCCATACGAGGGTAGTCGTTACCTTGTCTTGGCTCCAATGTAGTGCCTTTCACAAAAATGCCTCCTAAACGGCTTAAATCAATAAAGTCAGTAAACTCTGTGCCGTATCCAAATGTGCCGGAGGCTGTCATCACTGGATTTTTTAATTCCAGATTTCCTATATTTACTTTTAATCTATCCATTGTAGTTCATTAATATTAAAAACTGGTCCTTCAGTGCATACACAGATATTGCCACGTTCTTTTGTTTTCTCCACACAACATAAGCAAGCACCAAAACCACAGGGCATATGATTCTCTAAAGATGCTTCACAATCAATATTGTTGTCAGTAGCATATCTGGCTATAGCAATCATCATTGGTTTAGGTCCACACGTATAAATTTTATCAAATTGTTTCTCTTTCAAAATAGGATGATGGGTGATCAGTCCTTTTGTTCCCAAACTTCCATCTTCGGTGGTTATATGTACTTCACCCAGTTTTTCAAAGTCTTCTACCTGTGCGATATCTAAAGCTTTTCTTCCACCTAATAAAAACTCAGGTTGGTGACCTTTTTCTTTGAGACGCTTACCTAAGAAAAGTAATGGAGCTGTTCCAACACCTCCACCAATCAAAAGTGTTTTTTTATTCGCATCGGGTATTGAAAACGTATTACCTAAAGGGAAAAGAATATCTAATATTTCGCCAACCTTCATCTCGGTAATTTTCTTTGTACCACCACCCACACTTTGAATTAAGAGCCACATCTCGTTGGTTTCTTTGTCAACAAAGTTGATAGAAATAGGGCGACGTAAAAAAAGTGTAGCTGAGTCATGAATCAATAACTGAACAAACTGACCTGGATCAACTTCTTGTAAAGTTTCACCGTTTAATGGCGAAACTTTCAACAAAAAAGTTTGTTCATTCAAAGCTTCATTTGAGGTTATTCTAAAATCTAATTTTTGTTTCATCCGGATATTTAAAAGTATTTTTATGCACAGTCGTTTAGTTGAATTACAAAGTTACAAAAAGAAAATCAATGAGGGAAGAAAATCAATGCGGGGTAAAAGTTTCAAAAGTATTATCAGTGTAATAAATAATTATTTGTTTCACTTTCCTATTATTACCCGTAACTTGTGAAACATGCTGCATATCAGTGAGTTTATCAGTATTTTCAACACCTCTTAAGTCGTTTTCCTTGACATATTCAGAGTGAATCACATTATCTCTTACATTTGTAGCGCCTGCATCGAATAAACTTCGTTCATTTTTATCTGTAGGTGCAGAAAACCCATCTTTATACATTGAACCTGTACCATTCAACAACCAGTCAGAATTTATGTAATTCATTTCAGACAATATTTTAGTCACTACATCTAAACTCGGATTATTCCTTCCGTTTAATATATGAGAAATAACAGCTCGGTTAATTTGAAGCTGATCAGCAAATTTTGCTGGTGATAAATTCTCATTGTCCATTATTTCCTTAATTCTTTCTTTCATAGTGGAAATGTTTAAATAGATAAAATATATTTGTACGCAAATGTGGTATACAAATGTACTAAAGATAATTCACAAATGAAAATGTGACCTCTTCACAAATGTGACGCATAAATGTAAACAGTAAATAAACATTTATACATTCACAAATGTAATATAATTGATTTAACTTCATATTCCTATATACTATAAGTTCTTATTTATTATAATAATCACTGATATAGAATACTATATACTATATAAAATCTTGAATTTAACATTGAAACAGTACAAAATCTATAGAACTTTGATAACAACTATTCTATTGGTTTATCTATATGTCATATCATCTTGATAAGTGGATAATTAGACTTTTATTCTGAGTATTAAATGAATTGTTAAGTTTGAAATAAACAAATGATAATCGCGACAAATACAAATGTGGTTATACATTTGCTGCAGTCACTGTTGTATATCCAACATTCATATATTGAATTTATATATACATCTGTAGCAAACTTGTTTTGTTAACTTTTGTTTTATTTATATAAACGCCCCCTTTGCTGCATATTTTTAGAGGCAATTGTAAGAAAAAATATTGCCCAACATGAGTTTTATGGCTTAATCTTGCTACAACGGATTATTCATACACAGATGTATACATCATTGAGTATTTTGAAATTTGAGAGACTTATGTTTGATGTAATATACTTTCAGATAACTAATTAAAGAGTATTTAGTCAGTTTTAAATATCTCCGAATAAATTTATTTTAGAAGTTTGAACACAATCCTCTAATCTAATGTTATATATAGCGTCCAGAATAGGACTTTTACAATTTGAGTCTTTGTGGAGATAAAATCAAAGACTATTCATGAATTTAATAAATCAGATCCAATGAAACGATATATAATAGTTTTAATTATTTTTCTTGCAACCTCTTTAATTATGATTCAAGCTCAAACCAATTCAATTCATCAGTTTAAAGTGAAGGATATTAATGGGAAAATGTTTGATATGTCTTCTTTGAAAGGAAAAAAAGTTTTAGTTGTGAATACAGCTTCTAAATGTGGATTAACGCCACAGTATGAACAATTACAAGAACTATACGATAAGTATAAGGATAGTGGGTTCACTATAGTTGGGTTTCCTGCCAATGATTTTATGAATCAAGAGCCAGGTACTATAGAAGAGATAAAGGCTTTTTGCACTGAAAATTACGGTGTAACTTTTCCAATGATGGATAAAGTCAGCACAAAAGGAAAAAGTCAATCCCCTATTTATGAATGGCTTACACAAAAATCTAAGAATGGAGTCAAAGACTCTGAGGTTTCATGGAATTTTCAGAAATACATGATTGATGAAGATGGACGGTTAGTTGATTTTGTATCGCCCAAAGAGAGCCCCACGAGCGATAAAATCGTTAACTGGATAAAGTCAAAGTAATAATAGTTTTGTTGAAAATAGTGCTATGAATAATGCATTGAGAAGTATTTTCAATGCATTATTTTGAATACAAGTTCTTTAAGTAGCTCCCCGTTAGTTGTGTAGGGTGGATTGTCAACCCCTTTGGATTTAGCATCAAAAGTGCGTAAATGAGAGACAATATCCATCACTTCATTTACATTATAATTACGTATTCCTGCCATATAATCTTGCGTCATGAACGTACTTCTGAAATTGAGGGCTTTCATTACGGTTTGTTCATTTTTTTGAGGCAACCAAAAACATTCAACCAAATTATTGAAGTAATAAATAAGCGAAGATAAAGTCAAAACCAAAGGATTATTCTTTTGATTTTTATCAAAGTAATCCACAATTCTATAAGCCTTTGCTCTGTCTTTATTTGCTAAAGCTTTTACGAGTTCAAAATTGTTGTAATCTTTGCTAATCCCTATATTCTCTTCTACAATTTCGGCCGTGATTTTGGGTTGCTTACCCGAAAGTACCACTTGAAGTTTTTCCAGTTCTTTGACCAACTTGCTCAAATCGTTTCCTACATGATCCACTAACATTTGAGTTGCCTTGGCATCAATCTGGAACTTTCTATCTTGAAAGTAAGCGTGTATGAAAGCGGGTATTTTGTTGTCGTAAATTCTTTTTGATTCAAAAATTACACCAACTTTATCAATTGCTTTGATAACACCCTTTCTACCATCAATAGTACCGTGTTTGTAATTGATAATTAAGATTGTACTGTTCAGTGGTTTCTTTGCGTATAATTCCAATAGTTCAATATTGTCAAGCTTCTGTGCTTCTTTTACTATAACAACTTGATAATCTGACATCATTGGATAGCGCTTGCAAGTAGATATAATGGTCCGAACATCCGAATCAATACCATAGAAAACACTATGATTAAAATCACGTTCGGCTTCGGATAAGATCATTTGATCCATCAAATCTGTTAAATCATCAATAAAAAAGGACTCTTCACCCATGAACAAATAGATGGGTTTAAACGACTTTTTGAGAATATCGTCACGCATCAAACTATAAGAAGCAAATTTAGCCATAACAATCAGAATTAATATTTTAGAGAAAATATTTTATAACTACCAATCAAATCGAAGGTGTTTCACAGTAGATCCCCTATTAATCAATGTAGAGAGAGATTTAATTCCTATCTTAACATGTTCATTTACAAAAGAATCAGTTACCTCTTGATCGCTTTTGTCCGTTTTTACACCCGAGGAAATCATGGGTTGATCTGTTATTAATAACAATGCACCGGTTGGTATGCGATTGGCAAAACCACACGTGAGCAAGGTAGCTGTTTCCATATCAACGGCCATAGTGCGAATAGTACGCAGATAGTTTTTAAAATCATCATCATACTCCCAAACGCGTCGGTTAGTTGTATAGACCGTTCCTGTCCAGTAGTCTCTACCAAAGTCTCTAATATTGGAAGATACAGCACGTAGAAGGCTAAATGCGGGCAAAGACGGGACTTCGGGTGGAAGATAATCATTAGACGTTCCTTCGCCTCTAATAGCTGCGATAGGGAGAATGTAGTCACCCAGCTTATTATCGGCTTTCAATCCGCCACATTTCCCTAAAAACAAAACCGCATCTGGTTTTACAGCACTTAATAGGTCCATGATAGTTGCCGCGTTAGCACTGCCCATC
>DENY01000001.1:16999-17255 GCA_002359825.1 Bacteroidales bacterium UBA2632
CAGCATTTGGCATATTGCCATCCAAGCCAAGAATAGGTACATGAAAATGCTCTGCAAATATCTCAACGTACTTCTGGAAGTTAGTCAATAATATATGTTGGGTAAAGTCTTCTAGTTTTCTTTTGGTGTAGCGAGGCAACCAATTCTCGACTATCTCTTGTTTGGTTCTCATAATTACTTTATTTTTGTCTCACATTGCATCACAAAATGATTATATTATAACAAAGATACAATATGTTAGAATTAAACTTGCCTA
>DENY01000002.1:0-262 GCA_002359825.1 Bacteroidales bacterium UBA2632
TGTATTCAGCATTTCATCGTTTTGTTTTCCGATCACCTTCTTTACCATTCAATTCTATTGATACTATTCTGCATGATAAAGAAAGTTTAATGAATAATTTACAATCTTCGTTTATTTTAGAGGCTATTTATATCGCCTCTCCTGTTCTATATAAAGAATTAAAAAAAATCTTAGAGAAAAAAAACACCGATCAAGCCAAAGTGGATAGGGTGTTGCTTTCATGTGTAAGATATATTTGTAGAATGGCATCCAGATCAACTCC
>DENY01000002.1:269-1099 GCA_002359825.1 Bacteroidales bacterium UBA2632
GGAAAAATCGGATATACTACTTCAATAATGTTAGGTAATACGATAGATAGATGTACAAGGTTAGATATGTACTATTTATCCTCTCTATATAACAGTGTAGTAAATATTCCTGAAATTAAACATAGTATACGTTATTTTCACAACAATAGTCTCTATTTAGTGGGTAAAAATTATAGATATGTCGAGACTTTATTTATTAATTCAAAGAAAAAATATCAAATTACTGAAGTTGAAAAATCATATTATTTTAGAAAAATGTTAAATGCAACGGAAGATGGTGCCACATTTATAGATTTAAAAAATATACTCCTAAACGAAAATATTTTAGAACAAGAAGCAGTTGAATATATTGATGAAATAATAAAATCTCAAATTATAGTTCCGGAATTAAGCCAATCAATAACAGGTAATGGTTTTCTTGAAAGACTCATGAAATTATTAGAAGAATTACCTTTAGAAAATAAATTGATATTAGAATATATAAAAAAAATTAAATTTCTCCTAGAAAAAATAGACAATTCGACAAGTTTGAATAAAATGACACTTTATGATGAAATAATATCTATCATAAAACAAATACAAACACCATACGAAGAGAAGTTTTTATTTCAAGTGGATATGTTCAAAGACAATATAGTTTCTTCCTTGGATGAAAAAATTATAGAAGAATTAAAAAAAGGAATGTCTGTTCTTAATAAAATTACTCCAGAACTTGGGATCAATGAGAAATTAAACAAATTTAAACAAGATTTTTATAATCGATATGAAAATAGAGAGATTCCTTTAATGGAAGCGTTAGATCCAGAAATGGGTCTAGGGTATCCATCCAA
>DENY01000002.1:1196-5915 GCA_002359825.1 Bacteroidales bacterium UBA2632
GTGTTAGATGATGAAGATATTAAAGATTTTACAGAAAACTGGAACGATCTACCTCCAACTATTTACACTATGTTAGAAATAATAAAAACCAACCATGATGAAAATTTAATAAGGATAAAATCTTGTGGTGGCGTGTCAGGAGCAAATTTATTAGGAAGATTTGCTCATATTAATTCAAATATAGAAGAACTCGTAAAAGATATCGCTAATAAAGAACAAGAATTATTATCAGATTATATAATTGGCGAAATAGTTCATTTACCAGAATCAAGAATTGGAAATATTTTATCTCGTCCACATATAAGAAAATACGAAATACTGTACATTTCAGACTCGGACTTACCAAAAAAACAATTACTTTATTTATCGGATTTAATGCTATCCGTTAATCAAGATAAATTGAAGATACGCTCAAAAAAGTTAAACAAAGAGATTATTCCAAGATTAACAACCGCGCATAATTACAACAATAGAACCATGCCGATCTACCGTTTCTTATGTGATATGCAAATGCAAACTGGTCGAAAGGGGTTATTCTTCNNTCAATTGGGGCGAAAAATTGGAACGAGAGTTATCTTACTTTCCCAGAGTTCGCTATAAAAATATAATACTCTCTTCAGCTGCTTGGATTGTTAAAATGAAGGATATTAAATATCTTTTTAAGATAGAAAAAGATGAGGCTTTATTAACTGCAACAAAAGAATGGAGGAAAAATTGTTTTATTCCGCGTTTTGTATTAATGTCAGAAATGGATAACGAGTTATTTATAGATTGGAATAATGCACTAATTGTTCGTTCTCTTTTTTCGGTAATAAAGAAGCAAACATTCGTAAAATTCACTGAATTTCTTTTTGAAAAGGATAATGCTGTAATAAAAGGTGAAACAGGAGTCTATTGTAACGAATTTNNCATGAAGTCTATACCAAGAATTTTTATTCCAGGAAGTGAATGGGTGTATATAAAAATATATGCGGGAGAAAAAACAGTAGATAAAATTATAGCTAAAAAAATGCGATTTATCATAAATCATTTAGAGCGTAAACATTTAATATCAAAATGGTTTTTCATTAGATACGCAGATCCCGATTTTCATCTTAGAATTCGGTTTCTATTAAAAGATAAAAATAATATCAATATAATACTTAGCTTAATTAACTCCAAGCTATATTATCTAATCGAATGTAATCTTATATGGAAAATACAATTAGATACTTATAATAGAGAATTGGAACGATATGGAAATAAATTAATAATAGAATCTGAAGGTTTTTTTCATATTGATAGTGTGTCCATATTATCAATCATAAAAAAACTCGATATTTGCAAAAACGAAAATTTTCGATGGATGATTGCATTAAAATTAATCGATGATGTGTTAGTGGATTTTTCTTTTGACTTAGAATCAAAACATGGACTTATAAGTAAATTAAGTGATTCTTATAAATTAGAGTTTGGTTTTAATCAGTATAATTCCAAACAGTTAAATGTTAAGTTTAGAGAGAATAAGAATATCATAGAATCTGTATTGAATAAAACAATAGTCGATGTAGAATTTACAGATTTTTTTAAAATTGCAAAAAAACGATCTAAAGATATAAAACCAGTACAGCAGCTGATAATGAATAATATGCATATGAATAATCTGTCTGCTGATAATTTATTAAAGAGTTTTATTCATATGACCATGAATAGATTATTCCCATCAAAAAACCGTCTTCATGAATTGGTCTTATATGACTTTTTAAGGAGATTTTATGCAAGTGAAATTGCAAAAAACAAATACTCCACTTTTAATAATTAATGCATTTTAACGCAAATGACCGAGCAAAAGTTTGTTAATATAAATTTTTACAAAATGATTGTTTAGGGCGTTTTCAAATGTGGAATAGATTATTATTAATTTTTTTATGAATGACTAAAGTTTTTCCTCATTATACACAATTTGATTCAGTGGATTGTGGACCTACTTGTTTGCGAATGATTGCCAAGCACTATGGACTAAGCTATTCATTGCAAACTCTTAGGAATAGAAGTTTTATAACCCGTGAAGGCGTATCTATGCTGGGTATCAGTGATGCTGCGGAAACCATAGGGTTCAGGACACAAGGGGTACGTTTAACTGTAGAACAACTACTTGACAATACACCCTTACCTTGTATCCTGCATTGGAATCAAAATCATTTTGTCGTATGTTATCAGATTAGAAAAAAAATATCATTTTGGCAAAAAATAGAAGAAGCTGAATATATGTTCAGGATAGCGGATCCTGCAGGTGAGAAATACGATATGGATAAAGAAGCATTTCTTCAATGCTGGATCAGTTCAAAGCAAAACAATAAAGATACCGGTACTGCCTTGTTATTGAGTCCTACTCCTGAATTCTATAGCTATGAAGATGATGAGGAGAAAGCAGAAAAAAAGCTAGGTTATTTCTTTCGTTACCTACTTCCTTATAAATCCCAGTTATTCCAGTTGGTTATAGGAATGGCTGTTGGAAGTATTCTTGCTCTTATTGCCCCGTTTCTTACCCAAGCGGTAGTCGACCAGGGGATCGGGAATAGGAATCTGAATCTTATAACACTTATCCTTATTGCGCAATTGGTATTGTCTATAACACAGATGGGAATGGAGTTTATCCAATTGTGGATATCATTGCACATGAATACCCGGATCAGCATATCGCTGATATCCGATTTCCTGTCAAAATTGATGAAACTGCCTATCCGATTCTTTGATGCCAAGAATATCGGGGATATCCTGCAACGTATAGGTGACCATGGACGTATACAGTCTTTCATGACCGGTACAACATTGTCTACACTATTCTCTTTTGTCAATTTTTTTATCTTTGCCTTTATTCTGGCTTACTATAACCTCACAATTCTGGTCGTCTTCCTTACGGGAAATATACTGAATACTACATGGATTCTTCTCTTTATGCGTTATCGCCGGAAACTGGACAATATGCGGTTTGCCCAGTCCTCGGCCAATCAGAATAACTTGGTGCAACTGGTCACCGGTATGCAGGAGATAAAATTGAGCAACTGCGAGAAACAGCAACGATGGAAATGGGAAAGTATCCAAGTCAAATTATTTAAGATCAGTATGAAAGGAATGGTCCTAGGACAATACCAGCAGGCGGGTTCCACATTCTTCAGACAGACTACTTCCTTGTTGGTCTCTTTCCTAGCCGCAAAATCGGTTGTGGAAGGCAGTATCACACTAGGGATGATGATGGCTATTAGTTATATTATTGGGCAACTATCGGGTCCTATCAGTCGGGTTATAGGCTTTGCCCAATCGATGCAAGACGCAAAAATTAGCCTTGAACGTTTAAATGANNAAATACATAATAAAAAGGATGAGGAACAGGCTGTCACAAGTAAAATAGAATATATTCCTGATGAAAGATCCATTTCAATGGAAAATATATATTTCAGTTATGACGGGGCGGATCGAGATTATGTATTGGAGAATTTAACTTTGAAGATACCTCAGAATAGAACAACGGCCATTGTAGGTGCGAGCGGGAGCGGAAAAACAACGATTATAAAAATACTATTAGGATTTTATCCTCCCATCAAAGGAGATATAAAGATAGACAACACTTCATTGGACGATATCAATCCTTATTTATGGCGAAAACATACGGGAGCGGTCATGCAGGACGGATTTATTTTCTCCGATACAATCGCCAATAATATTGCAGTAGGAGAAGAGTTTATTGATAAAAAACGTTTGTTGCACGCCGTGGAAACAGCCAATATAAAAGAGTTCATAGAATCCTTGCCTTTAAAATATAACAGTAAAATAGGGATGGAGGGTAATGGTATTAGCCAGGGGCAACACCAACGCTTTTTAATAGCCCGTGCTGTTTATAAAAACCCAGATTACCTTTTTTTTGATGAAGCGACCAATTCCTTGGATACGAATAATGAAAGTATTATCATGGATAACCTGATGCAGTTTTTTAAGGGCAAAACAGTGGTCATTGTTGCCCACCGGTTAAGTACGGTACAACATGCTGATAATATAATCGTACTGGATAAAGGGCGGGTAATAGAAGAAGGTACTCATCGGGAATTAATCGAACAAAATGGCGCTTATTATACTTTGGTGAGAAATCAATTGGAGCNNAGAATTACGCAGTGAAGATTTCCAGGAGGTATTGCAGAGTATGCCTCCGTGGATTCTGCGTTGGGGCATTACAGTACTAGCAGTCATCATTGTGCTTTTGTTGATAGGGAGTGCTATATCCAAATATCCGGATACAGTCTCAGCAACTATAACACAAACAGGAGATACCCCTCCCGCCGTTATTGTTGCCAAAACATCGGGGAAATTAAGAGAGTTGTATATTGTGGATAATCAGATAGTAAAAGAAAACGAATGCTTAGCTGTGATCGATAATACAGCCAAAACCGAAGATGTACTTCTCCTGAAAGATTATTTAAATACAGTTGAATTAGATAATGGAATAATCAATCCCCTGCCTCCAAGAAACCTTATTTTCGGCAATCTGCAGTCGTTATTTACTTCATTTTATAAGAGTTTATTAGAATATAACCTGTATAAACAGTTGGAATATTATCCTGTGAAAATAAATATTCTGGAAAAACGTCTTAAACAATATGGAACACAATATGAAAACTCTCTCCGCCAACAAAAAATTATAGAAGCTCAACTTGCGATAGCAGAAAAGCAGCTACAACGTGATTC
>DENY01000002.1:6020-6291 GCA_002359825.1 Bacteroidales bacterium UBA2632
GATGAGAGAATCCCTGTTCGATATCAATTTCCAGGATGCGGAAAGGGAAAATTCTTTACAAACACAGATAAAAACAATTATCAACCAATTACAGAATGAAATACAGACATGGGAAATGAACTATACATTAACCTCTCCGATTGAAGGCAAGATAACTTTTACCAAATACTGGGTTATCAATCAGAATGTTATTGTAGGAGATATGGTGTTTACCATTATTCCTTCCGATGATGTAAAACTAATAGGTAAAGCTTCTTTGCCCATTGCCCGT
>DENY01000003.1:0-625 GCA_002359825.1 Bacteroidales bacterium UBA2632
TTTTGATTTATTAACTGACTAAAGGTTCTCGCAAAGGCGCTAAGACGCAAAGAAATAGTTAGTTTGCATTTCAATACCTAATAGGTTGGGTAAACCTATTAGGAGAAGAATTGGCAGAGGCTGTAAGATTATTGCACTTCCTAACAGGTTTCTAAATTCCTGTTAGGTATAGTTTGACTGCTGGTGCGAGTTTGTAACTCGTGTCTGACCAAGGCAAAGAAGGATTTCGCTTTGCGACACACGCTTTACAAAAGCGCGCGAGCAAAGAATTTCACAGGTTGAAGCGTTTGTAACATAAAATTTAAAACCTTATTCGCACTTGTATTCAAACCTTAGTAACTTGGACAATGGACAATGGACAATGGACAGTTGACAATGTGAACATTGAACTTCTGACCTTCCCTAAATTAGTTTGACCGTTAGTGTTTTGTGTTCAATAACCATGTCATATTGAATGTAGTGAAATATCCGTTTAAATAATACTGTCATTCTGAGGTAACGAAGAATCTGTTCAATCATTCTGCAATAGTCTTACAGATTCCTCACTCCGTTACCAATGACATGTTTTTGCAACATGCTGTAAATCAAAGAGTATTGATTTCACCGTTTTGATTTATTAACTGAC
>DENY01000003.1:812-951 GCA_002359825.1 Bacteroidales bacterium UBA2632
TTTCACATTCCCTTTCCATTTTCAATAAATTTCCTACCTTTGTATTCCCTATGCAATATAACTTATTTTCATCCGATCAATATACATTTTTCTGCCTCAGTAGTGGTAGTTGTGGCAATTGCTATTTTGTTGGCAATGG
>DENY01000003.1:1148-12927 GCA_002359825.1 Bacteroidales bacterium UBA2632
CATTAACAACCACCGGTTGGTGAAATACCCTATTGGAGCTTCACGACGCACTATTGAAAAAGAGATTTCTTTTCAGATTGAGGATTTTCGCTTTACAGCGTTTGATGTGCCACATGATAGTAAGGATAATTCGGGTTATTACATTGAATTTGGGACTCATAAAATGACGTTGGCCACTGATGTAGGTCATCTCTCTGAGGGCATGATTCCTTATCTGTTGAAGGCGCAACATCTTATTATCGAAAGCAACTATGATGAGGAGATGCTACGCAATGGTAGTTATCCTGAATACCTGAAACAACGTATTACATCGGGACGTGGACATATTAGTAACCAGCAAACTGCTGAGTTTCTTGCAGAAAACTGCCAAAGTCATGTCCGTAACATTTGGCTGTGTCACTTGAGTAGCGACAATAATACACCTGAATTGGCTTATCAAACTATAGAAAAACATCTTGTAGATAAGGGATTTGAAATGGGGGAGCAGTTGCAACTACACGTGTTGGAGAGGAATAAGTTATCTCCGATGGTGAAGTTTTTGTGAAAGAGAGCAATAAGTGAAGGGTGAAGAGTAAGGGGTAGAGTGAAAAGTTGATAGTGAAAAGCTAAAAATTTTGTCTTNNACAAGAGACAAGAGACAAGAGGCAAAGATGAGTGATATATTTGTATCCCGCACCTCGCAACAATTTGGATGTCACAATCGTTAAGTTGGTTATATAATGGTTGAATGCGAGCATGCCACATACCTTCAATATCACAAAACTCACAACAGATTTCTATTTTTTTCCTCTCATTTAATTGTACTATAAGCCACAAAATCATTACATTTGCATTTTAAAATTAATCTTCGTATATTAGTTATAAGTTTTATGATAAAAATTACATTTCCCGACGGCACGGTAAAGGAATTTGAGAAGGGAATATCGGCTTTAGAGATAGCACAAGGAATTAGCAGTAGGTTGGCCAAAGAGGTGCTTGCTGCAACAGTTAACGGTGAAACATGGGATTTGTCGCGTCCGATTAATGAAGATGCTGCTATAAATTTATTGAAATGGGAAGACGATGAGGGTAAGCATGCTTATTGGCATTCGTCGGCTCACTTGATGGCTGAGGCTTTGCAGGAACTGTATCCTGGTATCCAATTTGGAATTGGTCCTGCCATTGAGAATGGTTTTTATTATGATGTTGATCCGGGTGAGGATGTAGTTATTCGTGAGTCTGATTTTCCAACCATTGAGAAAAAAATGGAGGAAATTATTGCTCGCAAAGAGGAAATTAAGCGTGCAGACATATCAAAAGAGGATGCTTTGAAGTTTTTCGGCGATAAGAATGAGACTTACAAGGTAGAATTGATTGACGAACTTGAGGACGGAACGATAACAACTTATACACAAGGAGATTTTACTGATTTGTGTCGCGGTCCTCACGTGCCCAATACTTCATACATTAAAGCGGTGAAAGTATTGACCGCAGCTGGCGCTTATTGGCGTGGTGATGAGAAACGCAAGCAATTGACGCGCTTATATGGTATCACTTTTCCTAAAAAGAAACAACTGGATGAATATCTGGTGATGCTGGAAGAGGCCAAAAAGCGTGACCACAGGAAGATTGGCAAGGAGTTGCAGCTATTTGCATTTTCTCAGAAAGTGGGCGCGGGTTTACCTTTGTGGTTGCCCAAAGGCACGCAGTTGCGCCTTCGTTTAGAAGATTTCTTGAAAAAGATTCAGCTTCAATTTGATTATGATCAAGTGATGACTCCACACATTGGTAGCAAGGAGCTCTATGTGACGTCGGGGCATTATGCAAAATATGGCAAGGATTCTTTTCAACCCATCCGAACACCTGATGAGGGCGAAGAGTTTTTGTTGAAACCAATGAACTGTCCGCACCATTGTGAGATATATAAGGTGATCCCTCGTTCGTATAAAGATTTGCCATTGCGGATGGCAGAGTTCGGTACAGTATATAGATATGAACAAAGTGGTGAGTTACATGGTTTAACACGTGTACGTGGGTTCACGCAAGATGATGCTCATATATTCTGTACACCTGATCAAGTGAAAGATGAGTTCCTGAAGGTGGTGGATATTATATTCATTATCTTTAAAGCGTTGGACTTTGAGAATTTTGAAGCGCAGATATCATTGCGCGACCCTGATGATAAAACAAAGTACATTGGTAGTGACGAAAATTGGGATAAGGCTGAGCGTGCCATTATAGAGGCGTGTGAAGAGAAAGGCTTGAAGACGCATATTGAATATGGAGAGGCTGCCTTCTATGGTCCAAAACTCGACTTTATGGTGAAAGATGCGCTGGGACGTCGCTGGCAATTGGGTACCATTCAGGTGGATTACAATTTACCCGATCGTTTTGAGTTGGAATATACTGGAGCAGACAATCAGAAACACCGACCTGTGATGATACATCGTGCACCATTTGGTTCGATGGAGCGTTTCATAGCTGTGTTGATAGAGCATACCGCAGGTAAATTTCCACTGTGGTTAGCTCCCGATCAAGTTGTTATTTTGCCCGTTAGCGAGAAGTATAATGAATATGCTTACTCGGTGATGAAAACATTGAAACAATTGGATATAAGGGGCGAAGTGGACGACCGCAACGAAAAGATGGGGCGCAAGATTCGTGACAATGAGTTGAAGCGTATTCCTTATCTACTAATTGTGGGTGAGCGTGAAGAAGAAAACAACGAAATATCTGTGAGAAAACAAGGTGAAGGTGATCAAGGAAGCGTAAAAGTGGAAGTTTTTGCCGAAAACTTGAAAAAAGAGATAGAACAGATGCTTAATATTTAGAAATTCTGTTATTTTTGTACCTTTAAACGTACGAAGCAAAGTTGCCGGGAAAAACTCGGTGACTCAATTAATTAATTACAAAATATAAATTTTACCGTTCTCTGATAAAGTTAGATAAGTAAAGACTTTTAAGAGATAATTTTCAATTAATGAGATACAACCCAAGAGATTCAAGAGATTTACATCGGATCAACGATCGCATCCGAGTGCCCGAGGTAAGAGTAGTAGGCGATGATGTGGAGCAGGGTATTTACCCTACAAGACAAGCATTGCAGATGGCCCAAGATTTAGGGCTCGATTTGGTGGAGATTTCACCTACTGCAAAACCACCGGTTTGCCGTATTACTGATTACCAAAAGTTTCTATATCAACAAAAGAAAAAACTGAAAGAGCAAAAAGCTAAGACGGTGAAAGTTGTTGTGAAAGAGATTAGATTTGGACCGCAGACGGATGATCATGATTACAACTTCAAATTGAAACATGCGAAGGGTTTTTTGGAAGACGGTTCAAAAGTGAAAGCTTACGTATTTTTTAAAGGTCGTTCGATTGTCTTCAAAGACCAAGGAGAAGTGCTATTGTTGCGCTTTGCAAGTGATTTGGCCGATTACGCTAAGGTGGAACAGTTGCCTCAGTTGGAAGGAAAGCGCATGATTATAATGCTATCGCCTAAAAAAGCACCAACTTCGGCTAAGAAAGAGACTCAGAAAAAACCACCTGCTGCTCCTGCTCCAAGCGAAAACTAACTTAGCGGAACATTTGCTGAGTAGCTTAAAGTGCTTTTTTCATTGAAAAACGATGAAGGATAATAAATAATTGAATATTAATTGTTATCTTTGCACGCTTTTCTATGGAAGTGATATGTGTTTGATGTTCATAGTGCTAATGCAATAGATTGCTATAAGTAGTATTTTATACTGATATAACAAACTTAGTGTACACAAAGACACAAACTGTAACTGACAAGAAGAGAGATAAATTTACATAATAAAGCAAGTAAAGAAAATGCCAAAAATTAAGACTAATTCCAGTGCTAAAAAGAGGTTCAAACTTACTGGAACAGGAAAAATCAAAAGAAAGCACGCTTTCAAAAGTCACATTTTGACGAAAAAGTCCAAGAAACGTAAAAGAAATTTAACGAAAACTGGTCTTATACACAAAGCAGACGTTAATAATGTGAAGCACATGTTGGGTTTGAAATAAACACAACAATAAGTGATTTCTTTTAATTGATTTAATAACAGGATGTATGCTCTAAAGAGTCTTGCATGGCAAGAACGCTAACATTCAAAACTAAAAAACATTATGCCAAGATCAGTCAATCATGTTGCTTCGCGCAACCGCAGAAAAAAAGTTCTGAAATTAACCAGGGGTTACTTTGGTGCACGTAAAAACGTGTGGACCGTTGCAAAAAATACGTGGGAAAAAGGTTTGACCTACGCGTATCGCGACCGTAAGAATAAAAAACGTACTTTCCGTGCTCTTTGGATTCAGCGTATCAATGCTGCTGCCAGAATAAACGGTACAACTTATTCTCGTTTGATGGGAGCATTGCACAAAAATGAAATAAATATTAACCGTAAGGTTCTTGCTGACTTAGCAATGAATCACCCAGAGGCTTTTAAAGCTATCGTGGATAAAGTGAAGTAAGCTTTACTTTGTGGTTATTGATATAAAGAGGAAATTTCCAATATGGGGGTTTCCTTTTTTTTGTGTCTTGTTGTGAAGGTGGTTTGAAATGAAATGCGAAATTCGGGACTCGAAACTCGAAACTCGGGACACGGGACTCGAGACATGGAACATGGCACACAAAATTTCTAACAACAAATCTCGAATTACTGGACAAATTCCCCTCTGTGGAGGGGTGCCCGCAGGGCGGGGTGGTTGAATAAATGGACAATGAACAAATGACAGTTGACAATGATGTGATTGATAAAGAGGTCAAACTCAACAAAGATTAGAACACAGATGACGCTGATGTGACGGATGAACACTGATAAAAGCTTATTAAACCTTATTTGAACTTGTTTTTCAACCTTAGTAATTGGGAATAACCATCTAATCTAAGCTTATTAGCTTATTGACTGTCTTAATTACAGATTAAAACTCCTCTCAATTAAAATAATTTCTACCAATGACATGTTTTTTGTAGAGTGCTGTTCCATATATGTTATCTTTTTATGCCATGCTTGCAGCCTTCTTCTACATCTCGATGTGGCTAAAGCCAAATCTCGATTGTTGCTTTTGTTCCGTCGGTTGTAACCGATGGCATAGATGTTCATGTGCAAATTTATGTTTTAAGCAGTCGAAGTGTGGAGATTTGCACAAGCAACTCGTAACCACGAAGTGGTTTAATGTGAATAGCCACGGATGTAAATCCGTGGAAGATAGTGGTCCATTACCAAAGAACCCCGAAGTGGGTTCAATTATATCTCTGGGGTGTAGATAAAAAAGCTTATTCATCATCTTCTCTGTGAATTCCTGACAAATTCTTTTTACTATCTTTGTATCATCAATTTTAGATGTCTCGCTTGTCAAAGTAACTCATGATAAGGATTCACTTGTACTCCGATATATAGAATGACTCACTAATGAGTTGTTATAACAAAATAGAAAAACGAAAAGAGCAGATGAAAACATATTCAATAGAAGAAAAAGAGAGGATTGAACGAATTTTGAAATCAGAACAAATTTGTTTTGTGGGCTTCTCTGATGAGAATGGGATACCGTATGTATTGCCGATGAACTATGGTTACGAGGATGAGGTAATTTATCTGCATTCTGGTCCTGAAGGTAAAGCACTAAGGATTTTGGATGCAAATCCGAATGTATGTATTACATTTTGTACGCAACCAAAACTAATTTGGCAGCATCCAGATGTGGCTTGCAGTTATAGGATGCAATCGGAGAGTGTAATATGTAATGGCAAGGTGGTTTTTGAAGAGGATTTTGACGAGAAAGAAAGGGTACTGAATATAATTATGCGTCAATATACTGACAAAGACTTTAAGTATTCTGTGCCGGCCGTGAAAAATGTAAAGATTTGGAAAGTAGAGATTGAATCAATTGCTGCAAAAGAATTTGGTGTAAGGCATCCTAACTCTGCTATGTTCAAAGACCGCAAACCCTTGGATTAGAGTCGTAAATGATGTCTCTTTCTTGACAATCAGACAAATCAAGAATGTCTTTTCTATTTCTTTATGATAATCGGATTAAACGAGTACTTTAAACTTTTATCTAAGGTTCGTTGTTCACTTTGAATACACAACGTATTATACGTGACATTTTATTCATATTTTAAAAACTGAAACAATGAAATTTATTAGAAAAACGAGTATAGTATTTGCCCTGTTTGTGTTTGTGGCAACGGGTGCATTTGCGAAAAACCCAGAGACTAAAGGCAAGAAAACAGCCACACCTATTGAATTGTCTACATCAGAGTTTTTGAAAAAAGTTCATAACTTTGTGAAAAGTCCCAACGAATGGAGTTATTTGGGTGATAAACCTGCCATTATTGATTTTCATGCAACGTGGTGTGGTCCGTGCAAACTATTGGCTCCAACGCTGGAAACTCTTGCCGCTGAATATGGCGAAGACATATACATATATAAAGTGGATGTGGACAGAGAACCTGATGTAGCGCGTGCATTTGGCATACAGAGTGTTCCATCGCTGCTGTTTATTCCTCAAGGTGCTTCGCCTCAAATGGGTCAAGGTAATATACCGATGGCGAGTTTAAAGAAGGTGATTGATGAGTTTTTGTTGGGAAAAGAACCAAAAAAATAAATTAGAAAGTAAAAACTAACTTCGTAGAAGATGCTTATATCGAGTTTGCAGAATACCTCTGTGAAAAATCTTGTGAAACTATCAAAAGCGCGCGAACGAAAGTCGCAAAATCTTTTTCTGATTGAGGGTGCAAGAGAATTATCGCTGGCTTTGGCCGGCGATTATACTATAGAGGAGGTATATGTGTGCAGAGAACTATTTTTGAATACCCGCTATCCCAATGTGTTAGATCCTATTGGAGATGATAGGGTTATTGAGATTACTCCCAATGTATTTGAGAAGGTATCTTATCGCACATCGTCAGACGGGGTCATTGCTTTGGCACGACCAAAACGACACACACTGGCAGAAATTCGGTTGTCGGACAATCCTTTTGTAATAATTTTGGAATCTGTGGAGAAGCCAGGCAATTTGGGTGCTATACTTCGTTCGGCTGATGCTGCTGCAGTGGATGCTGTGATTGTTTGCGACCCTCAAACGGATGTATATAACCCGAATGTAATTCGTTCGAGTGTAGGTGGTATCTTTACAGTGCAAACAGCTGTGTGTTCTTCGCAAGAAGCTATGGATTGGTTGAAAGAGAATAATATTGCTTCGTATGCTGCAGAACTCAAGGCCGCAGAATTTTATCAAGATGTAGATTTTCGTGGTCCATCGGCTATTGTGATGGGTACTGAAGCCGAGGGCTTAACAGATAGTTGGCTCAACTATGCAAATAAGCGAATAAAGATTCCAATGCGAGGGAGAATTGACTCGTTGAATGTTTCTGTATCTACTGCGGTGTTGACTTTTGAGGCGATGAGGCAAAGAGAGGGAAATTAAAAGTTAAAAGTTAAAAGATAAACCAGCCTTTCGTTCGTCTCCGAAAGGCTGGTTTACTTTTGGCTATCTGTCGTTTTTTTGCAAAAACATTTTCTGTCCCGTGAAAATGTTTTAAACAGATGAAAATTGCAAACCGGGTCGTGAAAATGTTTCCGCCCTTTTTTGTGCTCTTCATACCTTAAAAATCCAATTCTCAATGGAAAATTTACTTTTCATGTTGACTCTTCAATCTTAAACTGCGTTTTCTCTTTTTATAGCATTTTATTCTCACGTTTTCTTGAAAAAGAATCATTTAAGCGATTCAAAACATTTCCACGATCGTGGATTGCATTTTCATCATATGAAAGTCCAATCCATCGCCATGGATTTGATTTCCACCTGATTTACGTAGTATTTTGTAGTGAATTGTAAAAAATAGGCACATATTATTTACAAACTATCACGTCATAAAAAAACCTTTTCTCTATCTGATAGAGAAAAGGTTTTTTATGTGCCTCTTTCACTGTTTATTCATTCTTAATAAGTAAACTTAAAATTGGCAATATATGATTTTTCTTATTGTACAAAGGCATGTCTGAATCCATCAATCTTATCCCATCCACCACGTGTGAAATCAGGAATTACAACTGGTGCACTATGATTTTCGAGTGACAATGCAGTAAGAGGAGCTAAACAACTCCATTCTGCAAGGTCATATACATCCATGTCTAATGGTAAGCCATTTCGTAAGCAATAAATCAAGCGATAGTCCATGATAAAATCCATGCCACCATGTCCACCAACTTTCTTAGCTTGTTCTTCAAGCTCTTGGTGAATGGGGTGTTTGTATTTCTCCATCAATGCTTTTTTCACTTCGTCTGACACGTATGAGTGTGCATTAAGGTCTTCGTGGTTAGAAGTTATATCGCTTCCCACTTGAGATGCTTGTAGAGCATAACCTTCTTTTGGATATTTGTTTGCAAAACCTTTTGTTCCAGTTAATTGATACATACGGCTGTATGGGCGAGGAGATGCCACATCGTGTTGAATGTGGATTGTTTTTCCTTTTTCAGTTTTAATCATTGTCATGGTGTGCTGACCATTTTTGAAATCTCCAACTTCTTCGCCACGCACCTCTTTGATATAGTTAGGGATGCTAACAGGCTTGCTGTCAACAGAAACTAAGTAGTTCATTTTGTCACCACGGTGTATGTCTAATAATTGACAAGCAGGGCCCATACCGTGAGTAGCATAGATATCACCACGGTTGTTTTTGTTGAATTCTAAACGCCAGTCACTCTCGTAAGTGTCCCAATATTGTTCTAATTGGTGAATATAAGCTCCTTCTGCATAAAGTACTTCTCCGAAGACTCCTTGTTGTGCCATATTCAATGTAGTCAACTCAAAGAAATCATACACACAATTTTCAAGTTGCATACAGTGTTTCTGAGTTCTTTCGGCTGTGTTGATTACCGCCCATATGTCTTCCAATGTCATTGCTGCAGGAACTTCACTTGCAACATGTTTGCCTTGTTCCATTGCATAAATCATCATGTCGGCATGACGCTTCCAGTCGGTGGCAATATAAACTAAGTCTATATCGTNNTTTGGCACAGCTCTTTCCATGATTCTTCTTCACCACTATATCCAGTAGCTGCTGGAAGACCTGCTTTTTCGAGAATCAATTGTGCTTTATCAACTCTATCAGGATACAAGTCGCAAAGTGCAACTATTTCTACACCTGGTATGTGAGTGAAACGATTAACAGCACCAGGTCCTCGCATACCTAAACCGATAAAACCAACACGAACGGTTTCTATCTTAGGTGCAGTAAGGCCCAACACATCTTTTTGTCCTGAAGGTCTTGTAGGCACCTTCGTTGCCAATGGCTCGTAATTGCCATTTGCTTTGTTATTTTCACCGGTTGCCATTGTACATCCGGTAAACAATACTGCCAATAGGAGCAGGTTGAATAACTTTTTCATTTGTTGTTTGTATTTGAGGGTTTAATTATTTGGTTTGNNAATGACTATTTGAATTATTAGAATATTGTGTTCATTTCTTATTTTATCTGTTGTCAAAATACAAATATAAAGAATCTTTATTTAGTGGAGTGTTAATAATATGCTTAGTTTTTTAATAGGCAATTGATTTCGTATCAATTCGAGTAAAATGGAAAAATGTCAGACTCAATTCGTAATGATTTCATTTTTTCGTACATAGCTTTAGTTCTTTCTGGATTCCCTTCTGCTAAATTGTTTGTTTCACCTTCATCGTTGGACAAATTATAGAGTTCAACCTTTTCTTTGTCTTTGGATTTAGCATTCAGTACAACCATTTTCCAAACGCCTTGGCGCAATGCTAAGCGTCCTCCTCCTTCATGAAATTCCCAATAGAGATATTCGTGTTCTTTTTGCTTGCCTTTGTTTAATAGGGTAGGAAGGAGTGAGATACCATCGGTATCTTCATCTGCTGGGATTTCTGTTTTAGTTAATTCAGCCAAAGTGGGCATTATGTCCCAAAATGCACTGATATGATTGCTGGTAGTACCTGCTTGAATATGATTGGGATAACGTACAATCATAGGAACACGAACGCCTCCTTCGTATAAATCTCTTTTGAATCCGCGTAATGGTCCATTGCTATTAAAGAATTCCGGATCGGCACCACCTTCCATGTGTGGGCCATTGTCGCTGGTAAATATTACAATGGTGTTGTCATCAATGCCCAAGTGTTTTAGTTCTTGCCTTACCTCGCCCACATATTTGTCGAGCAAAGAGACCATGGCGGCAAAAGATGCACGAGGCTTCTCGCTATCGTGATAACCTCCCGAATAGGGGGTCTCTTCAAACATATCCTCATAGATGTGATAGATAGAATCGTGAGGTAAGTTCAATTCGGCATGAGGGAGTGTGTAGGTAAGCATTGCAAAGAATGGCTTGTCCTTATCCTTGTTATTGCGAATAAATTGCAAAGCTTCTTGATGAATCAACTCTTGTGAATAGGTGTTGCGCTCTCCGTTCTGATTACCTTCTAAAATTACCATCTCTTCATTTTTCCACAAATGTTCGGGGTAGTAAGTATGAGCTTGACGTTGGCAGTTATATCCATAAAATTCTTCAAAGCCCATTTTATTAGGGATTGAAGGGGATTCTGGACATCCTAAACCCCACTTTCCAAACAAACCTGTTGCATAACCAGCATCTTTCATCATTTTGCCAATGGTGTAAGTGTCTCCTTCCATTGGTTGTTGGCCTTCGGGTGCTATTTCTTTATTTCCTCTTATCTGTGTGTGCCCCGTGTGCATTCCTGTCATGAGTGAACTTCTGGACGGTGCGCTCACGGTGCTTCCTGCATAATGTTGCGTGAACAACATTCCTTCACTTGCCATTGTGTTAAGGTGTGGAGTTTTTATTATTTCTTGTCCATAAGGCTCTATATCTCCATATCCTAAATCGTCCGCCAAAATATAGATTACATTTGGCATTTCAGTTTGTTCCTCTTGGGATGTGGTGCATGCGGACAATGGAGCACAGCAGAGCATGATGCCAGCAATCTTTTGTTTGTTCATTATCTTATCCTTTTTTGTGAGAGTTGAGGAGACACATTAATATTAAGCGTTTAGGTTGGGTAGACAAATATAGACAAACTTTATAATTGTACAAAACAGAGTTTATTGCATTGATGCGTCTTTTATAAATAACCAAAGCGCACTTTTGAGATAAAGTACGCTTTGATTACTCGAGAAAAAGGAGCTCCAAAAAAGAAATAGAGTGCCGCAGGATATCCTATTTCATCTGCATTAGAAAATACAATATTGTGGATTCCTATTCCATAATAAGGAAGTTTGTGTGTATGATGCCATGCTTTCGTTCCGCGAGTTTGCCAACCAATGCGAAAGTCCGTTGCTGAAAAATCGTTGATGGGTATCTCTTCTTTGNNACAAAATCATTTGATTGCAACACTTTACCTTGCGTAAGGTGCGTCTCAAAATATAGACCGGAATTTCTATATTTCTGAGCGAAACTCAAACAAGATAGAGATAATAAAAGGGAAAGAACTATGAAATATTTCATTAAATGAGAACTATTGTAGTTGGAAAATCTGTGCAATATAATAACTATTACTTTATTTGAGCATTGTTTTTTTGTGTAAATTGAAAAATGTCTATCGGTGAGTTTGTCCAAAACTCTCCGACAGACATTTCATTGAATGTAATTATCTTTAATCTCTCCGAAAATAAAGCAAATATAATCATTTGATTTTAGCAGAGAGTGTATACGCAGTTTGAAGTAAACATGCAATTTTGCGCATAATTCATCTCAGCTAATGTAAAAGAATAGAGCTATTATTTATTCAAAAACTCTTTCCCTTTAGCAAGCATT
>DENY01000232.1:0-1821 GCA_002359825.1 Bacteroidales bacterium UBA2632
CAACAGTATGCCCTGCTTTTTCGAAATAAAGTGCACTCATTGTCCAACAAACAGCCACGGCCAATGAGGCTATTTCACCAATGTGAGATTGAAAAAACATACAATACTGTATAGGTTTATTTATGAAAAACTACAGGGTTAAAATTGATTTCGCAAATGTACATCATTTGTTTTTCACTTTTCACATCCCACACATTCTTATTTTATATTTCTTCGGCCACAAAACCAGTTCGCTTGATAGTTTTGATTATATCTTTTGCTCCTAAGGTTTCTGTTTCAACGGTAAGAATTTTATCGGCATCATTTGTATCCACTTGCCATGAAATGATTCCTTCCTTTTTGTCCAAAAAAGGTTTTACACGTGCTTCACAGTTAGAACACTCTATATTTGTTTTGAATTTTAATGTTTTCATATCGTTTGTAATCTATATTTAATTAGGTTCTATAAATCAATTCTTATTATCTGAGTCTTTGACAATAAGAAGGCAAAGACAAGGCTTTCGATGTTTTTGAATTGAAGGAATTTACTTTAGTAAATGCTTTTTTATTGTCAAAGACAATTATAATTTTTTCGATCTCAATCTTAAACTATTCGTTACCACACTCACCGAGCTCAACGCCATGGCAGCACCAGCAATCATTGGGCTTAACAGGAACCCGTTGATAGGGTACAATATTCCTGCTGCAATGGGGATTCCGATGACGTTGTAAATAAATGCCCAAAACAAGTTTTGTCTTATAGTTTTCACCGTACTATCTGATAGACGGATGGCTTTTGGTATTTTCAGCAAGTCGGAAGAGATAATCGTCATTTTGGCTACTTCCATAGCTATATCACTCCCTTTACCCATCGCAATACTCACATCGGCTTGCGCCAAAGCACCGCTATCATTGATGCCATCACCCACCATTGCCACCACTTTTCCTTGTTGTTGTAGTTCTTTCACCAAACGAGCTTTCTCGTCGGGCAATACGTTGCCCTTATAATTGGTAATTCCCAGTTTTTCAGCAAGTGCTTTAGCCACCATTTCATTGTCACCTGTAAAGATGGCAGTGTCTATTTTCATTTTCCTCAACTGATTGATGGCTTCTTTTGTTGTTGGCTTCAACTTATCAGTAATAGATATTACGCCTAATGCTGTTTCACTGTTTGCAAAAACAGTCACTGTGTGAGCAGCCTCCAACTCTTTATTGATGGATTGTTCCAATATGGGTGATATATTGATGTGCTTGGAACGAATATATTGAGGGTTTCCCACAAAGTAATGTTCGCCATCAAAATTTCCATCAATTCCCTTTCCACTCACTTGTTGCACCTCCACACCGTTTAGCAATTGGCTACCCTCTTTCATATTGGCAGTTATGGCATCAGCCAAGGGATGCTCGGACTGAGCTTCTATGCTAAATAATATGTTCTTTTGTATGTCAGTGATATTCTCGCTCCACACAATACTGCTTACAACAGGTCGTCCTTCTGTAAGTGTGCCAGTTTTATCGAGTACCACAATGTCAATCTTTCGCGACAATTCTAAACTTACGGCATCTTTAATCAATATGCCCTCTTCAGCACCTTTGCCAATTCCCACCATAATAGCTGTGGGAGTTGCTAAGCCTAAAGCACACGGACAAGCAATAACCAGCACCGTTACCATTGCCAACAAAGCATGAACGAGACTTTCCTCGCCACCCAAAATCATCCAAAGCACAAAGCTCAATATAGCAATGCCCATAACTATCGGTACAAAGATGCTCGCAATTTTGTCTACCAAGTTTTGGACAGGAGCTTTGCTACCTTGCGCTTGTTCAACAGTTTTGATGATA
>DENY01000232.1:1928-9162 GCA_002359825.1 Bacteroidales bacterium UBA2632
CAATCACCGTGTCGGGTTGCAAGCCCATTAATTTTTTGATGGCCGAAGACGTATTGCCCTTTGCACGCTCTTCCAACATTTTACCCAACAAAATGAAAGCAATGATAACACCCGCTGCTTCAAAATATACATGAGCCTCCAATCCCCTACTTGTCCAAAACTCTTCGAAAAAGATATTGAACACACTAAACAGATAGGCAATCCCTGTGCTGAGTGCAACCAACGTGTCCATATTAGCCGAAAATAGTTTTGCTTGTTTCCAGGCACCCACAAAGAATCGACGCCCAAAAATAAACAATATAGGTGTAGCCAATGCCCACATAATATAGTCGGCATAAGGAATATTCATAAACACCATCCCAATAAGAATTAAAGGAATAGCCAAAGCTACTGCACGAATAGTGTCACGTTTTAATTTTTTATATCTTTCTTGTTGCAATTGCTCCAAGTTTTCGCGCGAAGATTCTTTTTCTTCTATCAACAAATCGAAGCCCACTTCTTTAAGAGCAGATTTCATATCTGATAGATTTGAAAGCTCAGGAATATATTCTATAATAGCTTTACCATTTGCGAAATTAACTGACGCATCAATAACGCCAGGAACAAAAGTTAGCACATTCTGAGAACTCGAAGCGCAGGCGGCACATGTCATATTCATCACGGGAAAAGATTGTTTCACCGATTTGATTTGCCCTCCCGCTATGCGCAACTTCGAAACAACCTCTTGAATTACTTCAGCTACATCGTCCTCTTCTTCTATAGTAAGCAACAACGCACGATTGTCATCTTCAAAATGAGCATCCGAAAGCTCTTCAACCGTTTTTAAAGAGGTCAAAAAATCAACAGGTGAAGAGGGAGATTGATTCAGTTGTATTGTATGTAAATTATTCTTTTCCATAATTGTAAATAACAAGTTAGACTCAAAGTTAGTCTAAAAAAACAGAAAGCCAAATGTTGCTTTATTTGTAAAAGGTATTTTTTTATTGTACTTTCGCTTTGTTTAAATTTTATAACAATATTTCCGCTTAATGAACAACATACAAACTATAGCAATAGCACTCACATGCTTGTTTTTGGCACAAACTTCGTTTGCTCAGAAAAAACAGTTAGATCATTCGGTTTATGACGATTGGAAAAGTCTCTCAAATATTTCGATAGATGACAAGGGCCGATTTACAGTTGCCATTATTACACCTCAAGAAGGTGACAGCAAATTGTTTATTCAAAACTTGAAAAAAAATAAAAATTTTTATCATAATCGTATCACAAGCTACAGCCTATCTGCTGATGGAAAACACACGGTTGCGCTCCTGAAAGCTCCATTTGCTGACACACGTCAAGCAAAGATAGACAAAAAAAAGCCCGAGGATATGCCAAAGGACTCATTGCTGATTATTGACAACGAGACTTTTACATTTCAAGTTATCCCCAATATAAAAGCATACAAGACTTCACAAGAATTAGGAGACTATGTAGCTTACACAACCACACTTACACCAGACACGGCGTCAGTTGCAAACGACTCGACAAGCATTGTCACGGACTCAATCAATAGCAAACCAAAAAAGAAAAATAACAGCAAAAAGAAGGAACTACTCGTACTGCACAATATCAAAACACATAAGCAAGACACACTCCACAATACCAAGGAGTATATCTTTAATAAATATGGTAATGCATTTGCTGCAACTATCGAACCCGATAAAAAAGATTCGACTGAGACACCGGGCGTAATATTCATCGATTTAAACAACTTCGACAAGAAACGTATCTCAAATGGAAAAGTAGAATACAAAGCATTGAGCTTTGACAACAAAGGTGAACAACTGACCTACCTCTCTACGATAGACACCTCAAAAGTGGAGCAAAAAGTATTTGATGTTCGCTATTTCAAACACCATTTAGACTCTGCTATTGTAATTGCGGACTCAAGCACAGTGGGGTTGCCCGAAAATTGGATTTTCAATGAACACAGTTCTCCTTATTTCAGTGAAGACGGAAAAAGAATTATAATTGGCAGTTCGCCACGCCAAGAGTCCAAAGATACCACCATAGTTGATTTTGAAGTAGCATCTCTGGATATCTGGCATTGGAAAGATCCAGCTCTACAACCTCAACAATTGATGAGCCTCTCCAATGACTTAAAAAGAAAGTATACTGGAGTAATTCATTTAGACAAGCATAATGCATTCACTATATTAGGTAGTGAAGAGGTGCCTTACACCAATATTTCAAATGAAGGTAGTGGTCGATATGCACTGTTATATACAGATATCCCTTATCGATTGGAGAGCCAATGGAATTCAACTTTTTACGACGCATGGGTGTACGATTTAGAAACAAACAAAACAACGCCAGTTGGCACGTCTATTCGGAGTAGGCCATCTCTTTCGGCTCAAGGAAATTATGTTTATTGGTTTGATATGGAAGAGGGTGATTGGTTGGTTTACGATAATAAAACGGCTAAGACTGTTAATATTACGAAGGATATTCCTGTAAACTTTTGGGATGAAAAAAGCGACGTACCCAGCAAACCAGGTCCTTACGGATCTCCTGTGTGGGGAGAAGATGATGCATACATGCTGGTGTATGATGCTTTCGACATTTGGAAAATTGATCCTCAAAATCAAACAAAAGCACAAAATATTACACAAGAGTTGGGCCGAAAGGACTCTATCACATTCCGTTACAAGAGCACAGAAAAAGAAAAACGTTATGTTGAACCCAACGAAACATTGCTATTGGAAGCTTTTGACAACAAATCAAAAGAGTCTGGATTTTACACCTACAATCCTACACAAAAAAGAAATAGTATCAAGAAGCTTGTGTTAGATAAATTCACTTTCTCATCTGTCACAAAGGCAAAAGAAAATGACGTAGTTGTATTTGAGAAAAGCAACTTCAATACATCGCCCGATCTGTATGTTACGAGCAATTGGTGGAAATCATCAGACAAACTCACAGACATCAATCCGCAAATGAAAGATTACAAATGGGGTACACCCGAGCTATTCTCTTGGACGTCGTTTGATGGAGAAGCCTTGCAAGGCATAGTGTATAAACCTGAAAACTTTGATGAAACGAAGAAGTATCCGGTTATGATTTATTTCTACGAAAGACATTCTGATAACTTATATAGATACATGCCTCCTGCACCGAGTGCCTCTATTATTAACATACCCTTCTTCAGCAGTAGAGATTATATTGTTTTCACGCCTGACATTCATTATAAAGTGGGGCAACCAGGACAGGATGCTTACAACTCAATAGTTGCGGGTGCTGAAGCACTTGCCAAAAACGATTGGGTGGACAATGATAATATGGCCATTCAAGGACAAAGTTGGGGAGGATATCAAGTAGCCTATTTGGTGACTCAAACTGACATGTTTAAAGCTGCAGGAGCGGGTGCTCCAGTGTCAAATATGACGAGTGCTTACGGAGGAATTCGTTGGGAATCGGGTCGAAGCAGACAAATTCAGTATGAAAAAGGACAGTCTCGTTTAGGAACAACATTGAACGAATCTTTACAAACTTATATTGACAACTCTCCCATCTTCTTTATAGATCGTGTAAACACACCTTTGCTCATTATGCACAACGATAATGATGGTGCAGTGCCATGGTATCAAGGGATTGAACTCTTTATGGGATTGAGAAGATTGGAAAAGCCCGTGTGGTTGCTACAATACAATAACGAAGCGCACAATTTGAAAGAGAGACGCAATAGGAAAGACCTCTCAATACGTTTACAACAATTTTTCGATCATTACCTGAAAGGGGAACCTGCACCCGTATGGATGACTCGTGGTTTACCTGCAATTAAGAAAGGAAAAGATTGGGGATATGATTTAGATTTGAATTATAAAGATTAAAATAAGTATCTTGAAACAAACTTTTAAACTATCATCAAAAATGCGACTAACAATAAAGCATACAATTCAGAATGCACTGATTTCATTGTTCACTATAGTTACCTTGGTGAGTTGTACGCAACAAAGTGTTCAAAAAGATTGCTCAACTTACGAAGAAGCCAAAATACCGGTTGAAGTAACAACAGATTGGACAGCAGTCTCTGCCGGATTGCAAGCCTCAATAGGAAGTATTGACAACTTGTACATGCAACACGAAGTTCCGGAAGTAGCTCAAAGCGCAAACTGGAGTGGAAGAGCTTGGAAAAGTGAAAGAATATCTGCTCAAATCGTTCTTTGGAGCAAAGAAAGTGTTCCCAGTGTAGAACTCAAACTCTCCGATTTTAAAACAGAAAATGGAGCAACTATCAGTGCCGACAATACTCAAACACGCTTTGTTCGCTATGTTATAACGGATGAATTTGCAGGAGGATGTGGTCATCGCAAACCTGAAGATTTCGCTCAATCATTGAGTCCAGATGCATTAGACAATGTGGACTGCATGAACATAAATGCAGAGACTACTCGTCCTGTGTGGATTAGCATCGACGTTCCCTCTGATGCGGTTGCTGGAAACTACACAGCCAATTTAGAACTGTTTGCCAATGGCAAAAAGAAACAAAGCTTCACCCTCAACCTCAATGTTCTGGATAAGACGCTACCTCACTACACCGATTGGAGTTTCCATTTAGATCTGTGGCAAAATCCTTATGCCGTTGCACGCACCGAAGGTGTTGAACCTTGGTCAGAAGCACATTGGGAAGCATTGAAACCCGCCATGCAAATGCTGGCAAATGCAGGACAGAAAGTAATAACTGCAACCCTGAACAAACGCCCCTGGAACGGACAAACTGAGGATCCTTTTGATAGTATGATTGAATGGAAAAAGAAAACAGATGGCACATGGGAATATGATTATACTGCTTTTGACAATTGGGTGGAATTTATGATGGACTTGGGCATCACCAAGCAAATTAACTGCTATTCAATGGTTCCGTGGGGCAATATCTTTTTCTATTTTGATGAAGAAACAAACGAAGAAGTGAAAATGACAGCAGCACCGGGAACAAAAGAGTATGCTGAACTTTGGAAACCATTCCTCATTGATTTCACAAAACACTTAAAAACCAAAGGATGGGAGAACAAAACACTCATTGCAATGGACGAACGCTTGCCCGATGAGATGAAAGCAGTTCTTTCATTATTGAACGAAATAGCACCATCATTGGGAGTTGCTTTGGCCGACAATCAGAAAAGTTACAAACTGTATCCCGATCAATTGGTTGATTTGTGTGTGGCACATGGTGCTACAGTGGATGCGGAAGATAGGGCCTATCGTGCCGAGAAAAACTATGTTACCACTTGGTATGTTTGTTGTGTGGAAAAATTCCCCAATACACATACATTTTCTCAACCCACCGAAGCAGCATTTATAGGTTGGTACACCATGGCTGCAGATTTTGATGGATTCTTACGTTGGGCATACAATAGCTATACAAAAGATGCACTTGTTGATTCTCGATTCAGAACATGGCCTGCAGGCGAATGTTTTCTTGTTTATCCTAATGCACGTAGTTCCATCCGTTTTGAACGATTGATGGAAGGTGTTCAAGACGCAGAGAAAATTAGAATTGTAAGAAATGAACTTGAAAAAGACGCCTCAGCAAAAGGAAAGCAAAAACTAACTAAGTTGAATGAAATATTGGAAGCATTTAATGTATTGGAGAGACCTGAAAACATAAAAGAAATGCTTGCAAATGGTAAAGAGTTTTTGAATAATGAAGCGCTCTTTAATTTAAAATAGATTCCAAAATTATTTATCAAACCCTCCAATAAATCTATTGGATTTTTAAAACTAACAATTAAAATGAAAGTATCAAATCAAAAAACATTATTGCTTTTATTAGCCGTGCTATTTCTTTCAGCTTGCAATCAGCAAACGACAAAGAGAGATTGCTCAACTTATGAAGAAGCCAAACTACCTGTCGAAGTAACAACAGATTGGACAGCAGTTTCTGCCGGATTGCAAGCTTCAATAGGAAGTATTGACAACCTATACATGCAACATGAAGTTCCGGAAGTAACTCAAAGTACAAACTGGAGTGGAAAAGCTTGGAAAGGTGAAAGAATGTCTGCTCAAATCGTTCTTTGGNNCTCTCCGATTTTAAAACAGAAAATGGAGCAACTATCAGTGCCGACAATACTCAAACACGCTTTGTTCGCTATGTTATAACGGATGAATTTGCAGGAGGTTGTGGTCACCGCAAGCCTGAAGATTTCGCTCAATCATTGAGTCCTGATGCCTTAGACAATGTGGACTGCATGAACATAGATGCAGAGACTACTCGTCCTGTGTGGATTAGCATCGACGTTCCCTCTGATGCGGTTGCTGGAAACTATACTGCTAATTTAGAACTTTTTGCCAATGGTAAAAAGAAACAAACTTTCACTCTTACCCTGAATGTTCTGGATAAGACGCTACCTCACTACACCGATTGGAGTTTCCATTTAGACTTATGGCAAAATCCTTATGCAGTGGCTCGTACCGAAGGCGTTGAACCTTGGTCAGAAGCACATTGGGAAGCATTGAAACCCGCCATGCAAATGTTGGCAAATGCAGGACAAAAAGTGATAACTGCAACTCTGAACAAACGCCCTTGGAACGGACAAACTGAAGATCCTTTTGATAGCATGATTGAATGGAAAAAGAAAACAGATGGCACATGGGAATATGACTATACAGTGTTTGACAATTGGGTGGAATTTATGATGGACCTGGGCATCACCAAGCAAATTAACTGCTACTCAATGGTTCCTTGGGGCAACATTTTCTTCTATTTTGATGAAGAGACAAACGAAGAAGTGAAAATTACAGCGGCACCGGGAACAAAAGAGTATGCTGATCTTTGGAAACCATTCCTCACTGATTTCACAGAACACTTGAAAGCCAAAGGATGGGAAAATAAAACACTCATTGCAATGGACGAACGAGGACCAGAAGAGATGAAAGCGATGCTTTCTTTATTGAAGGAAGCTGCACCAACATTAGGAGTTGCTTTGGCTGACAATCACAAGAGTTACAAGCTATATCCAGATCAATTGGTGGATCTATGTGTGGCACACGGTGCTACTGTTGAACCAGAAGACAGAGCTTATCGTGCTGAAAAAGGCTATGTAACTACATGGTATGTTTGCTGCTCAGATAAGTTCCCCAATGTATTTACTTTTTCACAACCTACCGAAGGGGCATTTATAGGTTGGTACACCATGGCTGCAGATTTCGATGGTTTTTTACGTTGGGCATACAATAGCTATACAAAAGATGC
>DENY01000256.1:0-15496 GCA_002359825.1 Bacteroidales bacterium UBA2632
GAATCCGTTTCAAACAACCATGTATGTCAAAACCTCGACAATGTTCAAGTGACAAGGGCCATTCAGACCTATAATTGTATTACGCGTTACTCATCACTCGTCACGCGTCACTCATTACTTACCCTTAATTCTTACTTCTTAACTCTTAACTCTAAAATCCTTTTCTTATCTTTGTACCCTGAAACAAAAAGATAAAATTCAAACACTCTACATCATATATTATGGCAAAGGAATTGAAGGATTTAACTCCACGCAGTAAAGATTATTCTCAATGGTATTTGGACTTAGTGATTAAAGCTGATTTGGCAGAAAACTCTGCAGTGCGGGGCTGTATGGTTATCAAACCTTATGGATATGCTATTTGGGAGAAGATGCAACGTCAACTAGACGATATGTTTAAAGAAACAGGACATGTGAATGCCTATTTCCCGCTTTTTATACCCAAATCGTTCCTTAGTAAAGAAGCTGACCATGTGGAAGGATTTGCCAAAGAGTGCGCTGTAGTGACTCACTATCGTTTGAAAAACGATCCTGAAGGCAAAGGTATCATTGNNAACTAGAAGAAGAATTGATTGTTCGTCCTACTTCAGAAACTATAATATGGAGCACCTATCGTAACTGGATACAATCTTATCGCGACCTGCCCATCCTCATCAACCAATGGGCCAATGTGGTGAGATGGGAAATGCGTACACGTTTATTCTTGCGTACCGCAGAATTCTTGTGGCAAGAAGGCCACACAGCACATGCTACTGAGGAAGAAGCAGTGGAAGAAACACGCAAAATGTTGGACGTGTATGCTGAGTTTGCCGAAAAATACATGGCCATGCCCGTTGTCAAAGGTGTAAAATCTGCATCAGAACGTTTTGCAGGAGCATTGGACACCTACACTATCGAGGCATTGATGCAAGATGGAAAAGCTTTGCAATCGGGTACTTCTCACTTCTTAGGTCAAAACTTTGCTAAGGCATTCGATGTGATGTTTTCAGACAAAGATGGCGAGCGCAAATATGTGTGGGCTAGTTCGTGGGGGGTTTCTACTCGATTGATTGGCGCATTGATTATGGCTCACTCTGATGACAATGGACTGGTGCTTCCTCCCCTATTGGCGCCTTATCAGGTAGTGATTATCCCTATCTATCGCAACGAGGAGCAATTGGGAATGATAAACGAAAAGGTGGCCGAAATTACTAAAAGATTGAAAGCTCTAGGTGTAAGCGTGAAATATGATAACTCGGACAACAGAAAGCCAGGATGGAAATTCTCTGAATATGAATTGAAAGGTGTGCCTGTACGTTTAGCATTGGGTGGTCGCGACTTGGAAAATGGCACTATTGAAATTGCACGTCGCGACACATTGACAAAAGAAACTCTTCCACAAGAAGGCATCGAAGAGCATATCAAGAATCTGTTGGAAGAGATGCAAAAGAACATCTACCAAAAAGCGTTTGACTATCGCACATCTGTAACACGCAATGTAGATAGCTACGAAGAGTTCAAAGTGGAAATTGAAAAAGGAGGTTTCTTGATGTGCCATTGGGATGGTACAACAGAAACAGAAGAACTGATCAAAAACGAAACCAAAGCTACCATCCGTTGTATTCCTTTGGAAGGGGATAAAACTCCTGGAAAGTGTATGGTGACAGGAAAGCCTTCGAAACAAAGGGTTGTGTTTGCAAGGGCGTATTAGTATTCTTTTAAAAACCAAAGTATCTTGAACTCTGTTAATCGAAATATAAGACTGATTCAAGCATGGATAGCAGCATTTCGTCCCCGCACACTTTTTTTGGCAGCAGCTGGAGTTATTCTGGGTAGTGGATTAGCACTGCATGTTGGTCGATTTGATTTAACCTCAGCATTGCTTACCTTATCAACTGCCTTATTACTGCAACTATTGTCAAACTTAGCCAACGACTTGGGCGACTTTGTAAAAGGAACTGATCGCACTGGCGGACGAGTTGGTCCAGTGCGCAGTGTCCAAAGTGGTAAGATAACGCCTCATCAAATGAAAGTGGGTATTGGTATCACTACTTTGATAACGATGGTTTCAGGACTGATATTGCTTTTGCGTCTATTTCATACTATTGGGCTAATAGTAGTTGTTGTGTTTATCATTGTTGGTTTTTTCTCACTTCTTTCGGCTCTGTTCTACACATTAGGACAAAGACCTTACGGATATAAAGGTTGGGGTGATTTCTTTGCTTTTCTTTTTTTTGGTCCTATTGCTGTTGTTGGCACCTACTATTTGCAAGCACAATCAATTGATTTCAGATCAATACTCCCCAGTATTGGAATGGGCCTATTGAGTGCCATGATTCTTAATGTGAATAACATGCGCGATATTGTCAATGATGCCCAATCGGGTAAACGAACTATAGCCGTGAGACTAGGTTTGAACCAGGCAAAAATGTATCATGCTATGATGACTATGGGATTGTATGTGTGCTTTTTAATATACAGCTTTATATATGCATACACTCCTTGGTATCGTTTTACATATGTGATTGTATTCGTATTCCAATTTATTCTTTTAACTCAGATTTTCAAAAAAGAAGGTAGAGAACTTGACCCATATTTGAGGAAGACGGCATNNTGCTTTTTTATTGGGAGTGGTATTTTCGGTGTGTATCAATGTGTAAGGAGTTATGAATTAAGGAACCAACAGGTATGAAATTCTTGTAGGAAGACCCTTGCAGTCGGCTAGCTCTCTCATTTGCAATATTAATACAGGACGTCAATCTCAAGGCTTCTCATTTTCTGAGATATTTCATATCCTAAGACAAAAAAAAGTATAGCAAGTAGGAGCCTCACAAATCGCATGAAAGCACTACAATATTTATTCCTGATTTCAATCCAAAAATCTTTCTTCAAACAATTAAAAAAGGCCAACCCAAAGGTCGGCCCCAACAATTAGTTTCGGTCACTGTATTGAACCGAAGACTTAACGCTTAATTCCTTCGCGAGTGCGGGTCTCCGACCCGTGGGTTTGTGTTTTAAGTTAAGAGGCACAAGTCTGGAGACTTGTGACAGCGAAGGGTATAACTCTTAATTCTTAATTAAACAACCCCTTGCGCCAGCATCGCATTTGCCACCTTCATAAACCCAGCAATATTAGCACCTTTCACATAATTAATGTAATCTCCTTCTTTACCATGCTCTACACATTGTGAATGAATGTCATTCATGATTTGATGTAACCATTTGTCTACCTCTTCGTTGGTCCAAGAAATATGCATTGCATTTTGAGTCATTTCCAAACCAGAACATGCCACGCCACCAGCATTAACTGCTTTACCTGGGGCAAACAACATTTTGTTCTCCATGAAAAAGTCAACTGCTTCAGCTGTACATCCCATATTGGATACTTCAGCAACAAGAGTTACACCATTTTCTTTCAATCTTTTGGCATCGTCCAAGTTCAGTTCGTTTTGAATAGCACAAGGCAATGCTATGTCAACTTTGCACTCCCAAGGTTTTTTGCCTTCGAAGAACTTAGCATTTGGATATTCGTTTACATAGTCAGCAACAACATCATTACCTGAATTACGCAATTCTACCATGTATGCAATTTTCTCAGGCGTATTTATACCTTCTTCATCATATACATATCCATCGGGGCCTGATATGGCAACCACTTTTGCTCCCAGCTCCGTTGCTTTTGTAACTGCACCCCATGCAACGTTTCCAAAACCAGACACTGCTACTGTTTTATCTTTTAAGTCAATATCATGCGTATCGCACATTTGATTCACAAAGTAGAGAGCACCAAAGCCGGTAGCTTCAGGACGTAATTTTGAACCACCAAAAGAAAGACCTTTGCCTGTGAAAGTTCCTGTATGTGTACGGGCCAATTTTTTGTACATGCCATACATATAGCCAACTTCACGTGCACCCACCCCTATATCTCCTGCTGGAATATCAGTATCGGGTCCTAAATCGCGCCAAAGTTCAGTAACAAAAGCTTGACAAAAACGCATCATCTCACCATCGGAACGACCTTTAGGAGAAAAGTCAGAACCTCCTTTTCCTCCTCCCATTGGAAGTGTGGTAAGTGCATTCTTGAATGTCTGTTCAAAGCCCAAAAACTTGAGTGTAGAAAGATTTACTGAGGGATGGAAACGAATTCCTCCTTTGTATGGGCCAATAGCCCCATTAAACTGCACACGATATCCGATGTTGACATGAACTTTACCATTGTCATCAACCCACGGAACACGAAAAGTGAAAATACGATCAGGTTCTACTATCCTTTCAAGGATACCTGCTTTTTCATATTCTGGATGCTCATTGTAAACATCTTCAATAGAGATTAGTACTTCCTTAACTGCCTGATGAAACTCAGGTTCGCCAGGATGTCTCGCGGCCAATTGTGCCATTATGTCTTTTACATTCATACAATAAAAAGGTTTTTTATGTTTCTGTTACTAAAACAAAGGTAAGTATTAAATTGAAACTAACATTAATTTTCATTGAATTAATAGACTAAAACTAAACTCTTTTGGAATCTGGAAAAGAAACAGATAATAGAAATATAATTGATTGTGTTGCGTATTATAATTGTAAAACATATATTAAATCTATGGATTGCTCACTAACACAAATTTTGTAACTTTGCTCCTTAAATACAAGGAATACTCTATGGCTAAAAATAAGTTGACAAAGTTTGCAGAAATGGCAACCTACAAGAATGTTTTTGAATATACATTTCAAAAACTTCAGGATAATGTTTTCCCTCTAAAAGGTAAGTGGGGAAAGGAATTTTTTAAAAACGACAATCCAATTGTGTTAGAGTTGGGATGCGGAAAAGGAGAATACACAGTGGGGCTGGCACGAGTCTATCCCAACAAGAATTTCATTGGGATAGACATAAAAGGAGCGCGTATGTGGAGCGGTGCCACCGATGCGACTGTCAATAAGTTAGACAATGTAGCCTTTGTAAGAACACATATCGAGATGATTGAGCATTTCTTCGCCCCCAATGAAGTTTCAGAGATATGGATTACTTTTCCCGATCCCCAAATGAAGAAGGTCAATAAACGACTTACCTCTTGTCGATTTATGAAAAAGTACAGCGTGATATTAAAAGACAAAGGTATGATCCATCTGAAGACAGACAGCAACTTTTTGTATAGATATACAAAAGCAATGGTGGAGGAGAATCAACTTGAAGTACTTTTTGAGACTGATGATTTGTATCAATCAAAAATAGAGAGCGAAGTACTATCCATACAAACATTTTACGAAAAGCAGTGGTTGGGCCGAGGTTTGAATATTAAATACCTCAAGTTTAATTGTCCAAAGAAAGGCGAATGGATAGAACCGAAAGTAGAAATAGAATATGACGAGTACCGCAGTTTTGGAAGAAATAGAATTTAGGAAGAGATTACTAAAGTAGTTTGTGAAAAAATCACTAAATTGCAACCATTCTTAATAAGACTTCGTCAATGAAAGACGATTTCAGTAGATATATAATAATAAATTCATCTTTTACAAAAACCCATCGGAGATTGACCAACAGATGAATTGATAAACTAATAATAACATGGCAATATATCCAAATCTAATTTTAGATGCCCTTAAACATGTACGCTATCCCGGAACTGGTAAAGACATTGTGTCAGCAGGTATGGTGGAAGATGACATAAAGATTGAAGGTATGAAAGTAAGCTTCACATTGATTACCGAACGTCAAAATGACCCGTTTATAAAATCGGTGGTAAAGATGGCTGAGCAAGCTATTTTGACACATGCCGATAAAAATATAGAGATTAAAGGTAACATTTCGATAAAATCGAAACAAGCACCTCTACCTCCACCAGCAAAGCCATTGGCTGATGTAAAAAACATTATTGCAGTAGCTTCGGGTAAAGGAGGTGTAGGAAAGAGCACTGTTTGCACCAATCTAGCTATTGCTTTGGCTCAAAAAGGATACAAAGTAGGTTTGTTGGATGCTGATATATTTGGTCCATCCATCCCAAAAATGCTTTCAGTAGAAGAAGCAGCACCCATGCTAAAAAAGAAAGATGGTCGCGACATGATAATACCCATCGACAACTATGGTGTGAAAATGCTTTCAATTGGATTCTTTGTTAAAAAAGATGATGCCGTAGTATGGCGAGGTGCAATGGCCAGCAATGCGTTGAAGCAAATGATTACTGATGCTGATTGGGGCGAATTAGACTATTTCCTCATTGATTTTCCGCCGGGCACAAGCGATATACACCTTACTTTGGTGCAAACGTTAGCCATAAGTGGTGCAGTAATTGTGAGCACACCACAAGCTGTTGCTTTGGCCGATGCCATAAAAGGTATTGATATGTTTACAGGAGACAAAGTAAGTATACCCATTCTTGGTCTGGTAGAAAACATGGCATGGTTTACACCAGCCGAACTTCCTGAGAACAAGTATTACATCTTTGGAAAAGATGGTTGCAAGAAGCTAGCTGAAGAGAAAGGATATGCCCTATTGGGTCAAATTCCTTTGGTGCAAAGCATTCGTGAAGGTGGTGACGATGGCAAACCTGTTGCACTAAACACAGACACCATCACAGGGATGGCCTTTGATAGGCTTGCTGACAATGTGATTGAAGCAGTTGATAAGCGGAATCGTGATTTGCCCCCAACTGATATTGTTGAGGTGAAAATGCGATAAACAACATATAACGAGCAAATAAACTAAAACTAAATTTCATACTATAATTGTCGTTACAAAAGCGACTTTACATTCAACTATTCTATCTATCTATCATTTAACAGTTAACAATTGACATGAATACAAAGACTACACCAAAAGGTGTTCCTGCATCACAGCGTCTTTATTCGCTGGATGCATTGAGAGGATTTGATATGTTTTGGATTATGGGTGCAGCAGGCGTGTTTGCTAATTTAGCTAAAATAACGGGCTCTCCTTTTTGGGGAGGAATTGCTGCACAATTGACACATCCCGCATGGGACGGCTTTCTAATGTTCGATTTAATTTTTCCACTGTTCCTGTTTATGGCTGGAGTTTCAACTCCTTTTTCGATTGATAGCCAGAAAGCGAAGGGAAAGAGTAGAGAACAGCTTCTTCTTCGTGTAATTAAGCGAGGACTTGTTTTAGTTCTTATAGGAATCATCTACAACAATAAACTCACAGCATTGGTACCCTTAGAAAACATTCGATTCCCGAGTGTGTTGGGTAGAATAGGCTTGGCCTATATGTTTGCCAATATCATTTACCTATATGCAGGGAAAACATTTCAGTACATCTGGTTCATTGGCATTTTAATAGTTTATTGGTTATTGTTGAAGTTTACATCTGCACCAGGTTTTCCAATGGGAGACTTAACCATGGAAGGCAATTTTGCATCCTACATAGATAGGATGGTACTTCCCGGAAAACTCTATTTAGGAATTCATGACCCTGGNNCTTTACAGGTAATCTACTGCGGAGTCATAAGCACACGCAAACTCGAAAAGTTTTGATCATGGCAATAGTTGGTGTTGTGCTTCTTGGATTGGCGCAACTATGGAACCTCGATTTCCCCATCAATAAAAACTTATGGTCAAGCTCATTTGTATTTCATGTAGGAGGAATTAGTTTGCTCTTAATGTCGTTCTTCTATTACGTGATTGATGTATTGGGATATAAGAAATGGGCTTTCTTCTTCAAAGTAATTGGGATGAACTCTATATTAATCTATATATCGGGTGTGTTTATTAATTGGGCATATACTACAACTGCGTTCTTTGGATGGTTGGTCCAACTAGTTGGCGAACCCTACGGTATAGTTGTGCTAGGTGTTTGCACAATATTCGTAAAATGGGTGTTTCTATATCTCCTCTACAAGAAGAAAATATTCCTACGTGTGTAACAAAAATTGGAAGGGACTACAATTGCCAAATTCAAACTGAACTTGAATCAGTTCTCTTTGTTGTATTATTTCGCAAATTAAATAATGATATAACAAACATGAAATATTATAAAGAAGATTGGTTTAATAAAGTAGATCCTCATATCACTAGCTGGATGAACCGTTATGGTTTATTACTGCTAAGGATAAGCGTTGGAATAGTTTTTGTGTGGTTTGGTGTGCTTAAGTTTTTCCCAGGAGTGAGTGCGGCACAAGACTTGGCTATTCGCACCATCGAGTTGTTGACGTTTGGCTTAGTACCAGAAGCACTTATCATAAATGGTTTGGCATTGTGGGAAGTAGTTATAGGCATTGGCTTGATTTCTGGTAAGTTTATGAGGGAAACACTTCTGTTACTCTTCTTGCAAATGATTGGAACATTTACCCCTATATTTCTTTTCCCAGACGAAGTGTTCAACCACATACCCTATGCACCGACATTGGAAGGACAATATATAATAAAAAACATAGTCATCATAAGTGCTGGAATAGTATTAGGTGGATCATTGAGATCCCGCGCTGTAAAAACTATTTAATTATTGTATTACCAAGAGTAATTAGAAGATGCTTTTGTGAAATATAAAGTCCTGCTGGCGCGAGTATTTCAACTCGTGTTTGCCGATGGCAAGTAGTGAATTCGCTTTGCGACGGATTACAAATCCGCACGAACAAAATATAAATTTGTTCTTGCATAACAGATTTTGTGTACTCACAAAAGTATTTCCGCAGCTGCATGAATGGTTTTGTGACTTGACAAAAGCATTTCCGCAGCTGCACGAGAGGTTTTGCAAATTGCAAAAGTATTTCTGCAGCTGCACGAGAGGTTCTGCAAATTGCAAAAGTATTTCTGCAGCTGCACGAGAGGTTCTGCAAATTGCAAAAGCATTTCCGCAGCTGCACGAATGGTTCTGCAAATTGCAAAAGTATTTCCGCAGCTGCNNAATTCTCTTATCATGAGTTGCTAAATATACCGCTGTAGATATTTTTAAACAAAAGTGAGTCGTTTTCTTTCCAACAAAAGAAAAAACGAATAATGTCATATTGCAAAGAGTTCATAAAACAAGTTTTTCTCATCTAGCCATCTCAAACATTATAAGAGAACAGTTGTTTAGAGTACAGACACTTTCTTAAACATGTTGTGTTTTAAGTGCGTCACTTCGCACAGAACATTGTAAAGAAACACATTTAAAAAATTAAACTATGGCATTAAAAGAAACATTACAACAATTAGGAGCGGAGAAAAGCACTCCATGTGTATCAATATCTATGAATACGCATCGTGCTCGGCCACAGACTGAACAAGACAAAATCTTGTTGAAAAATTTGTTGAAAGAAGCTCATGATAGAGTATCGAAAGAATATGACAAAAAATCAGTTGAAAGTTTATTGAAAAAAATCAGCACATTAAAAGACAAAATAGACTTGAGTACCAACTTAGACAGTCTCCATATTTTCTTATCAAATGAGACAATGGAAATTGTAAAGTCACCTTGGGAGGCATCCAGTAATAGGGTGAATATTTCTACTCAGTTTGCAATTCGACCTCTTATAAAAGCATACAATCGTAGCGAACCTTATTTAATTATGGTTTTGTCTCAAAACAAAGTTAACTTGTATGAAGCGGTAAACGATGGAGTTATTCAAGAAGTAATAAATGAGGACTTCCCGTTTACAGAAAATATTCCTGCAACACTCTATCCCGAAAAACTAGGAGATGCAAAATATGTGGATGATCTGACCCGTAATTTCTTTAATGAAATTGATAAATCGCTGGTAAGAGTGCACAATACTACAGATTTGAAATGCGTAGTGGTGACCACAGAAGACAATTACGCCAAGCTAATGCAAGTAGCTGACAAACCTAATTTATACCACGGCTATGTTTCGGTAAGCTTTAACAAAGAGTCGCCTCATCATGTTGTGAAAGATACATGGAAATTTATAGAGCAGATGCAATCAAGACGAAGAACAAAAAGAATTGAAGAAGTGAAGGAAGCTGTTTCACAAGGAAACGTACTCACAGACTTGCAAGACATATATCGTGCGGCCACTGAAGGAAGGGGCGATCTTTTGGTGGTACACCAAAACTTTAGGCAACCTGTTATGCTGAATGAAAATGGTGGCTTTGAGTTGGTTGACGATGCATCTACACCAGGTGCTGTGGATGATATAACTAGTAAAATTGCGTGGGAGGTAATCTCAAAGAAAGGACGGGTTATTTTCACCGAACAAGATGAATTGAAAGAGTTGGGTAAAATTGCACTAAAGACTAGGTGGTAATTATGCTTATTTTAACTCATCCCAATTTTATTGTTGAGTATTCAATATAAGATTGGGATGAATTTTGTATATTCGTTGTCAGAAAGAAAGTAATACTTTTAATACTCTGTTTTTGCAGAGCTTTTGCAAAGCAGGGGCAATCTTATTGAAATAAATTTATAGTTTATAGTATAATGAACCATCCATTTTCTCTTTTCAAATTCTGTCCTAAATGTGGCTCAGAAGAATTCAATGTTAATAATAAAGAATCTAAAAAGTGCAACAGTTGCGGCTTTGTCTATTACTTCAATTCGTCCGCTTCTATTGTGGCAGTAATAGAAAACTCCAAAGACGAAGTGCTTGTTGCTCGTAGAGCAAAAGATCCTGCTAAGGGAACATTAGATCTGCCAGGGGGATTTGCGGCTATGCATGAGACAATTGAAGAAACAGTTCGCCGAGAAGTACTAGAAGAGACTCGTCTTGAGATAAACTCTTTACAATATATATTCTCGATCCCCAATATTTATGTATATTCGGGGTTTGAAGTACACACTATGGATCTATTCTTTGAGTGCAAGATAGATGATTTCTCCAACATGAAGGCGCAAGACGATGTGTTGGAGTTGCTATTTATCCCCAAAGCAGAATTGAATCCGGATAATTTCGGGCTCATGTCAATTAAAAAAGGAGTTGAAAAATTACAAACACTAACTATATGAAAAAGATTATTTTGTTGTTGAGTGTAATCGGACTATTTTCATTTGCCACCGCTCAAAAAACAGCTTACCATGTACCTTCTCAGAAGTTGTTCGATCAAGGTAAAGAGATGTTTCTTGAAGAAAACTACACGGGTGCTTACGACTTACTATCAGAATACATTCAACTTGCCACTGACAACAAACTTATTGAAGAAGCAGAATATTTCATGGCAGCCTCTGCATTCTATCGAAACGCGCCAAACAGTGGAGATATTATGAAGGAGTACCTGAGTAACTATCCTGAAACGATACACCACAATCAATTGAAGTTTCTCATTGGGTCGTATCATTTCGCAGAGAAAGATTGGAGCAAAACCATCTTTTGGTTTGACCAAGCGAATTTAGATTACTTGAGCGTGGACGAACAAGAAGATTTTAGTTTTCGAATGGCTTATGCAAACCTGCAAGCTGGGAACAAGAATGAAGCAACACAACTATTTGGACTGCTGGCACAAAACAGCCAAAAATATCAAGATGCAGGTAATTTCTATTATGGATATATTGAATATACAAAAGGAAATTATGACACTGCCCTCAGTCACTTTCAGCGAGTAGCAAACAATCCTGAATACGCCAAAGATGTAGCCTTCTATACAGCTCAATCAACCTTCTTGAAAGAAAACTTGGAAGAGGCAATTCGTTTGTCTGATGCTTTTGTGAGTCGATACCCCGAAAGTGAACATGCAACAGAGATGTATCGCATATTGGGAAATAGCAACTACAGATTGGGCCGTTCATCGCGCGCCATTCCTTATTATGAAAGATACCAGCAGAGAGTGGCAGAACCATTGCGTGGTGATGCTTCNNAATGTTTCAATACGCAACTGGTGAAAGTGATGCATTGGCGCAAAATGCACACCTCTACTTGGGCCAAGCCTATTTGAAGATGAATGACAAACCAAAAGCTCAAATGTCATTTGCAAGTGCATCACGTACCAACTTCGATGCGAAGGCTCGTGAGACAGCAATGTTCAATTATGCACTGTTGACGCATCAGACCAACTTTTCGGTATTTAGTGAATCGATTACTTTGTTTGAAAACTTCTTGCGTGAGTATCCCAAATCGCAATATGCCAATCAAGTGAACGATATTCTGGCCGAAACATTCCTCACAACAAAAGATTACGATGCAGCTCTGGCCTCAATCAATAGGATTGACAAACCTGCCCGCCGCATATTGGAAGCCAAACAAATGGTGTTGTTCCAACTTGGGACACAACAATTTGTGAATGGCAACACAAGCCAAGCGATTGACTATTTTGACAAATCAATCAACATGGGCAGTTATGATAAAAGAGCACGCACAAGTGCTTACTTCTGGCGTGGAGAATCGAAATATAGAATCAATAACTTTTCGGCTGCGGCAGCAGACTTTGAATCTTTCACAAGAGAAGCAGACAAGTCTGACGAAAACTATGCGCTTGGATTTTACAACTTAGGTTATGCTCGATTTAAGCAGAATCAATATGGTGCAGCACGCACTGCTTTCCAAAATTATGCGAATGCACAAACCAACAAGAGGTCATCAGAATATGCTGATGCCCTTAATCGCATTGGCGATACTTACTATTTTAGCCGAAACTTTGCTGAGGCCGAAAACTATTACAACGCTTCGGCAAAAGCAAATCCTGCAAGTGCAGACTACGCAGCCTATCAACGTGCATTTGTGATGGGATTGCAACGCAACTATCAAGGCAAAATAAATGCTTTGGATGATCTGATGCGCGATTTCCCCAACTCTCATTATTATGACGACGCACTGTTTGAGAAAAGTCGTGCATTGGTAATGATAAACCGAGAAAACGAGGCGGTGAATGTGTTGAACAAACTAATGAGCGAATTTCCTCAAAGTCCACTTGCCAGACAAGGCGGTGTACAGTTGGGACAATTGCACTACAATGCTAGTCGATACGAACAAGCAGCTACATCGTACAAAACTGTGATACAAAACTTCCCAGGTTCTGAAGATGCTCGTTCGGCATTGCAAGCCCTCGAAACTGTCTATAAAGACATGAATGATATTGATGCATATGTTAGGTATGCCAATGCACTACCTGGTGGGATGCGCATTACTCCCTTGAGACAAGACTCACTGACATATATGGCTGCCGAAAGTTTGTATATGCGTGGAACTAAAAAGGAAGCTGAAAGCTCTCTCAATAAGTATCTTCAAAGCTATCCGAGTGGAGCATATAGCAGCGATGCCCATTACTACTTGGGCGCAATTGCTGATGAGAACAACGAAATACCAAAAGCAGTGTCTCACTTCAAACAAGTGATTGATGCCAACAATGGTAAGTTTCTTGAGAATGCTCTGGCTTATGTAGCCGAAAATGAATATAACGGTGGTAACTACCAAGAAGCACTAGCACATTATGCTCGATTGAACAATGCGGCACAATCTCTTGCCCACAAGCAAACAGCACAATTGGGTATGGCACGGGCGAACACAAGACTGAACAATTTCCACGAAGTGACCCGTTCGGTTGACCAATTGCTGACAAACCAAAACTTATCGCCCGAAACCATCACAGAAGCCCATTATTTGCGAGGCAAAGCCTACCAACAAGTGAGAGAAGTGGACAAAGCAATGAATGATTTTATGAAAATAGCCAATGACACAAGAAGTGTGTATGGAGCGGAAGCGCAATTTTTGCTGGCGCAATCGTATTACAATTGGAAATCGTATGACAAAGCAGAGGCGCAAGTAAAAGAGTTTATGCAAAAGACTACGCCCCACCAATATTGGTTGGCACGTGCCCTCATTGTATTGTCGGATACTTATTATGTAAAAGGCGATAAGTTCCAAGCACGTCAGTATATAGAGAGTCTCAAAGCTAATTATAAAGGCAACGAATCGGACATTCAACAAATGATTGATGAAAGAATCAACAGAGAATAATCGTTTAGGATTCGTAACAAACCACACACATTCAAGTAAAATCAAACAAGAACAGAATATGAAAAAGTATATTTTCGCTGTAATTTTAGGATTGATATCAACATTCGTCATGCAGGCTCAGGCGCTTCAAGACACTACTTTGACTAGGCAGTTGGAGTTGCAACGCGAATTTAATCCCACTTTGCAGGATGCAAACAAAATAAACAGTCTGCCTGCTGTGCGCGAGCCACAGGTGACGAAAGCCAACACAGACTATGCAATTTGGACAGTGCGTGCAACTCCACCTCTGGAAATAGCACTACCAAAACCCGGCAATATTATGACAGATATTCCATTTAGTTTACAAAAAGGATACCTGAAACTAAACGCTGGAAACTATGCAAATATTGATGGAGCATTGGGATATCGTTTTTTGGATAGCGAGAGTGATAAGTTGAACTTCATGTTTCTACACAACTCTAGCAACGGAGACTTGGATTACAACCAAGATGTGACTATGCACAAAATTAAGATGAAGTACATGGATAACTTTGCAAAACTCAACTTCAAACATATCTTTGAGGCTTCCGAATTTGATATCTATGGTTCATTCCTGCATTCTCAATTCAACTACTATGGCAATAACTTTGATGCCCCAACAAGACAGCATGATGACAATAACCAAATGCTGAGCGTTTTCAACCTGAAAGCATCCTTACACAACACACAGTCTGAATCTGTGAACTATCGGGGCTCTTTCAACTATCATTATTTCACAACCAAATATGGCAGGACACTTACAGATGAGAGTTTAGGTGGCAATCAGGTGGAAGCAAGTCTCGATTTAAATAAATCGTTCCTAGGTGGAGACAATCTTGTGGGTGTGATGGGAGATTTCACCGGTGTGTTTTACGATGAGATAAAAACACTACCAGAAGGTGAGAAGATATCCAACTTCTTGATGGTGAATGCCAATCCTTATATTCACTTCGAGGGATTCAATTGGAAAATGAGACTGGGTGCAAACGTAGATTTTGTGTTTGCTGATGAAAACAAGTTTTATGTATCGCCCAATATTGCTCTATCGGTGATGTTGACCGAAAACTCTTCGCTCTACGTAAACGCTATGGGAGGTGTTGACAAAAACACTTACCTAGACATCTACAGAGAGTCGCGCTATCTCCTTCCCAACACAATAGTGAAACACTCATACACGCCATTTGCAATTGACGGAGGCGCAAAGATTGGTGCAATGGATGGATTTCGCATTGATATTTTTGGAGGATATAAGAAAACAAAGGATCAGCATTTCTTGGTGCTCAAATCTGATTATTCATCTGTGTTCGGTCTGCCATGGACTACACAAGAGTTTCTTGTACCTGTATTTGGTGAGTTGACTCATTCGCACATTGGCGCTTCAGTTCGTAGCAATATTTGGTCGCCACTTGACGTTGCCCTAAAGGTGAAGAAAAACTTCTACTCTGTGAGTAAAGTAGAAGGATTGGAGTATGAACCAACTGAACTGAAAGCTTGGAACAAACCAGGACTTGAAGTCAATGTGGATGCAACTTTCGCAGTTACGAATGAATTGAAGCTAATGCTAGGATACTATTTAGCCAACGACAGATGGAGCATAGCAGGTGGACAAAGTATTGAAATGGACGACATCAACAACTTAAGTGCAGGCGCTATTTACAATATCAACA
>DENY01000256.1:15525-15739 GCA_002359825.1 Bacteroidales bacterium UBA2632
GGATTTACATTTAAGTTCTAAAAGATTTGAATGGATTCATCAGTAAGCAATAAGTAAAGCGAGGAGCAATCCTCGCTTTTGTTCTGTTTGATGGGATTAGTCCTAAAATTGTTCGAAGTGAAACACTTTATCTACTTTTCAACGTTGTTTTGGGTAAGAGTCGAGTCTGTAAGTGCTTTTGTTCGTGAAAAGAGTTCACATTTGAAACTTTAAG
>DENY01000258.1:0-269 GCA_002359825.1 Bacteroidales bacterium UBA2632
AACAAAAAAGAGAACCTGTTGACTTCAAAAAAAGGAAAAGCGATACTAATAAAGAAGGGCCAGGAGCAGAACGTAGGGTAAACAAAGTGTTTATTGCTCGCAAGCAACCCACCAAAAGAAAAGATTCGGACAGTGACCAAAATAAAGAAACTGATTCTGATAAAGAATAATCATTTAGCAATGAATGGATAATAAACGGGTGCAATCTTCATGAAAGTGAACAAACACTCCTAATGACGAGGCTATCTGTAATGGATGGTCTCGTTTTT
>DENY01000258.1:407-4335 GCA_002359825.1 Bacteroidales bacterium UBA2632
GGTTTCCAAATGAGGAAATCAGCCCTAAACTTCTTATCTTAGTGTCGCAAAATACAAAGAATTAAGACATGAGCAAAAGTACACATTTTATCGGACAACCATACTCAAATAAATTATAAGCTTCTCTAAAAACATCCTCTTTTACATAAATGTCGTATCTTTGTGTTCTTCAGATTTTTATATTCAATGTATGTGGTGTCAATATCTATATATAATAGTCCCAAAAAAAATAAAGTATTAGGATATGAAGCAATCAAAAAAATCAATTTCACTATGTGCGCATATTCTCATGCTCTGCCTTGCAATGGTTGCAAGCAAACCGACACAGGCACAAACAACCAAAACAAAACAATCAACGGACGAACTCAAACTTGGTTTAGTACTCAGTGGTGGTGGTGCAAAAGGTTTTGCACACATTGGAGTTCTAAAAGTTTTTGAAGAAGAGAATATCCCTATCACTTTGATAGTAGGCAATAGTATTGGTACTATTGTGGGTGGATTATACTCAATTGGTTACTCGGCACAAGATATTGAGGATTTTACGAAAAGACAAGATTGGAACTCACTTCTTACCGATGGTGTTGAAAGAAGATACAAGTCTCGTTTCAAGCAAGATTTTGAACATAAATACTTTCTAAAATTAGGTATTAACAAAGGAGATAAAAAACTTTCATTTCCTTCCGGATTGATAGTTGGCAACAATATATTAAATGTTTTCTGCGGTGTCACAGCTGACTTAAATGATAGTATTGACTTCACCGAATTGCCTATCCCGTTTTCAGGTGTTGCCTATAATTTAGAAACAGGAAAACAGGAAATATTGAGTAGGGGATATTTAGCAAAAGCCATCATGTCAAGCATGGCTTTTCCTGGTGTGTTTTCTCCTGTAGAATTCAATGGTATGAAATTGCTTGATGGAGGTATTATCAACAATTTTCCGGTAGATGTTGCCAAAGACATGGGTGCAGATATATTAATTGGGGTTGACTTGAAACAGCCCGAAGAGAAAAGCCCTCAATTTGAATCTATTACTACTATTTTTAAAGAGATAGTGTATAAGATTGAGGAGGATATACACAATAGTAACGTTGAGCTGGCGGATATCGTTATTAATCCCAAGCTTGATGGAATAGCTACCTTTGATTTTAGAGATGATGTCATAGATAGTATAATCAAAAAAGGTGAGATGGCTGCCAGAGAGCAATTGCCGAGAATTAAGGAGTTGATTGCCAATAAAAATATAAAACAGAACAATAGTTTTGAGAAAAATGAAAAGAAAGATTGGTTGATTACTGAAGTACGTATACCTGAAAAATACAAAAATGACAACCAGTTTATAACTTCTCGATTGAATATAGAGCAGAATAGGCGATACACCTTAGCTGAGATAGAGAAAGCTACTGAGAGAGTATTTGCTTATGGCAATTTTGAAATGGTTACTTACAAGCTACAGCCCAATGCTGAGGGTTACATCTTAGAATTGGTTATTGAAGATAGAAAAGACAAAAGAATGATGCTGGGTGGAGCATTGAACACAGTAGATGTGGCTGCATTTTATGCGAACTTTGCACAAATAAACTATTCAAACTTCCTAAGTTTGATAACTCTTGATGCAAAGATTGCAGTTAATCCTCAGTTGAGGTTTATCATGGAGACACATCGTTTATCATTGTCTGCTGTAGGACTAGAAGTGAGTGCACGTTACAACAAGTTGAATTACTATCACAAAGGGAAGAGACTGGGTAAAGTTGATGTGGGTAGTGCCTCAATGGATTTGTATACCTATCGAAGATTTAAAGAGGTAGGAGAGTTTGGATTTGGATTAAAACGGACTTACTCCACAAGTGATGATTATACTAATGACTTGAGGCAACTTTTCGATTCAAAATCTAGTGGCTTTTCCACTAGTCTTTATGGATACTTTAGAATTGACAGTAGAGACGATGCATCTATTCCCAATAAAGGGCTGTACCTAAATGCAAAGTTTGCTGTGTTAGAAAACAAAGGCGGATTTTCAAATCTAATCCCATTAGTCGTNNTCAATTTTCAAAACAAGCAATTACCCCATATCAATTGCCAATTATGCATCCAATTATCTCAATGCATTTACAGATAACTATTTCCCTGTTCTGGGTCAAGCAGGTATTACTTTCTTAGAGCCCATCAGTTCATTAGCAGAATTGGGAGTGAGGATAGATATGGGTCAAAGTGGTTATATTACACCTAGAGTTCAAGCCTTGTTGCAGTTTGAAAAATGGGATAATATCGATATGAGCAATCTGAAATGGAGTGGGGGTCTGACCTATCAAAAAAGAACAAGGTTGGGACCTGTTGATTTTACGTTGGGTTTCAAAGAAATGTTTAAAGGGTTTAATATATATGGGGGCGTAGGATATCGCTTTTGATCATCATCCGGTATATTATTTAGGAAAGTATCCAATNNATTTAAAAATAGAATAGCCGTTTCTTATTGAAGGAACCGGCTATTCTGTGGCTATGAATCAGCTATGATGAGTTAGAATCCTTTTTTGTCCCACCATATACGTCCACTTGTATCATCGTAAGATGTCCCATAAGCTGGATCTGCTTTTAGTTCCTCAATTGCCTTGTTATAATTTTCCAAATTCTCTTTGTTAGGAGCAGGAAGAGCAGCACGACGAGGAATGAACAGCTTATTAGAACCCGTTGTGATAGTCTCGAGAAATGCAACTCCATTTTCTGGAATAGGTTGATTTTTAAATGCTGGTAATCCAGTGCGCTTCCAAGTTGCCCAAGCTTCTTCGGGACGCATAAACAAATTTACCCATTGTTGAGAAATTATTTTCTCTAAAGTCACTGTTTGGAATTCTGGTTTTGCTAAATATGCATTAATTTCAGTGCTGGTGATGGGTCTATAATAATCACTAGTTGGATTCATTGCAGCAGGCACTTTCATTTTCGTACCCCATGATTGATATTGCTCCATAGATGCGCGAACACCATCTCTGAACCACGTGTTTGCATCTTTTCCACCTTTTGCCGCACCTTCTTTAAAAGCAATCTCAGCCATCATAAAACAAACTTCTGGATATGTAATCAGGGGTGTAAATAATGAGATCTCATCTGTTGAAACGCTGTATTTAGCATCCTCTTTATCTCTTGCGGTTACTTGTGTTCCGATATTTCCCCCATTTTTCACATAGAATCGACTTTCGATTTGGCTGTTGTGACGTACTGATAATGTACGATTGTTGCCTTTTGCATCCTTAAAGGGAATGACATAGTAGGCACTGTTAGAATAATCACTATTGGCACTATCAGGATTGGCCGACATGCCCACGAAACGATCTGTCCATTGTGAATATTTGGTTTCGTAATTGGGGAAGTATTTTAGTAATGAATCTACTTCTGCATCATTGAGCGCGTTATTGTTGCCTTTTCCAAATCCATTGCGGCGAACAAGAATTGGAAGACGAGGGTCGTCATATTCATCCAGAAAGTTCACTAGCGCACGCGATGCTGCATACTGATAAGTTAGAATATGCATAAANNGCGTGTTGTTATTATGCTCATTCGGATGATTATATATACCCGACTCAGCATGATTTGCAATAATTCCCCCGCTATTAGCTAGTGCTTCATTAACTACTGATTGGTAAAAAGCTTTATCGGCAATTTCTAATCGTTGTGCCATTTTAATACGAGCGGTGTTTCCAAACTTTATCCATTTTGCTACGTCGCCTTTATAGAAATAATCGTTGGCCCCTAAATTATGTTGGTCTGTTAAACCATCAGACAGTAGTGCTACATTGTCTTTTATTTTCTTGTCAAGCACCTTGTACATAGGTTCACCATTAATATCCTTTTGATATAAATCATATCGCGGGGTACGAACGCCTTCGGTAGGCAGTTTGAAAGCTTCGTGATAGGGACCTGCTCCATAGACATC
>DENY01000258.1:4380-5559 GCA_002359825.1 Bacteroidales bacterium UBA2632
ATTTGATAACGATCTTTGTCAGGATTCAACGGAATTACAGTATTTACCAAATAACGTAATCTAAGGCCCAATTGATCATAATAGTCGTTGTAGTAAGGAAGGTATGGTGAGGGCTTTTTTGCTTTTGAAGGGTCAATATAAGTTTCCTCTTGTGCTCCCAGATAAAAAACAATATATTGCATGTATTGCATCACACCACTATACTTTCCCATAAGATGATCACGAGAAACATTGTTGAAGTTCTCGGTTGCTCCAGTAAAAACATTTTTGGGGTCGGTTGTTACCAGCAACTCCTCATTAGTATTCAGCTCCCGGTAGTCGTCCAAGCAACTATTAAGTGTTAGGAGTAAGAATAATCCGATGATAAATTTTATTTTGTTCATGTTTTTATATCATTTAAAATCTTACAGTTAAGTTAATTGAAAAGGTGCGAGAGTAGGGTACACCGCCAATATCCAAAGGCTTCAGGGGGTTGTTTGATGAAATTGATTCTGGATTTAATCCATCTGTCAATTTATTAACCAAATAACCTAAGTTGCGACCAGTAACGCCCAAGCGTAAATAGTTGGCACCAAACTTTTCTAAAATACCTGTTGGCATCCTGTATCCAATTGATATTTCACGCAAACTAAACCAAGTGTTGTCTTGTATTCCTAAGTTTACGGGCATTCCCCAACCATAATTCCACCAATAATATGTTGTTGCCATCATGGGTTGAATCCCTTTGGCCAATGCATCTGCATAGGTAAGTCCACTTACGTCGATGGTCTTAGTGGGGTCGCTTACTAAGGGTGCTTGTGTATCTTCATCAAACACTGCATCGTAATTAATGGCATCGTAAACAGTTTCTCCTTTGCTGTTAACACGTGCAAGACCACCATTTCCGGCATCTCGTCCCCATAATGAAGAGTTGAGTGTCCCGCGTGAAGAGGCATACTTATAGGTATTTGAAAAGAAATTACCACCTACTCTGCCATCTACTAACGCATATAAGTCAAGGTTTTTGTAAGAGAAAGAGGTGTTGAAACTTAATAAGAAGTCTGGTTCGACCTTTCCTACAATTTGTCTATCAATATTTCCTTTACTATACTCAGTTACAAATTCATAAATGTATGCTGGAGTGGGGCTTCCCGATTTTCCAGCATAAGTAATCACTGGTTTTCCATTGCGAGGATCTTT
>DENY01000258.1:5662-8103 GCA_002359825.1 Bacteroidales bacterium UBA2632
CTCAACAATCTTGCCACGATTTAATGTAAAATTCCCACCAATGCTCCAACGGTAGTCAGATGTTCTGATAGGTGTTGCTTCCAATTCAATTTCAATACCTTGATTCTGAATGTTACCTGCATTAATTAATTCATTGCGAGCACCGGCTTCTTTTACTGCACCAAGTGACAAGATCTGATTAAAGGTGTTGGTTTTGTAATACGCAAAGTCAAATGTTAGTCGTTCGTTGAAAAACCTTAGATCTGTACCCAATTCTATAGATTGTTGTATCTCTGGTTTCAAATTCTTGTTATAGGCTATATCACNNCTTTGTGAAAACACTCCAAACCCTTTTGCTGTAGCATACGCATTGGTACCCATACCCACACGAGCAACCGAAGCACGAAGCTTACCAAATGACATCCATTCGGGGAAATCAAATGCTTCGGTAAACACCCACGATAAGTTGGCTGATGGATAGAAAACAGTATAATTGTTTTCGCCATTGGTAATGTAAGTAGGATAGGTTAATGTTGACAGCCAGTCGTTACGAGCAGTAAGTTCTAAGTAAAGTTGCTCTCTCCATCCAAAGTTAACAATACCAGACACACCAAATGTTTGGTTGTTGCGTGGAGTATAATCATATGTAGGTTCAATCTTATTTACTGAATTGGAAAATGAGAAGACTCCTGGATTTACCAATCCGCCTCTTGTGCCTTTGCTCCAACTTTGAGATTCGGTGTTTCCATACAACTCTGCTGCTACAATTGCATCAAAGGTAATGTTCTCGTCGCCTATCTTAATATTATTTCCAGTACTTTGAAGCATTCCGAGGAAGTTGTATGAGCCAGAAATATTTCCACCTCTAGCATATTCTCCAGAACCAGTAGGTCCGTAATTTACCCCTGTGCCATACTTCTTAGTCAATGTAGAAATACCATAGTAGTTGTAATTGCTTTTTAAGCTGGCAGTTAACCAAGGTGCAATCTTTGCACGTAATGTCAAGTTAGACAAGAAAGAGTTTTCACCTCTTTGTTGAAGGTTCATATCACGGGTGTGCAAGTAGCCGCGCAATGTGCCCCAAGGAGAATCTGTTTCTACTGCATGAGTGATGGGATCCCGATACATACTTTCGTATGCCTTCATATCCAAGTTTCGAGGCGTATAATAGGTACTCATCATAGCCAAGTTATTTCCCCAATCCCAACCACCTTGGTTGGCTCCGTTTTGCGCTTGTGAGAATGCATAATTTACACCAGCTTCTATGGAGAATATATCGTTCAAATCGGTTAATCCTTTAAAAGACACTGTATGGCGGGTAAATTTGTTGCGTTTAAAAACACCATTATTGTCAGTATAAGAATAAGAAATACGAAAAGACGACTTTTCACCACCTCCATTAATTGCGAAGTTGGTTGTGCTATTCAGCGCTGATTTGTAGAGTGATTTCCAATTATCAGGGTGTGCCACATAGGGAGTCTTTTCGCCATTGGGTAGGTATTGGTTAATTAACGAACCATCCATCTTGGGACCAAAGCTTAATGAAGTTCGCTGTAATGAACCATCGGCTAACAATCCTCCTTCGAAACCATTGTTGGGTGCACCTGCTCCATACTCATTTTGAAGCTCTATGGGCGATTTGTAAATATCATTGGTCTCCAGTGTTTGAGATATTTCTATCCCTAACCCTTGTTTTCCATATTTACCACCTTTGGAAACAATAACAATTGCACCATTTGCACCACGTGAGCCATACAATGCTGTTGCTGCTGCTCCTTTTAAAACAGTTACGCTTTCATAATCTGCTGGGTTAAGATTCTTTAGCTGAGAGCCCCAGTCAGTTCCGCTCAACTCTCCTGTTAGTGCTTCTTGTATAATCATACCGTCAATCACAAATATGGGAGAGTTGTTTTTGTCTATTGATTTAGCACCACGAATGGTGATAGAAGAGCTCGAAGTTACTCCCGACGCACCTCCAGCATTAATACTAAGTCCTGCAACTTTACCTTGGAGAGCATTCACAGGGTTTACAGCATTTGTACATTCAATCTCAGTGGTAGATACTTTTGATGTAGCATAACCAACAGATCGAGCTTGTTTGGTTATACCTAAAGCGGTAACTACAACTTCACTCAACATCTCAGAGTCACTTTCCATGATGACATCAATTGTTGTTCTACCATTTAAAGCTATGACTTGAGCTTTCATGCCCACATAGCTAAATTTTAATTTAGCATTTGGCGATACGTTGGACAATGTATAGTTACCATCAATGTCTGTAACAGTACCTTTTGTTGCATCTCCTTCAACTATAATAGTTGCACCAATAATTGTCTCTTTGGATGTATCTGTAACTTTCCCATTAACAGTTATATTTTGGGCATACACAGAAAACATCATCAGACTTAATAAAAGTGTAGATGCAAATTTGATTGTAAAGAATAGTTTTTCTTTCATTCTTA
>DENY01000258.1:8130-11551 GCA_002359825.1 Bacteroidales bacterium UBA2632
AGGCATTGAGATGGATACACGAAAATAATGATTGTGTATATGTCTTATATGCTCATTTATCAATAAATGCATTATAAATATCAACCTGATTCAAAATAAATAACAAGATTTTGAATAAAACGTTTATTTGGAACCTATAAAAATAAAAAAATAAAAAAATGGTGTCATAACGTCTTTTGGCAAAAGTCTCCTAACTGTTACTGTTAAAATGTTACCTTGGCGTTTGTTTTATTTTCGATATTAACAAAAAAGAAGATGTCAAACTGTAAGTAGCATCTTCAGAAGTTGTATGAGTGAGTTTACATTGAATGTCTCTGCATATTGTTCCATCGTAGCCTAGCTGACTGTAGTAAATTGATAACCCTCTTCCCCAAATCTCCGTATAAGAGCGAATTTTTGTTTGCATAAAATAATAACTTGTCAAAATACGTGTATTTTCTNNTTAAAGGTGTAACTAATTATTCAAGTATTGTTCAAAATAGTAGAGACGAGATTATTTGCGTTTCTACTATTTTGAATAATTATGTTATTTACCTCTTTCTTTTCAACAAATCCGGTATTTCGCTAGGCTCTTTTGCAACAGGAATACCAGCAGCTTCAAACGCAGCAATTTTCTCGGCTGCCGTGCCGCCACTACTGGATATAATGGCACCTGCATGTCCCATCTGTTTTCCGGGAGGTGCAGATTGTCCTGCAATGAACACTGCTACTGGTTTGGTGATATGTTTCTTTATATACTCGGCTGCTTGTTCTTCCGCATCGCCACCAATTTCTCCTATCAAAGCAATTGAGTCAGTTTCGGGGTCGTTCTCAAACATGGTGAGCAGCTCTTTGTAATAGAGACCTACTACGGGATCACCTCCCACGCCAATAGCGGTAGATTGTCCCATGCCTTTTTCGGTGAGATTGTAAACAACCTCATAAGTGAGTGTGCCACTTCTGCTGATTACGCCAGTGCCTCCTTGTTTGAAAATATTAGTGGGCATAATTCCTACCATACTTTTGTTGGGTGATATCAAACCTGGACAATTTGGTCCTAATAGTTGTGCTCCTTGTTTGTGGATAAAGTGGTAGGCACTCACTACATCCAATGTAGGTACACCCTCAGTGATACAAATAACTAATTTGATGCCTGCTGCTGCTGCTTCCATCATAGCATCTTTGGCAAAAGCTGCTGGTACAAATATAACAGATGTGTTTGCACCAGTCTCATCGACTGCATCTTTCACGGTGTTGAACACAGGGATGTTATCTACAAATTGTCCTGCCTTTCCTGGCGAAGTTCCTCCCACCACATTAGTTCCATACTCTTTCATTTTGGCTGCGTGAAATCCACCATCGCGACCTGTAATGCCTTGAACCACGAGACGTGTGTTTTTATCAATTAGAATGCTCATATTTCGTTGTTTTTTAAAAGTCTTAGTTTGCTTGTAATTTGTTTGTAAAAGATTGGCATGTTAATGTTTGCCTTTATTTAGGCTAACTCTACCGCTTTCCGGGTAGCTTCACCCATGGTTTCGGCAATGTGGAACTTACTGCCCTCAAGTAGTGCTCTTCCTTCTACCTCGTTTGTCCCTGTTAGTCTTATCACAATGGGAATATCTGTTTCAATTTGTTTGAATGCTTCCAACAATCCTTTTGCTACATCATCGCAACGGGTGATTCCTCCAAAAATGTTGATTAATACCACTTTCACGTCTTGATCAGATAGCAATAGTTTCATTGCTTCAACAACTTTAGTAGGATTTGAACTACCGCCAATATCTAAAAAGTTGGCCGGACTTCCTCCATATAGTTTAATCATATCCATGGTTGCCATAGCCAGTCCAGCACCGTTCACCATACAGCCAATATCTCCCCCGAGGTGAACATAACTAAACCCTTTTGTTTTCGCCTTTTGTTCTTTTCTCTCTTCTGCGGTAGGTTCAAAAAGTTCGTTTATTTTCATTTGGCGATAGAGTGCATTGTCGTCAAATGTCATTTTGGCATCTATGGCTATCACTTTCTTGTCGGGAGTCAATATCAGTGGATTGATCTCAGCCAAAGATGCGTCTGTTTCAGTAAACAACTTGTAGAGTTTTTGGAATATGTCGGCTGCTTGTCGCACTTCTTTAATATCGTCGAAAAGAAGAAAGGCTGCTTGTCGTGCCAAATAATCGGGCATTCCTACAGTTGGGTCGATGGCAATTTTATGAATTTTCTCAGGAGTGCTGTGTGCCACCTCTTCAATGTCCACACCGCCCTCTTTGCTCAACATCAGTATGGCCGACTTAGTGTTTCGGTCTATCACATAGCTAACATAATATTCGGCTTCGATATCTTCTGCTTTAGCCAACAATATTCTATCGACCGTGTAGCCTTTTATGTCCATTCCCAATATATTGGCTGTGTGATTGCGCATCTCAATGGTGTCTTTTGCCAGTTTCACACCTCCTGCTTTGCCCCTCCCTCCTGTCAATACTTGCGCTTTAACTACTACTAAGTTATGGTCTATTTTTTCATAAGCCTTAATGGCATCGTCCACATTGTGACACAAGTAACCCGGATTAATAGGGATTCCGTACTTTGCAAAGATTTCTTTGGCTTGATATTCATGAATCTTCATGGAGCGTTTGTTTAAATGATTGATTAGATATATTAATGAATGTGAGTTGAAAAATATTTTTGTTTCATCAAAAATTGCTTTGACTTATTTAACGTATATGTTGCGAGAAATGTTTTAAATGATTGTCTTTTTGTGAAAAGTTAGGGTTGAGAATTAGGAATTATGAATTAAGAATTACGATTGCTTTTAACCGCAAGGGTACTAAGAAGACACAAAGAGCACAAGAAAATTGAAACCATGCTATCGCATGAAAATAATTGTAACACGAATGACACTGATGTTGCGGATGAACACGGATACGGGCATTTGTAATCTAAAGTATAGATGCCAAAGCTTTTCAAGGTTATTACTTCCTAATAAAGTTGCTCAAAATGTACTCTTTAAATCTGAGCAGAAATATATTTCCAATCCAAAATGCAACGGAGAAATCCTAGCGGAAATATATTTCTATTTCAAAATGCAACGGTGCATTTCTACTTAGTAATCATTCCCAAATGAAAATGCAACGATGCATTTTCATTTGGGAATCTTTTACTGGTGTTTGTGTAACGGTGAAAACTCTCTTGACACAACTTTTCTTAACATAGTCGACGTTATATACTCACTTAGTATAAGTTTTTTAACCTTGAGCAATGATGAACACTCATGGCTGATATATTATTGGAGGTAGTGCAACGCTGAATACTCAATAAATTGATGGTTTTAGGCCTCGAAACGCTTGCATTTTGAATTGGGAAACATTTCCAAATGAGAATTCAACGGTGCATTTCTACAAGATTTATATTTCCAACTGAGAATGCAACGATGAATTTCTAC
>DENY01000258.1:11567-14747 GCA_002359825.1 Bacteroidales bacterium UBA2632
TTACTAACTGAAAATGCAACGGTGCATTTCTATTTAGTAAACATTGCTAATTGAAAAAGCAACGATGAAATCCGAGCAGAAATATATTTCCATCTCAAAATGCAAGGGGGAAATAGAAGCGGATATTTATTTCTAATTCAAAATGCAAGCTTGCATTTCCAATTGAAAATATTTTTGATTAACTCTTCTAGTTAATGCAGGTCTAGGTTACAGGAGATTTACTTTATTTGTAATGATATGAGATATCAAAACTGTTCCTTATGTTTTTCTAGAAATGTCATATGCTACAGTTTTTGCACTACAATTGAAAAGTTGAGATACCACATGAGATGAAGGGAATGTGTTCATTTTGTTTTAAACCGTCTGAATCATTTTATCAAAAAGATTCTATTGCCAAGGACACACATAAATCACCTTATAAATTTCCCGTACATTTCGAAATTAATCAATCTTGATTTGCGAAAAAATTGTTCTTAAGTTGACTCATGATTGTTAGGAATTAACTTTATTGTTAAATATTGTTTCGTAGTTTTGATGAATCATATAGAGCTATATAAACCATACTTTCAATTTTCTCATTTATTCTTTCCTGTTGTTGTTTCATATACAATCAAAATATATCATTATCTGTTACTTTTATTTCAATAATGAAATCTGTACTGTTATCACTCGATTAGTATATGCGACCATGATAAACATGCATCATTTTTTTCTTCTGATGACATGATGATGAGTAGTGACTAGTTTTTACATCTATTCTATCTTTGCAAATTTAGTGTGAAAAGAGTAAGTGGATCATTAGATAAATAAATCATAAGATCGTCTTCTTTTTCGATAATCTCATTTCGATGTAATACCGATCCTTTATAATTATTGGACTTTTGCATTACCTTAACTTTGCTATTTCGATTTTTGTTTTTATTCATAAGAAAATATTCAATAACGACTCCGACTTATATTGTAAATGACATGCTCTATTAAAATATTCAAAAACAAAAAAGAACTTCACTCAGTATCTGATTTGATTATTACTAATGCTTTTAAGATGCATTTGTTTGTCTCTAAGCAATATTAAAAGCCATTATTCAATATTTTCAATCGTTTTATGTCATTATGTTATAATCTTTTTATTACCTTTGCATCTTGAAATTGATTTTTCGACAAGAAAACTGAAGATTTATAGTTAAAAATGGTGCTTGTGTTGTAATTTAATTTATATTTGTGAGCGAGGTTAATTTTGAATAAGTAGAATAAACTCAATTATAAATGATTCTATACAATTTGAAATAAAGAACAGACGATAAAGAACCACACTTCTGTAGTACGCCACGAAAAATGAAATTAATTTTCAGTAATTATGTTTTCTCTCTAAATTTATTCAGTCGATTAAAACAAGAGTAATACAACAAGAGTAACACAATGTGATGAAGTGAATTGCGTTTAAATATATACACAAATATTAAAACAGATATGTTCGAAAAATAATAATAAAAAAGTTGAAAGTGAAATAAATAATAAAGTGAAAACTAGTAATAAGTGTAATTTAAAAGTAGAATTTTTTATGAAAAGAAAACTAATGCTATTTATGTCCTTGCTTTTTATAAGTATTGGACTTGCAACTGCCCAAACTCAAGTGGGAGGGGTTGTTGTGGACGAAACTGGAGAACCAGTTATTGGAGCGACTATTCTTATTAAAGGAACTACACAAGGCACAGTGACCGATTTTGATGGTAATTTTGCTCTTAATACTCCTGCAAATGCAAGATTAGTGGTTTCTTATGTGGGTATGATAACACAAGAGGTTGCTGCTGCTCCTACTGTTAGAGTGGTGCTAACTTCTGATACTCAAGCATTGCAAGAACTTGTGGTTACTGCGATGGGTGTAACGAGAGAGAAAAAGGCATTGGGTTATGCTGCAACATCAATTAAAGGAGACGAGATAGCGCAAGCAAAAACCACAAATCCAATGTCAGCTTTGTCTGGTAAAGTACCAGGTTTAGACATTTCTGCTGCTCCTGGACCTGGATCTACCCAAAATGTTATAATTCGTGGTGCATCCTCTTTTGGTAACAACCAGCCCTTGTATATTGTTGATGGTGTTCCTATTACTAACTCGCAAAATAGAGCAGGTAATAGCTTAAATGCACAGGTTGACTTTGGGTCAGGTATTAACGCGCTTAACCCTGATGATATTGCTGACATGACTATTCTGAAAGGAGCTGCTGCTACTGCACTATATGGCTCTAGAGCTGCAAACGGTGTGATAATGGTTACAACCAAATCTGGAAGCAATACAGAAGGCAAACTTCGAATTAATTATGATGGAGGACTTACCTTAACCCGTGTGGGTCGACTACCCGATGAGCAAACTCAGTTTGGACAAGGATGGAGTGGAGACCGTGAGTTAGAGGAAAATGGTAACTGGGGTGCAGCCTACGATGGCAAAGATAGAGTTTGGGGTCGAGTAATTGATAACAGTCAAAAACTAAAACCCTATGTGTATCTTAATAATAGAGTAAGAGATTTTTATGATACTGGTGTTGATTATAGCAATGCTGTTTCTTTCTCTGGTGGTACAATGAGAACCAATTATTTTCTGTCTTTATCTCAAAATAGTATAGACGGAGTGATACCTACTAGTCAAGATTCATATGATAGATATACCATTGCAACAAGAGGATCTCATAAGGCAGGACGATTTAATGTGAGTACTTCTGTTAACTTTAGTACTGAAACAACAAATGCTGTTCCATCAGGACAAGGTACTTCATTGCATAGGTCATTATATGAAATAGCAAATGATATTTCTATTGTTGATCTTAAGGATTATCATGACAAGTTCAACAATTTAGATAACTATTTTACACCTTATGGAGTTAATCCGTACTATGTGCTTAATGAAAATGGTGCTACTCAAAATAAAAACAAGATTTTCGGTAAATTCCAATTAGATTATGACATAATGGAAAACCTGAAAATTGGTTATCGTTTTGGTGGAGATTATGAATCTTCACGTGCCGAAACACATCAAGCAATCATTGCATTTACTCCTGGTGCACCAAATTTTGGATCTAGTACAGAAAATCCAGGTGATTACTCAGAAATGCGGAGAGAAAGAATTCAAATGAATCATGATGTGATGGCTACATATAGTGGCGATTTATCTGATGATTTTTCTCT
>DENY01000258.1:14775-16111 GCA_002359825.1 Bacteroidales bacterium UBA2632
ACCTTAACTGCTCGTAATGATTGGTCTTCTACCTTGCCTACAGATAAAAATTCATTTTTCTATCCAGGTGCAACATTTAGTTTTCTTTTGACAGACTATCTCAAAACCATTGATATAAATACTGGAGTTGTAGATTTTGCTAAACTGCGTGTAGCATATGGACAAACTGGTAATGATGCGGAGCCATATTATGTATATGATCGTTATGTTCCTGCGGCTGCAGTTAACCCAGGCTATCCCGGTGTTGATGATCTTACTTTTCCTTTAAATGGTGTAAATTCATACTCTGTTTCAAATAGATTAGGAAATGCTGATTTAAAACCTGAGCTTACAAGTGAGTTTGAAGTAGGGGCTGAAGCTCGTTTTTTCAAAAATAGAGTTGGATTTGATATCTCCTACTACAATCGTTCAACTGAAGGACTTATTGAGGTTTTACCAAAAGATCCATCAAGTGGATATACGTCTCAGATAAGTAATTTAGGAGATATTCGTAACAAAGGTATAGAGCTCACAGTTGATTTAACTCCAGTACGTACCGACAACTTCTCATTGGATATTTCATGGAACTATACAGCCAATAAGAATAAGGTTGAGAAAATAGATGTGGATGAAGTTTTCCTTGCAGGATTTGGAGGAGCAGGTATATATGCTGTAGAGGGTCTTCCTATTGGTCAGTTTAAAATGAATAGGGTGAAAAAAACAACTATTGATGGGAAAGAGTTTACCATAGTAGATGGAAAAGGTAATCCTCAACCAACAGCTGATACTGAGTTTATAGGTAAAGATATTAACGAGAAATACAGAAAANNTAATGGTGGATACATTCACTCTCAAACAAAAGACTACATGCACTGGACTGGAAGTTCTCCTGAAAGTGTATTAAATGACAGAGAACCATTTTTGATGCCAAATACTGTTATAGATAATGGAGATGGGACATTTAGTGAAAACAATGTGCCAGTTGACCCTACAGCACTACATACTTTTTATAGTAATGGTGGTTTTGTTGGAGAAGAATATGCAGTTTTGAGCCGTAGTTATATGAAATTACGTAATGCAAGTTTGGCTTATGTCCTTCCACAAAGTCTTACCCAAAAATTAAATGTAAACAATATTCGTTTATCATTTAACGCTGGTAATATACTTTTATGGACACCTGCTGAAAATGCCTATATTGATCCTGAAACAACGACCTTTGGTAATGATATAGGCGGAAAGTTTGGTGAATTCAATGCCAATCCATCCAATGTCTTTTACACTTTTGGTCTCTCTTTGACATTTTAAATAAAACAAATTATAACTGATGAAATTATGAAAAGATATATAACTATATTGA
>DENY01000258.1:16173-17020 GCA_002359825.1 Bacteroidales bacterium UBA2632
CGGCTAATGCCAGGTGCTCAAGTGGGTTTGGCCAATAATCTAATGGGATGGGATTTTGGCTTTGCAGGTGCATTTTGGGTAGAATATTGGACACAAGCATATACAGCTTCTCAATTCAAATTTTTAAACGAATATAATGAAGCAAATTTCTCTAACTCTTATCAAGATTTGACAGCTGGTGTCTTGACCGATTTGAAAAAAATAAAGACACTTACTGAAGAGTCCGAGGATAAAGGAACATATTTTGTTGCAGAAGCTTTATCAATTTTTACTTGGCAGATTATAACCGATTTGTGGGGAAGTATTCCTTATTCAGAAGCCTTAAAAGGTAATGAAGGCATAGATTCTCCTAAATTTGATGAGGGAAAAGATATATACGCTGATTTAATGACTAGAATTAATGCGCTTTTAGCGTTCGACTTATCAAATGCTACCATAGATAAGACTACAGACTTTATTTATGCTGGAAATGTTGATCAGTGGGTGAGATTTGCAAATTCATTGAAATTGAAATTGATGCTTAGGTTGTCCGAAACTTCAGAGTATAATAATGCAACATCACTTGCTTTTGTGCAAAGTGCCAAACTCTTAAACTCAAGTGCTAAGATTTCAGGGAACATCTGGTCTGATGGACAAGAAGGAAAACGTCATCCTATGAGAGAGTTTCAGGCAGGAGGAGCAAATTATCTATCAACAAATGTGATAGCTAGCAAATCTTTTCTTGATTATCTTTTAGAGAATGATGATCCTCGTTTAAATTCTTTATTTGTTGCTCCTGCGGGGGGTGTACATAAAAGTGCATTCTTTGGTGATTTCGATTCAAAAGCTGACTCTGATGGTAATGGAA
>DENY01000258.1:17044-17382 GCA_002359825.1 Bacteroidales bacterium UBA2632
CGTACTGTTGAGTTTGCTGCAGATATGGATATAATTATTATGTCAGAATGGGAAGTTGATTTTTATATAGCTGAAGTATATGCAAGAGCTTCAAACAAAGCTAAAGCTGAGGAATATTACGAGATGGGAGTTAATGCTTCACTTGCACAACATGAAATTGATGATGCTGATATTCTTGACGATAATGGTTATGCAAAATGGACCAGTGGAACTGTGGAGGAAAACATCAAACAAATAGCTATGCAAAAATGGGTGGCCAATGCTAAATATCAACATATAGAATCTTTTATCGAAAGAAACAGATTGAAATTACCTTCTGTGAATGATATTGATATTAA
>DENY01000258.1:17404-18676 GCA_002359825.1 Bacteroidales bacterium UBA2632
TTCGCCAATATGCTTATCAAAATTTCCCAGTAGGACAACTTACTGTTTCTGTGAATGGAAGAGCTAAATTAAATGGAAATCTTCCTCAATCACCCATGTACCCAACTTCTATTCTTACACGAAATGCGAATGCAATACCTCAAAAAGCGAATATTGGAGAAAAAGTGTGGTGGAATAAAAAAGTAGGTAAATAAGATCTGCAAATAATTTTAAAATATGACGATATGAAAATATATAAATACGTTTTACTAATTGTTTCCTTAATGATGTTTCTTTCATGTGAAAAGGAAACAGAAGGAATTTCGGATATCACTGAGTACGCTACATTTGATATGCAAGGTGATGACTTTATGTTTGTTTTAGCAAACTCCACTTTTACAGATCCAGGCGTCAAAGCTACTGAAGGAGAGACTGATTTACCAGTTGAAATAACTGGAACAGTGAATACTTCTGTTCCGGGCGTATATACATTAAATTATTCGGCAAAAAACTCAGACGGCTTCTCTGAATCGGTTGATAGAAATGTAGCCGTCGTTGCTGCTATGCCCACAAAGGACCTATCGGGCAATTATCAAATTGTACATGCGAGTCGAACAAATAAAATGACTGTTACAAAAAATAGNNCAATTCCACTTGATTTTGTGGATCTGGGTAATGGAACAATTAAAATTTTATCTGGTTCTTCTGCATATGGTGCACATATTGGGACAGGTGAAATTTTACCTGATGGACAAATAAAATTTTCCAATACGCTCATCAACCAAGGGATGTTGGTTGTTAATACAACTTATAAATTACAATAAAAAAGGAACGAGATATGAAAAAAATATTTTATTTATTTAGTTTGTTAACTTTCGCAATTGCTTTTTCTTCTTGTCAAGAAGACCTTGAAATTTGGGATAGTGAAACATTAGAGTATTCAGGAAGGTTTATTGTTGATCTGATGGATGAAAACATGAATGAAGTAATTGATGATGGATATGAGATTCAGATTTACAATACTTCCGATAATGTCGCCAATGAAGTATGGATTGATGATCTTGATTGGGTCTTTCCAGAAAATCGCTTAAAAAGTAAATTTAATTTTACAGGTAATAGTAGCTCATTTAAATCTACTACAGAAGATTTTGCACAGCTACCTTATAATATTAGGTCAACTGATGACTTGCCTTCTCCCGCACCAACTGCTGCAGGCCAAACTAAAACTGTTGATGAGCAATGGTATGTTAGAGCAGCAGTATTAGAAGGGAAGATACTACCTAAAGCAGCTAC
>DENY01000258.1:18699-26362 GCA_002359825.1 Bacteroidales bacterium UBA2632
CTCATGTCGCTACTTTAGATGAGACTTATGTTCTTTCTGGTCATAGATACTCTGGTATGCCAGAAGATAGATAGTATAAATGTGAATCATAATAAAATGAGATACCATAAAATAGTATTATTTTATAACAAGTATTCACGCGAATAACTTAATTAGGAAGGATGGCTCCAAAAAGGGGTCATCCTTTTTTTAACCGATTATGTGTAGAGGATATCGCATAGCATTGTCAATTTACGGTTCACATTCAGTAGTATCTATTTGTTTTACAGTGTTTATTATCTTATCTATTTTAATAATTTTGGATCAATTCATAAGTCTTTCCTCACTCACACGACATCTCTTGTATTTTTACTTTTGACCTCCAACAGGTCCCATATCTTTCCATCTTTTGAAACTTCAATGGTGTATTGATGCTTCAAATCAAGATAACGTCCATACATATCGCTTTCTTGATCATGATAATTAATTTGCTACTCTTTTCTAGGATGTTAGGCTGTTCTTGTGTCTCAGGCTCTTTTGGAGCTCAGCTAACAAGACACTTCTCTAAAGCGAAAAGGGTGATTGATTTGATTGAGATTTTTTCATAGTCACTGTTTTTGTTGAGATACATGTTTAAAAATATGGGTTGTTTATTTTGAACGTAAAGTAGAGACACAGTGCATTGTATTTCTACTATATATACATTCTCTCGCAAAGGTTCAAATTCTTAAACGTGATTATTTGCAAAAGACGAGATAAATCAACGTCTTACAGAACGCTCAGACTCTCTTAACTCTTACTTCAAAAAACTATTCCACCAATGTAAACGTCCCTGTAAATTCACTGTCAGAACTACCAGCGATAAAATACTCAAACTCTCCAGATTCATAAACATGTTCCAATTCACCATTATAGAATTTCAAATCTTCAGCACTCACTTCGAATTGTACAGTTTGTGATTCTCCTTTCTTCAAAAAAATCTTTTTGAAACCAATCAATTGCTTCATGGGAGGCGTTATACTACGCACTTTGTCATGAATATAAAGCTGTGCTACTTCATGCCCATCATAGCCACCTGTATTGGTGATGGTGGTAGAGAGGGTGATTGTACCATCAGCTTTCAACTCTTCGCTGCTCGCTTTTGCATCAGTATACTCAAACTCGGTATAGCTCAATCCATATCCAAAAGGCAATAGGGGAGAGTTCTCCACATCGAGATAATTAGAGCGGAACTTTTGGAACGTATCTCCATCTTGTGGACGACCAGTAGTTTTCATACCATAGTAAATAGGTATTTGCCCTACATTGCGAGGCCATGTCATAGTTAGTTTACCCGATGGATTGTAATCACCAAATAGCACATCGGCAACAGCATTGCCCGCCTCCACACCCGGGAACCAAACTTGCAGAATGTTTACAGGAAGACTCATCTCTTCAGCAATGGTGAGTGGACGACCACTCATCAACACCAATACAACAGGCTTTCCCGTTGCTGCCAATTCACGAATCAGTTTTTTTTGACTTTCAGGGATATCTAAATTAGTTCGGTTAGCAGATTCACCCGTCATTTCACTGGCTTCGCCAACAACAGCCACTACAACATCTGCATCATCTACTATCATCATGGCTTCATTAAGCATCTCTTCAGGGGAGCGCTCATCTATCACTGCACGAGGACCAAATACATTCACCTTTTCAGCAAGCATGATGTCATCGGTAATGTTTGCTCCTTTAGCGTAAGAAACTTTTGAGTTGGGTGCTACATTCTTTATTCCTTGCAAAATAGGAATAGACAGTTTATAATCTCCTGTTGGAGCCCAAGTTCCCAACATATTATTTTGGTCGTTGGCCAATGGCCCTATTAGTGCTATTTTGGCATCTTTCTTTAGCGGTAGTACATTGTCTTGCTTTTTGAGCAACACAAATGAAGCAGCTGCTGCTGTGCGGGCAAGATCTCTGTTCTCTTGGCTTAATATATCTTTTGCTGGTCTGCTCTCATCGGAATAGAGATAGGGATTATCTAAAAGACCCAATCTATCTTTTGCTTCCAGAATGCGACGTGCCGCTTGGGTAATTTCAGCTTCTGTTACTTTTCCCTCTTCCAGAGATTTCTTTAGAGTGGTTAGAAAACCTTCACCAACCATATCCATATCCAATCCTGCTTTAAGGGACATGGCCGAGACAGTCTGCAAATCGCCCATTCCGTGCGCTATCATTTCGTTCACCGAAGTGTAGTCCGAAACAACAAAGCCGTCGAATCCCCAGCGGGTGCGCAATACATCTGTCAGCAACCATTTGTTGCCCGATGCAGGTACACCCTCAATATCATTGAACGAACTCATGATACTGCCTACTCCTGCATCCACTGCAGCTTTGTAGGGCGGCATGTAATAGTTGAACATTGTGATGCGGCTCATGNNGCTCATGTCTGTAGTGTTGTAGTCGCGACCAGCTTCTGATGCTCCATAGAGTGCAAAATGTTTGACAGTAGCCATCATGGTGTGCGGAGCTTTCATGTCGTCTTGTTGATAACCACGAACAACTGCTTTTGATATTTCAGATCCTAAGTAAGGGTCTTCTCCTGCACCTTCGGCTACACGTCCCCAACGAGGGTCGCGTGCTATATCCACCATGGGCGAGAAGTTCCAATTGATGCCATCGGCAGTGGACTCTTTGGCTGCCATTTTTGCTGTTTGTTCTATCATGTCCATGTCCCAACTTGATGCTGTGCCCAAAGGAATGGGAAATGTAGTTTTATATCCATGGATTACGTCCGAACCAATAAGCAGAGGAATCCCCAATCGAGTTTCTTTTACAGCTATTTCTTGCGCTTGACGCACACGCTCTGGACTGGTGACACCAAACAGGCCCCCAACGTTTCCAGCTTTAATCTTACCTTCTACATCCTTGCTCACCACTTCGCCAGTGGCCACTCCGCCACCGGGTGTGAGTAGGTTGAGTTGTCCAATCTTCTCTTCAATGGTCATCAAGTTGAGAAGAGAGTCTATTCTATTTGATATTGTGTGGCTTTTCTGCAACTTTATTAAGGGTTGCTGTGCATTGATGTTTCCAAAGCCTATGCATAGCACAAGTAGTGCTGCAAGGTTGATGTATAATTTTTTTGTCATAGTTTTATGTGTGTTATGGGGTGTGGGGTGTGGGGNNTCACTGTTCACTGCTCACTGTTCACTCACTCCTCACTCCTTACCCTTCACTCCTCACTTATTTAAAATTCAATTTCTTCAATCCTTTCTGAATTTCAGGACTGCTCATAAAGAGGTCCCATAAAAGACCTGTTCTATCATTTTCAATCATGGGTGCAATTGTGAGTTGGTCTATTGCCAAATACTTCTCAGGATACCAATTATCTTGAATGCTGAAAGCATCGTAAAAACCATACTTGCCCCAAATCTTATCGCCCAAATCATTGTAGAAATACTTTAATGCTCTCATCGATTCAACAGGAGTATAAGGAAAACTGGACAATGCTGCAGTGGGAGTAATCACCCCTTTGTCATTCGTCATCGGTTTGTGAGCAGTGTATCCGTCAACGGTATAACTAGCCGAAAGTCCCCAACAAGAATCGCTGTATCCTTTAAATCCTTTCGGATTCTCCACGCAGTATTTATAGTTGATGAGTGCTTGGTTTTGATTGACTTTCCAATAATCGGCATATTGGTCTTTCAGTCCTTTCGGATTGAGGCCAATGTAGGAGTAGTGTGCCCAGAAAAGTGGTCCACCATAATTTTCTGCTCCATTGTGTTTCACAATGAGTGGAAGACCATAGGCAATCCTGTCGCTTTTGATACCTCCATTGCGTGCCCATCCATTGTGATAAGCTGAAACAGGGATAGGGTGAGTGGGAGATGATACTGCCAATATGTAGGCGATTAAGGACTCGTCATACCCCTTGATGGGGAAATTCATATCCCATCCATATTCAGGACTCCAATGCCAGTGTAGTACATCTTTGCCGTTGAGGTACCACTGCCAATCCATCTCACGCCACAGCTGGTCTATTTTGTTGGCCAACTCTTTTTCAGACTCATTGCCATCTTTAAAATATTGACGGGCTATCAGCAATCCTTGAATAAGGAATGAACTCTCGACCAAGTCGCCACCATTATCTTTTTGTCCAAAAGGTTTCACCTTGCCTGTCTTGCCATACAACCAATGAGGCCACATGCCATGAAAGCGGTCGGCACTATCGAGATAGTCGGCAATTTTGTGTAGGCGTTTCACGCCATCATTGCGAGAGATAAAACCACGTTCAATGGCCACAATCAATCCAGCTATTCCAAAACCGCTACCACCTGTGGTTACCACATCGGCATCGTTTTGTGGATAATTGCCATCCATGTGGATTCTTTCGGGGGCCAAACCTGATGTAGTTTCTGCTCCTTCCCACATATAGTTGAAATGGGTTTTCTGGATAAAGTCCAAAAACTCTTCGTCTGAGGCAAAAGTTTTTGGTCGGTTTTTATCATTCTCTACCTCTGCTCCATTTTCAGTGTTATTGCTATTGTCGGAGCAGGTAGCTGAGGATAAAAACACTAATAAGAGGAGGGATATATAGGTGAGTTTACTGTTCATTCTTTAGTCTTATTTTTAATTGTGTTGAAAAATGAAGTCTAAAACATACGATGAGTATGTTTTAGACTCTCTTGTGAATGTTACTTAGCTTGAAACTTAGCTTTGATGTCACTTGCTGAAAGGGCTTTGTTGTAAATGCGCAACTCATCAATCAAGCTGTTGTCCGATTTGTGTCCCCACTCATTGAATCGGGGTGAACCTTCACCAATGGACATGATGTCGCAACCTTTCCAACTAATGGCAACGTCCGATGAGGATACAACTTCTCCATCAATGTAAAGTATGGCTTTATCTGCGGTGAATACTAAGGCAATAAATTTCCATGTGGGATTCTCTGGGTCTAAATCTGCTGCTGCACCTCCATTAAGCCAACTGTCAGCTTCACCATTTCCGATAATAGATATAATTCTTTGCTTACCACCAGCATTCTCACGGAAAATTCTGAAGCCCGATGTTCTGTTGTTTTGTTGGTCGGCTGGGGCACCCTCTGTTTTGGGCGCAATAACTAAAAGACCTGCACGATCGGGAGTAGCATTTACTTTGTACCAAAACGAGAAAGTCATGGTAGAAGAGAGTGGTGCAGCCATAGAGGCAGTTCCAAATGTGAGGTAGCTGTTTTCTGCTCCAGCATAGGCATTGCCTACTTTTCCTTTGGCAAAACCAGGGCTACCAACAGCGGTTGCTTCGTTGAGACTTTGATACTCTTCATAGTTATCTTCAAAGTCCATGTAGAACATCTGCCCATCGGCTCCAATTGGGGGCGGCGTGGGTTGTTCGGGATAATCGAACGGGGGATTCTGTCCCATATCTTGAAAACAAGATTGGAGTGCAAACATCATTATAGGAATGATGGCTACTCGCATACTGATAAGTATATATTTTTTATTTTTCATAATAAGCTGTAGTTTAATAGTTAGGATTTTGCACCAAAACACCATTCGATTTATCAATTTCAGCTTGTGGCAATGGTAATAGTGCATGTCTGGCTTGATATCCAGTTTTGCCTGCTGCATGAAGTACATCCCTTGCAATACCCCAACGTACTAAATCATAGAATCTGTCGAATTCCATTCCAAGCTCCACACGTCTTTCGTGGCGAATGGCATTGCGCAATTCATTTTGATCTGTAGTAGTTACTTTTGGCAACACTGCATTGTTTGTCCCACGTGCTCTAGCTCTCACCATTTCAAGATAATTCAATGCTTCGGGAGCTTTGCCTGTTTCGTTGGCTGCTTCGGCTGCCATCAACACGATGTCGGCATATCTAATTATACGAATATTGAACCAATGCCCGCTTTTTGAGTATTTTGAACGCAATGCAGGGTCGGTATATGCTTTTTTGTTGTAATATTTGTTTACAACATCAGCATTGGCAACGGGTTTCTCGCCATACGGTGTATTAGGCTCAATTGAATCTTCGCTTTCTCCTGTTTTTATAAAATAAAGCAATGTTTCATCCTTTCTTGGGTCGCCTTCTTCAAAGGCTTCAGCCAATAGTTGAGTAGGTGTGTGCCAACCCCAACCTAAATTCCACTGCCCAGCACCACGCACACCTTGCACTTCTGCAAACTGACTGCCAATTTCGTTTGATGCAGGTTTGGAGTCTGTAGCCGTACTTTGTATCTCAAATATCGATTCGCTACCATTCTCTTCCGATTCTCTAAATATCTTATTATAGGGAGTATTTAGATTGTAGAGTCCAGAGTGTATTACCTCCGTTGCGGCTGAATACAGATTGCCCCAATCGTTGCGCATCATATATGTTTTTGCGTGAAGCGATCTGGCTGCGCCCCATGTTAACCGCCCTGTGTAAACGGAAGGCCATGTTTTGGGTAGATTTTCTTCAGCAATAGCAAGGTCACTATCAATGAGTGCATATATTTCTGATGCAGGAGATTTTGCAATATTGGCATCTTCCGCACTTTCAACTTTAAAGTCTATTTTGGGAACATCGCCAAAGGCTCTTACCAAGTTGAAGAAAGAGTATGCTCTGAAGAAATGTGCTTCCGAAAGGTTTGTCAAGTCACCTTCTGTTACTTCTTCATCTACATTTGTCTCTTTTTCGGCTACTTCAGTTATAATCTTATTGGCAAGGATTATAATTTCGTAGTTTCCTGTCCAATAGCCTCCAATTAATCCATCTGTAGAGATGTAGTCAAAATCATCATACATTTTACCAATTGCTGAACCATCGGATGCAGTGCTACCTTTTTCGGCATCTTCTGAGCGGAAATTGTGAATGGCCAATGCGGGAGTTCCCGAAGTAACATTAAATCCTCTTGTTAATGCATACAGCGTAAATACATCAGATTGAAAAGAACCACTCTTTCCTTCTTCTCCTTGCACCCATTCGCCTTGTGGCGCTTGGTCTAGCAGGTCGGTGCAACCCATCCCAAAAGAGAAAAGGCCGATTATTGCAATGAATGTTATATGTTTTATCCACTTATTTTTCATAATAAATATCTTGTTAAAAAGTTAAATTAAGACCAAACGTATAAATCATAGGCATTGGATATGTTCCACCGTCAACACCAAATGATAAGGCAGAGCCGCCAATTTCGGGCGTATAACCAGTGTTGCGTGTCCATGTTTTCAGGTTTTGAACGTTGGCGTATAAACGCAACGATTTCAAATAAATTTTTTCCAACATATCTGCGCTAAAAGTATAACCCAATTGCATATTACGGATTCTGAAAAAGCTACCATCTTCAATAAAATAGTCTGAGATTATATTATTCAATGCTCTGTCAGGATTTACAATGGGTTCCCAATTTGAGGTTCCCTCGCCATTCCATCTGTCCATTCGATTGGTCAAGTAGTTGAGTCGAGCATAAGTGTCGTCGTCCCAAGTTCTGTATATTTCGTTTCCGTACACACCCATCATATCAATACCAAAGTCAAAGTTTTTGTAAGTCAAATTTACATTGAATCCATAAGTGAAATCAGGAGATGGGTTTCCTATTAAAGTTCTATCGTCTTGATCAATTTTTCCGTCACCATTCACGTCAGCAAATTTTAAATCTCCTGGTAAAGGTGTTCCTACATTGTTCGGGTAATATGTTTTTACGTCTTCACTGTTTTGGTATACTCT
>DENY01000258.1:26373-29081 GCA_002359825.1 Bacteroidales bacterium UBA2632
AGAAGTGTCCAACTGGATAGCCTTCTAATGACCGAGAAATACTTTTAGGACCTGAGAAGATAGCGTCCTCTGGACCTCGTCCTAACGAAATAACCTCGTTGTCGATAGTTGTGAGATTACCCGATATTGAATAACCAAAATCGGTTTCTCCAATTTTATCATTCCAAGTTGCTGCAATTTCTACTCCTCGGTTTTGTATCTCTCCTAAATTCTCTAAAGAGTTTTTAGCACCCGAAAAACCTGCAAGGTTTACAATGATATCTTTGGTAAGCTTGTTATAAAAAACAGGCTCTATGCGTAAACGACGGTCGAACAGATCCATCTCGAAACCTGCTTCCCAAGCATAAGTTTTTTCCCACGATAAATCTTGTGGTAAGTATCTGATAGAGTATCCACTTATAATGTTATCCCCAAATACTGCACTACCTGAGCTCTCAAGTCGAGGATAAGTAGGGTAGTTGTTACCACCTGTATTTTGGCTTCCCAATACTCCCCATGAACCTTTAAACTTTAGATAGTCTATAAAATCTTGATCTTTCATGAATGCTTCTTCTGAAGCAATCCAACCTGCTCCAACTGAGTAGAAATTATCCCAAGTATTACCTATTGATCTAAACACTGATGCACCATCACGACGATATGAACCGTTTAATAGATATTTATTTTGATAGTTGTACAGCGCTCTCACCAAGTAGGACATGGTAAAACGTTTGTATTGAGAAGATTCATTATTTGACGATTTAGAATCGATAGACGATATCCACCATTTGTCTTCATTGTCTGTGGGTACAGAGAAGATTATATCTTCTATATTTTGATTTCTACCAGCTCCCAATGAAGAATATTCCGTGAAGTTGGTTGTCAAACCTCCCATGAGGGTTAGTGAATGAGCTCCAAAATCATTGTTATATGTGAGAATATAATCTGACTGGGCAACAGTTCGAGTAGATTTAGACTGATTGATAGATTCAGTAGTACCTAAGTTCTCTTTGCCTGGAATGTCAGGATTATAAACATACACTATTGGGTTGAACGAACGACTTTCTCCTACTGCATAATCTAAAGAAAATGTAGATTTGAATTTCAGATTCTTCATTATATCTACTTCTCCATACATGTTACCTGCTGCTCTATTGTTTTCCGCAATAACTGTATTAGCAAGGGTTTCTACTCCTATCATGGGGTTGTAAACTTGTGCACGTTGAAAATCGGGTAATGTTTGGAACATATCTCCATCAGGACTATATATAGGTGCTATGGGTGCCGCTTTAATTGCACCTGTCACTCCTTTGGCATCTGTAGGAAGGGTTCTAGATCCGTTGATTTGGAATCCAAAACGAAGAAAATCTGTTACGTTATAGTCGCTACTAGCATTCACTGTAACTTTAGAAAACTTCTCGTTTTTGATATTTCCCTCTTCCGATGAGTAACCAATACCCAAGTAAAAACGATTTTTGTCACTTGCACCTGTAATGCTCACGTTGTTGTTGGTGATAATGCCAGTTTGGAATATTTCGTCCTGCCAATCTGTGTTGGCCGTATAGTTTGAATAATCAAACGGAGCTACACCTTGATTAATGCGTTGCTCATCATAAAGCTCTTTAAATTGAGCAGCATTGGCCATTGGCATTTTATCAGCTACATTCTTAAAACCAATAGAGGTGTTGAAGTTGACAATTGTTTGTCCCGATTTTGCTCTCTTGGTATTAATAATGATAACACCATTGGCACCTCTCACGCCAAAAATAGCCAAAGAAGAGGGATCTTTCAATATTTCCATTGATTCGATGTCTGCTGGATTGAGGTAGTTGATGTTGTCAGAAAACAAACCGTCAACTACATAAAGTGGAGCGTAGCCATTAATCGAGTTTGTACCTCTAATTTTGATTTCTGGGTCTTGTCCTGCTCTACCAGTATTAACAACTTGCACTCCAGCAATCTTTCCTTGTAGTGATGCTAAGGGGTTGGCCGATGGACGATCTGCAATATCTGATGCTTTTACACTAACGATAGAACCTGTAAGGTCTCTTTTTTTAGCACTACCGTAACCAATTACCACTACCTCTTCTAATGCTTGGATATCTTCTCCCAACACTACATTTATAGTGGTACGCCCATTCACGGCTTGTTCAACGGATATCATCCCAATATAACTAAATTCGAGTGTTGCATTGGATGGTATGTTACTAAGGCTGTACTCACCGTCAATATTTGTTACTGTACCAACGGTAGTTCCTTTCACTAATACAGATGCTCCAATAGCAGGATCTCCTGTGTTTTGTTCAGTAACTACTCCTTTTACATCTATCTCTTGTTGTGAAAAGCCCAAAAAGCTCAACATGAAAAGAGGAATGATTAAAATAATTTTGAATTTCATAGGTTTAATGTTTTTGTAAGTCAATCTTTTTGTAAGTCAATCTTTTAGTTTCACACAATAGTAACAACTTTGAGAATGCTTTGTCTTATATATATACTCTCTAAATCTACGTTATGTTATAAAACATATTCAAGGGTGATACTTTTTCACCACTTTGATGGTTGCTAACTTGTTATTGTTTAAATAGGTAGGGGATGTTAATTGTTTCAAGTGTTTTTTCAGGTAAATCGCAAAATATATAGGAGTAACTGATTTTGAGATTAAGAAAATCTAATATGTTTGGGTTCAGCCTCACAAGAAAATTGGCTAAAGTGATGTGCCAATTGCATGA
>DENY01000258.1:29171-39339 GCA_002359825.1 Bacteroidales bacterium UBA2632
ATGTGATGTCACATTGCACTGTTCCAAAATAGGAACACACCAATGTGACATCACATGACACTGTTTCGAAGAGGAAATGCCGTTTTTCGACGATTAATTGTGTTTATGTGAGAAGAAGCGACAGCTTTTCGGGGTGTTTTCATGTGCAATCCATAAGCTGTGATGCAAATTAAAGAAGAAAATGGGTGTGTTTGCACTGGTTATGCACAAAAATAGGAGAGAAAAGGGGGTGAAGGGGTGTCTTATTAGAAGAAATTGATCATGAAAGAGACCAAATCTTCATTTTCTTGAATGTCAATCTTCTTTCGCAGTCTGTATCTTGCTGCTTCTACACCTCTAAGAGATAGATTTTGCATGCGAGCAATTTCTTTTGTAGTGTAGTTGAGGCGCAACAAGGCACATAGGCGCAAGTCGGCAGGAGTCAAGTCAGGATAGGTAGATTTAAGGTTTCGGAAGAAGTTTTTGTGAATCAAATCGAAGTTTTCTTGAAAAACTGACCACTCGTCCTCTTCGGATAAGTTTTGATTGATTTTGTCAATCAGCTGTTCGCTTTGTTTTTTCTGTATTTTTCCACTTAAGGCGTTTTGTTGGATATCCTTTTTGAGGTCATTCAAAAACTCCTCGTGATTAATTATTAACATGGTTGCACTTGCCAACTCTTTACTCTTATGCGACAGGTCTGCTTGCAAGCGTTCGCTTTTGAGTGTAGCTATCTGGTTCTCTTGTTTGCTTAATTGGGCAAGTCGTTTTTGCTCTCTTTCTTCAAACTCTTTTGTGTTGCGACGTATTGCATATCTGATATAGGTGAGGGTTAGTGAACCTGCAATAAGTATTGAAAAAACCACGTACAGAAAGTATGCCCAGCTGGTTTGATACCACGGATGTTTTATTTGGAAGGGGAATGACAGTTGAGAAAGCTCTTCGCCCAAGTCATTTACAATGCGTGCCCTCAATATGTAATCATTTGCTGGAAGATTGGAATAAGTGATGGACAACTGTGGGTTGGTAGGAATCCAACGGGTATCGTAGTTCTCTAAAAAGCATTCTATTCTGAAAACCTTTTTGGAGTAGTCGGGGTAGGCAAAGTTGAAGCCAATTGTGTTTTGGCTAAATTCGATAACATTTTGCTCGTCTAACGATAGGTACTTATTGGTATTGTCCTTTCTGTCGTAGCTCCACATAGCATTCAGGATTAATTCTTTCGTCTCTACAGTTGCTCTTTCAAGAAAGTTGTACTTCGCTATTCCACCATTTAAGCAAAAGTAAGTCGCTTCGTTTTTGTCGATATAAATGTTCGACCTTCCTTGATTGGCGGGATTGTTGAATATACTGAAAGGCACTTTGTCTTTCACGCTGTATGTCCCCGACTCATATTCTATCAAAACATATTCGTTGTTTTCGATAAACCAGCATAATTTGTCNNTTGTCATTTACTGGGACAATGCTGTTGGTTGCTGTCAGTGCAGGAAGTTGACTATTCAATTGGTCAAAAGGAGTAATCTTTTGCAAGATATCATCGTATGTATAAAAACTGTTGCCATCTGTCATCACAATCCTACCTCTTAATTTCATGACATTGAGAGGGGTGGGTGAACTTAGTGAGTCTAATCTGTCGAAATATTCTTTTTCGACTACTTTCTTTATTTCATTGTCCAACCTAAGTCGATAGATGCCTTTATACATATGTTTGAGCCAAATATTACCTGTGTGGTCAACTTCAATGTTTGTAGCAAGGTCCACAAAACCATCTGTGATGTTATGACTGAATTGCCATTTGTCTGCATTGTCTTTCAAAAAGACTGACAAGAAACTGTATGTTGTTTCAATCAGCGCGTTTTTCCCGTTTATGGTTACTTCTTTTATATCGGTCCCGCCTATACTACTTCCTTTGATAAGTGTTTGTTGGTTGCCCACAATAAACGAGGCTCCTTTGTTGTGTCCTGCAATAATTTGTTTGTCAAATTGTTTGATATACCACGTTTGAATATTGAATTCGGGGAGTTGTGTAAAGCTTTCGATAGTGGGATTGTAGAGATATACTCCTTGGTTGGTGGCGACAAACGTTTTGTCTTCCGTTATCAACATATCCTCCACCATGCCTATTTGTATGTCTGTTGGTTCAAAAATAGAAACATCATAGTTGAGTTGGATGTTAGATATTCCATTATCGAGTGCCACCCACAAGTTGCCTGTTTTGTCTTTAAATAGTCCTAACACAGTATTGTTGTTGAGTCCATTTTTACGATTGATGTGCCATTCAAGTTTGCCATTACTGTTAATGCCATATACGCCATTGTTGATAGTGCCCAACACAAATAAACTATCGGAAACCGCCACCACACGATTGATAACAGCTTCTCGAAGTTCATCATCAACTGTGGTACTCCATTTGCTAACAATATTCTTGTGAAGGTTGAATTTAAAAACGCCGTTTTTAGAAGTAATAAACAAAGAGATGCTATCCATCGAAATCATCCCTACTACATCGTCATTTGACAATTGATCTCTATTTACGATGGATTCAAACTTGTTTCCATTAAATTGATACAGTCCATCTTTTATTAATTGTGCAAATAGCTTGTCATGTAGATTAAAAAAGAATAGTGGCGCAGGTTTTGTTGTGTGTGTCGTTATTGTGTTTTCAGTGAAAGAGAAATAAGATGAAAATGATTGAAAATATACAGTGTTTTTATGTTTGACAATAGTCCAAATCTCATCATTCTTAAATGTGTAGTCGTCTATAAGCTGTTTAAGAGAGTGGTAATTGAGTCTGTTTGTTGCATCACGCTCAAAGTAGCCAAACTCTTCAAATGAACCCACGTAAATTCTCTCTTTGACTATGTTATCTTCGATATTACTATCAACATAAATTGATTTTACGCCCAAATTATTGGGCAACGTGTGTAATCTCCAATTTACACCATCAAAACTAAGCAAACCTTGGTTGTTGGCAAAGTACATAATGCCATTTTTGTCTTGCGATATTGCCCAGTTTTGATTCCCTGCATTGTAGTTAGAAGTATTGTAGTTGAAAACAGGAGGCACAAATGGTATCTCTTGAGCAACTGCAAACTGGATATGCAATGTCATTTGAAAAAGTACGTATAAGAAAACTTTGAAAAAGGTGTTCATCTTCTATTGGAGATAATAAATTCACTGACCGCCTACTTAGGCTCCTGAAACTTCTTGATCTGTTCCTGTATTTCAGCTTCGCTAAATATCTTCACGTTAGTAAATAAGAATCTATTGTCTAAGAAATTACCATACTGGTTGCACTCATCAATAGACGCCTGTAATATTGTTCTCACGTCGGTCTCAAATGGGAAGAGTAGTAAGATAGTGAAATAGTTGTCTTCAATTTCGAAAGCCTCTATGTCCACTTCAGCATTTTCAAGCTGGAACTTAAATTCTCTTTCTATGATTACCTTTTGTAGGTCTGTAAAATGTTCGCTTGTGGGCGAAACAAAAAGTGCAAAGAAACGGAGTTTCTTCTCATGTCCCCCCAATCCAGATGAAATATACACTTGAGGTTTGCCCGAGAATTCGGAATCAAGCGCAATTCGGCTTCCAAGTAATGCAATAGAAACCCAGTTTTTGAGCTCAGGTTCTAATGGATTGTTTTTGTAGGTCTCCAATGCCCGATAGGCCTTAACATCGGGTATGGATGCAAGCAATGTAATACTTTCCTTCTTTCGTTCTATGGAGGCATCAGGGGAAAATAGTATCTCTATTTCTGTTTCAGGAACAAATCTCACTCTTTTAGCGCTTAACGCATCAAAATACTGGAAGAAGCTCGTTTGTTCCTCCATTGGAACGAGTTCTTCAAGAATATGAAAAGAGTCTAATCCCTGATTATTTATCGTTTCTCTTAGTTTATCGAGTATGTGATTCCATTCTTTCATTATAACAAAGATACAAATTTTGCTATAGTAAAATATGATTTATCCTTTATAATGGATTATTTCTTATGGCATAGAGCCTTAATTTTCATCAATTAGCTAAATAATTGGACAGAATTGTATATTTTCGCATCTACTTACTGGTGTGTTGTATTTTGGAGTGACAATTAGACATACGTTTTCAAAGTAAATTTGAATTAAGCTAATGCTCTAATCCAACTTTCTTGAAAACACATATCGGTTTTACGAATTTCTATTATCTACTAAGAATATCTTATGCGTGTCAAAGTAATAAACAAATCAAACAATTCACTGCCCGAATATGCTACTTCTTATTCAGCCGGCATGGACTTAAGAGCAAACTTAAACGAACCGATAACATTGAAACCTCTTGAGAGAGCTTTGATACCTACAGGATTGTTTATAGAATTGCCTGCAGGATATGAAGCCCAAATAAGACCCAGAAGCGGGTTGGCAGTGAAGCATGGCATTTCTGTATTAAACTCTCCTGGAACGATTGACGCTGATTATCGTGGCGAAATACGTGTAGTATTAGTAAATCTTTCTAACGATGAGTTTGTTATAAACCATGGTGAACGAATTTGTCAAATGGTAGTAGCGCAACACTCCACTGTGGAGTGGGACGAATCTATTGAATTGGGCAAAACCGTTAGAGGAGCTGGAGGATTTGGGCATACCGGTAAGCATTAAACAAAGAATATATGATATTGAAAAGAATGAATTATAAAAACAAAATAGTTGTAGGATTGAAGAAAGCAATTATCCCTTTACTTGTTATATACTATTTTTCGAGTGGGTCTGCTTTGGCTCAGGACAATAGTAAGTGGGTAGTTGATAATGATAATCAGCGAAAATTTGATTATTACTTCTACGAAGCCCTTAGTGAAAAAGCACAAGGTAATTACGCAGAGGCATTCAATCTTTTTCAGCATTGTCATGCTTTAGATTCTACCAATGCAAATGTATTGAGCGAACTGAGTGGTTTTTATAATGTATTGCAAGAAAAAAATAAAGCCTTAAGCTATCTTCAAAGAGCAGTAGAGAAAGACCCCGATAATTATTACTACAACATGATGTTGGCTTCTTTAAGCAGAGAACTCGATTTGAAAGAGGAAGCTATTGATATTTATAAAAAGATATTAGAAACACAGCAAGATAAGACTGATGTGTATATGGCTTTAGCGGAAGCATATAATGACAGTGGAGATTTGGAGAAAGCGATTGAAGTATTGGATGAGTTAGAGAAGACAGTGGGTGTGAGAGAGGCTATAACTTTAAATAAATTTCGTCTGTACTCAATGCTGAGTGAAAAAGAGAAGGCTTTTGATGAAATTGAAAGTATCATAAAGAAAAACCCAGATGATTTGAATTATATTTTGTTGCTGGGAGATTTATATTTGCAAGACAACCAACTTGACAAATCTCTTGAACAATACAAAAAAGCAGAAGCAATTGATCCAGACTTTCCTGCTTTGGTTCTTTCGATGGTGAATTATTATGAGAAAAGTGGCAAACCTGATTTAGCGCAAGAAGAAATTAGACAGGCTTTGATTAGTCCTATGTTTGAAGTGGATATTAAGTTGCAACTACTCACAAGATACATTTCATTACTGCAATCTAACAAAACAGATACCAAAATAGTAAATCCTCTTTTCACTACGCTGTTTGATCAACATCCTCACAATGCACAACTCAACTTTTTGTACGGAAGTGTTCTGCTGTTGCAAGAAAATGAAGAAGATGCCATGAAGCAATTTGAAATTTATACCACAGCAGAACCTGAAAATCCTGCGGGTTGGGAACAAATGCTTCGCATTGCATTGCCCGATAGTTTAGATAGAGTGATATCAATAACAGAAAACGCATTGAAACATATTCCTGATGCCTATCAGTTTTATTTCTATTTGGGTGCTTCCAAATATCAGCAAGAGAAATACCAAGAAGCATTAACTGTTTTTGAAGAGGGCTTAGAGATTATTGGAGACGATAATCCTCCAGTGAAATCAGATTTTTATGCACAAATAGGAGATTTGAATTATCATCTTGGGAATAGAGATATTGCTTTTGAGAATTATGAAAAGGCATTGAAGCTGAATCCTCAAAATTTGGGTGTGCTCAACAACTATAGTTACTATTTATCATTACGAAACGAAAACTTAGATAAAGCAGAACGCATGAGTGGCATAACCGTGAAGGCAGAGCCAACCAATCCTACTTTTTTGGATACTTATGGTTGGGTGTTGTTCAAACAAGGTGCATATACAATGGCTAAGATTTATATTGAGAATGCAGTGAAGTATACCGAGGAAGAGCCGTCAGCTGAAGTATTGGAACACTATGGAGATGTACTTTACAAAACTGGTGAGGTAGAAGAGGCTTTGGAACAATGGAAAAAGGCGAAAGAGCTGGGAGGTGATTCAAAAGCTTTAAAAAAGAAGATTAAATCGAAAAAATACGCAGAATAAGAGTAAATTATAGAGAAATATGAAAACCCACAATCTACAGAAATATACTTGGTGCATCCTATTATTATTGATTATAGGAGTTTATTCCTGTAAGTCTACAAAAAGGATAACTCAAGCTGACTCAGCTTTAGAAGATAAAACATCTTCCGAGCTATTTAAGGATATATTGTTTAAAGGCCTTGAATATAGAACATTTTCTTCTAAGTTGAATATGACTATTTCGACGGGAACCAAGACATTAAGCTCAAAGGGGAGTTTGAGAATTGTGAACAACGAGGCAATACTATTGTCTGTACAGCCACTATTTGGCATTGAGATGTTTCGTTTGTATGTGGAGCCTGAACACATCATTATTTTAGATAGGATGAACAAGAGATACGTGAAAGAGTCTTTCGAAGACATTAAAGGTAAAAACCCTGTAGGATTTAACTTCTACACCCTTCAATCTCTATTCACAAATAATCTTTTTATTCCCGAAAAATCGAGTGTATCTTTAAAAGATTACAAGACATTTAGATATTCTGAAGGTGAAAACTATTATATCTTAGCTGCACGTGACAAAAAATCGAATATTGACTATACCTTTTCTGTAAATGGTAATGATCAAATTACGCTTACCGAACTCAATATGCCAGCCAATCAATATTCGCTGCAATGGAATTATGATCAGTTTACATTGATGAACAATCTGTTCTTTCCTTATGAAATGAAAATTGTAGCATCTACACAGAAGCGTAATTTAAATACCAATATTAGTTTATCCTCAATCAGTTTAAATGAATCGTTGTCTCTCGATACTTCAATACCCGATAGTTATACTAAGGTTGAGTTGAAGGATGTATTGAAAATGTTAGCCGATAAAAAATGAAATACCTGGTAGCTTTCTTTTGTTTCAGTTTAAGTTTTTCTGTCTTTTCACAGACAGGAGATATAGAGCGTTTGCAAAAACAGCGAAAAAGTTTGCAAACTGAAATAGAGAATGCAAATAGACTTTACTTAGATGTAAAGAAACAAACCACGACTATTTTACAGCGTATTAGTCTTATCAATAAACAAATTGATACACGAAAGAAAATTATTGAGGTTCAGAATAAAGAGATTGCTGCACTTGATATTGAATTGGTGCGATTGCAAAAACAAATCTCAACCTTAGACAAAGAATTGAAAGAACGCCAAGGTAAATATGCAAATGCCATAAAAATGGTGATGCATAAGCGTCAATCGGAGAATAAAATTTTCTTCATTCTTTCAGGAAAGTCTTTTGGCGAGGCGTTACGCAGAATGCAATATCTGAAACAATATTCTCGTGTGCAGAAAACTCAAGCCGAAGAGATAAAAGAGAAGAACGCTGAGCTAATGCAAAAGAAAAAAGATGTGGAAGTAGCCAAGGTGGAGCGAAATAAAACTCTTATGGATATTCGCAATGAACAATCCAAACTCATAGCTGAAGAACAAAACCGAAAAAATGAAATGAGCGAGGCTGAGGGCAAGCAAAAAGAGTTGAAAAAAGTACTTCAAGATAAACAAAACCAAGCTAATCGCTTGAATGCCGAAATTGAAAGACTGATAGCAGAAGAGGTAGCTCGCATAGAACGTGAAACAAAACGACTTGAAGAAGAACGTCGCAAGAAACGAGACGAACAACAACGAATTGCTGAAGAGAAACGTCGTAAGGAACTGAAAGGAAAGACTAAAAAAGAGATTGAAAAACAAATTGAGAAAGAGAAAGAGTCTGTACCCGAAGTTGTAAAAGAAGAACCTCTGATTGACAGNNAAACAAAGGACGCCTGCCTATGCCTGTAACTGGTGCTGCAAGTATTGTCTCCTCTTTTGGTGTGCAAAAACATAGTGAATGGAATGTATCTACTAACAATAGTGGTATTGACATTCAAGCGCAACAAAATTCTGATATCCGTTCCATATTCGAAGGGGAGGTGTCGCGTATAATTGCTTTTCCTGGATATAATAATTGTGTAATCTTAAGACATGGAGAATATTATACTTTTTATGCTAATATCATAAATGTGTATGTCAAAAAGGGGCAAATGGTGAAAACAGGCGAGGCCTTAGGTAAGATATACACTGACTCTGATACAGGTATAGCTACCATGCATTTTCAATTGTGGAAAAAGACCACAAAGCTCGATCCTGGACCATGGCTTTCGAGATAATGATATGAATTAAATAATAAAAACTTAGTATAATTTCATTGTAAACAAATATTTTATGAATCTAAAACTGCGTTTAATTGTGATGAACTTTCTCCAATATGCCATTTGGGGAGCATGGTTAATTTCTTTGGGTGCTTACCTCGGAGGAAGATTGGAGTTTTCGGGAGTACAAATTGGCAGTTTTTTTGCTACCATGGGTATTGCATCGCTCTTTATGCCAGGATTATTAGGTATAATTGCAGACCGTTTTGTGCCAGCTGAGAAATTGTTGGGTATTTGTCATTTACTGGGTGCGATGTTTCTTTTTCTGGCTGCACCTCAAACGGAATATGCTGCGCTTTATACGTATATACTACTTGCTGTGTTTTTTTATATGCCTACCATTGCTTTATCAAATGCGGTGGCATACAATGCACTTGAGAAATTTGGGTATGATACCGTGAAGGTTTTTCCTCCCATTCGTGTGTGGGGTACAGTTGGCTTTATAGTATCTATGATTGCTGTTGATTTGATTCGCATTGATGGAATGAAGTTCTCACAGTCAGCATATCAACTCTATTTTTCGGCTGCCATCTCATTGATATTGGGAATCTATTCATTCACACTTCCAAAATGTTCTGTCAATCCTGCTTCTGAAAGCAAATCTTGGGTTGACAATTTTGGTTTACGTGCTTTTGCCTTGTTCAAGAAACGTAAAATGGCTGTCTTTTTTACCTTCTCTATGTTGCTTGGAGTGTCACTTCAAATCACAAACATGTTTGCCAATGACTATTTGACCAACTACTTTGGCAAAATGCCAGAATATCAAAATACCTTTGGTGTGGAATATGCCAATATCCTTATTTCCATTTCACAAATGTCTGAAACACTTTGTATATTGCTCATCCCATTCTTTTTGAAACGCTTTGGTATTAAAAAAGTAATGTTGATTAGTATGTTTGCATGGATATTGCGTTTTGGTTTACTGGGAGTTGGCAATCCAGGAGGTGGCGTTTGGATGCTAGTTCTCTCTATGCTTGTATATGGTGTGGCATTTGACTTTTTCAATATATCGGGTTCACTATTCGTGGAGCAAGAAACTAGTCCCAAGATTCGATCTAGTGCCCAAGGACTTTTCATGATAATGACCAATGGGTTTGGTGCGTTTATAGGCTCTTATGCTGCCGGACAAGTTGTAGATATGGTTGGATGGCCCAATGCATGGTTTATCTTCACAGGATACTCTGTAGTGGTGATGATTTTGTTTGCAGTTCTCTTTCAGTACAAACACGATTCTGTGAAAATGGAACGCCATTTGGCTCAGTAAGGGGGAGGGTAATTGTTAGATCTAAAGTTTGGGTAGAAGATGTGAGTGTTTTATTTATACTTACGTGAAATTATCAGCCTGCCTCGTGAAGTAACTTGAAAATTTAACAGAGTAAATGTTGGGTAGCAATGAAGTAAAACTTTATGAACAGTGCCGGAGTATTTAGTACTTTCGGCACTGTTCATTAATGAATGTTGACAAAGAGAGAAATTTGAACTCAAACAGTTGTTGACTGTTCATTGAACTAAGGAAAAGGCAATTTTATTTTTTTGTTCTGTCAAAATATATTATTTTTACATTCTTGCA
>DENY01000068.1:0-8998 GCA_002359825.1 Bacteroidales bacterium UBA2632
CACCACTTCGTGGTTACAAGCGGGTTTGAAACCCTTGTTAGCTTCTTCAGAACAACCTCGAATTATGATTTTCCGATTTCATAAAAAGTCAAATTAATACCATCTTCAACACCCCGAACACCCCCTTTCAATACATAAATCTTCAAAACACCCTGTCCAAAAATAACATCTTCCAATGAATTGAAACGAAAATAAATTTGAAATAGACCCATCGTTTAAATCATATTGCACTGATTTTCCCTACCTTTGCAACCATGTTACATGAAATATCAATACAAGAATATTATGAGAGAACTTCACTTATCCCTTTGGTAGATGTGCGTTCTCCAGGAGAGTTTCAACAAGGGCACATTGTTGGAGCTGTCAATATCCCATTATTCTCTGATGAAGAACGAGCAGCTGTAGGCACCTTTTATAAGAAGAAGACAAAAGAAAAGGCTATCGAGCTGGGTTATGAATATGTAACACCCAAGTTGCAGTGGTTTTTGGATGAAAGTGCCACCGTAGCAAAAGGAGCAGCCATTGCCGTGCATTGTTGGAGAGGCGGCATGCGTAGTCATTCATTTGCAGAGCATTTGCATAAAAATGGATTCAACGAAGTTTATGTAATCGAGGGTGGGTATAAGGCTTTTCGAAATTATGTGTTGTATACTTTCGAGCAAAAAATTAAGTTCAATGTATTGGGAGGCTTCACTGGAAGCGGAAAAACGTTTATCCTGGAAGAATTGAAACGCATGGGAGAACAAGTGGTCGATTTGGAAAGATTAGCACATCACAAAGGTTCGGCTTTTGGTTCGTTAGGAGAGAAACCTCAACCCTCGTCACAATATTTCGAAAACAAATTCTTTGAATATTGGCGACAATTAGATAGCCAACAACCCTTGTGGGTGGAAGATGAAAGTGCTCGAATTGGTTGTGTGCAGATACCCAAAGCTCTTTATGCTCAAATGCGATCCAATCAGTTGTACTTTATCGATATTCCGAAGGAAGAGCGCGCCAAGTTTTTAGTGGAAGAATATGCAAGCTTCGACCCCGACCATTTAGCCAGAGCTATCAATGGTATCGCAAAACGCCTGGGAGGGCAAAACGTGAAAGCAGCTTTGGAAGCTTTAGAAGCCCGAGATTATTATAAAGTAGCCATGATTACACTGCAATATTATGACAAAGCATATCTCACGGGAGTGAGCAACAGAGACCCCGAAATGGTGCAGCGCATTGCCTTAGACACAGTAAATCATGCAGAAAATGCAAAACAAATATTAGAATTAGTAAAATAGATGGACAATATAAAACTCACTCAATATAGTCATGGTGCAGGTTGCGGGTGCAAAATTTCGCCACAAACATTAAGTACAATCCTACATTCAGAACTGTCAAAAGGAAATCATCCACATCTATTGGTGGGCAATGATAGCAGAGATGATGCAGCCGTATACGATTTGGGAGATGGCACCGCTATTATCAGCACTACAGATTTCTTTATGCCCATTGTCGACGATCCTTTTTCGTTTGGACGCATTGCAGCAGCTAATGCCATTAGCGATGTGTATGCCATGGGAGGAGCGCCCCTTTTGGCAATCGCCATATTGGGTTGGCCGTTAGACAAATTAGCCCCAGAGGTGGCGCAACAAGTGTTAGAAGGAGGCCGCAGTATGTGTGCCGAAGCTGACATTTCATTGGCTGGAGGGCACAGTATTGATAGCCCTGAACCCATCTTCGGGTTGGCCGTAACTGGCAGAGTTGATATCAAAGACCTCAAGCGCAATGATACTGCCGAGGAGGATTGCCAATTGTTCATAACCAAGCCTTTGGGTGTAGGCGTATTGAGCACCGCACAAAAGCAAGGAAAACTAAAAGACGAAGATGCTGACTTTGCGCCCAATACAATGATGCAACTCAATAAAATTGGCAGCAAATTGTCAAAAATAGCGGGTATAAAAGCAATGACAGATGTTACTGGATTTGGACTGTTGGGCCATTTGGTGGAAATGTGCGAGGGAAGCAATCTTTCTGCCGAAATAATGTTGGATAAAATTCCACTGTTACCAAAAGTACTAGAGTATTTAGCACAAGGGTGTATTCCTGGGGGCACTTATCGCAATTGGGATAGCTATGGCGATAAAGTGCAACTCCGCTCTGATGAAGATAAATTTATTCTGTGTGATCCACAAACAAGCGGTGGCTTGATGATTGCTGTAGTTCCTTCAGCCATTGCGGAAGTAAAATCGCTATTAACCACAGAGGGATTACAGGTAGTCTCCTTCGGAAAGTTTGTGAAGAAAGGCGAAAGATTGATTGTGGTGATGTGATTTAAAAGATTAATCAAGCCTAAAAGAAGTTTTCTATAAATAAATAACAAATTCCATCGTATAGTTTATACGGTGGAGCTTTTGCATCTAACAATCAACTTATTGCGCTTTCCTTGCAGTCTTATGAATACAGATAAACGTCTTTGAAAACGATACTGCGCTCTGCTACTCCACTCCCACATCTTAAACTATTGGCGCAGCAAAGCATCCAAACAGTAATAGAACGATTTAAAACTGATGATTATGAAAAAGATTTTAGCTACCCTCTCGATGATGATCCTATCATTTGCTATGATGGCTCAATCAGACAATGCGCAATTTACCAGAGATATCACAAACAAAACCGATAATTACTACCACAACAAAACCATTGCGCTCTACGAAAACTTCTACGGAATTAGTCCAAATCCTTCTGTAGTAATACACACTCCCATGTTTATTGATAATGACTGGATACGAATCGGTTTTCCCTCTTCCAAAGTTATAAAGAAGATCAATAAAAACATAGAAAAACGAAGCAAGGACATAAGAAAACGGGAGAAGAAAGCGATCAAGAATTGGGAAAAGCAGAATCGTAAAGTCCGCAAAGAGAGAGAAAAACGAATGGAGAAAATAGAAAAGCGCGACAAGAAAGCTAGGAAGGAGTGGGATAAAAGGAACAAGGAAATTATTAAAAATAGAAAAATCAGATGAAAAAGATTGGGGTATGGTAGGAAAGAAAGATGTATAAGGTGTGTTTGTTTTTGATGTTGCGTTTGATATTTTACTCTAATTATCTGAATCGTTGATTAGTTGTGATTTAGAGGATTTCGTTGATGATGGACTTTTTGTTTATACTGTCCCCTGGTTTTTATTCCCCCTCGTTTCCGAACAGTTACTCCCCCTCGTTTCCGAACTAGGGGGAGTTGATGACGTTAGCCATAGTACGCTTTTAATAATACTTCGCATAAAACTTTCTAAACTCCTCTGCAGTATCTAGCATAGATGTCATGCTCCCCTTCATATATCTATTAAACAGAAGAGCCTTATATCCTAACGGCATATTCCCTGACAAATCTGATAGTTCAGCATACTTAAAATCGGATATATATTCATCCAACAGCTCCTTGCTATCAGTTGTCATGCTGTTATACCACACACTTTCGTAAAACCAAAGCATCGACCTATTATTATCATCAAACGGAGACTCTTTCTCTCCTTTGTAATACTTGAGCTGATGCAAATAAAACTCGCTACTTTTCATCATAAATTACACTGTCTTTCTATTTTACACCTTATTAAACTGTCCTACTATCATAGCATGATCGCTCGAGGCATCTATCGACTCATTGTAATAGAAATCAAACCTCCGAGTTCTCCACCTCTCCGACCTAAATATAAAATCATACCTTCGTCTTGTATTACCTGTTAAATGCGAGAATGGAAGCTTCTCAAGATTCAACAAATCTGTTTGCACAGGATCGGTTAGATGATGCATCTTGTTATTACCAAATATCAAACTTGTTGCTTTACTATTCGGATTCCAAAACTTCATCTCATTCGCATCAAACGAATCCACTTCTGGTTCATTGGCATCGCAACAGAAGAAATCTAAATCTACTGTCTCGTGTAAGAATTCGGCAATCGATGCAAAATTTGCACCTTTAGCATGTCGGTAACCTACTCCCGTTATCGAGTGAAAGTTGAGCAGAGAAACTGACTCTTCACCTATCCTCATTTTAGTATAGAGTGTTCTATCTGGAAACACTGTTCTCTCCAACACCTTTTCCTCTTCTATCTCACCACCAAACAACATTGTCAACACTCCCATCTTCCTGTTCTTTCCATCAAACAAGCCAGGTTTTCTATAGTCTAAGCTATATGCATAGTGGCATGGTGCAAGTCGCTCTATCAATCTATCTTTGTGCATGGAAAGCACTTCTTGCAAACAAACTATTGTAGGCTTTTCTATATTAGAAAATATAAAATTGGCTATCTTGTCTATTTTGCACCTGTAGGATATGTTCCATTGGATCAGTTTCAAAATCATAACTTATATTCTATTCTTTCTAGTTTAGCACCGCTGATGCAGATATTTAGGAGTAAGCGAAAAGCTATTAGAACCCGACATATTTTTAATTCCATCGAATTCGATGGAATTAAAATCAGGGATGTTGAAAAGCTCCCACAAACCAATAAATTCAATTGTACTTCTATTTCGCAACCAGTTTTGCAAAATATAATCGCTCCTCTCTGTGTCTCTATACCTGGCAATATCTGTAAGAGATACAAAATCTTTGCGATCAACTGTTTTTCTTTTGGGTTTTACATTGCCATCGTTAGCTAACATTATCTATCTTCCCAAAATCCAAATACCGATCTTCAAAATCCTCAACCCATTTTTCAGAACAATAACTTTTTATTGTTTCAACTATCTTTTCCATGGTAAGGGGTTTGAAATATGTTTCACCCAATTCATTCAAGGTAGTTTTGTACGTCTCAATTCCTGCTACACAATTCAAATTGTCCGCTGGATATAAATAGATAAAATCACCCACCGCGTAATCCTCATTTGTGATAAACAAGCTCAAAGCCAACAAGTGATCTCTCCATGNNAAATACCCCCGATTTTTCAGCAATTGTTGCATAGACTTCTTTATGAGAAGCAGGAGCATCGCTTAAGTCTTCTGCATATTTCACTTCAATTCCGAAAAAGCACTGCTCATGTTGAATGTTCTTATACACAATAAAGACATCAAAAGCTGAACTATCGCCCGTATATTTAAGATTTCTTCTACCAGGCGAATACTCAAATTCAATAGCTGTTACATTGTCAATCTGCCTTTCGGGATATAGGTCTTTAAATACCAAAGTTGCGAGCGATAAATCAAGCTTCAATTCCCCAAAAAGGTTGAATGCTAATGGTTGACTCGACAAAAGGTTGTTCCATATTCTGGGCTCTGTTATTACCTTCCTGTCGAGATGTTTATTGGCAACTTCATGCTTTACTAACTCAAAAATCTCTTTGGTCAGAAAGTTAGCACCACTCTCTTTAGCAAAATGTAGTTCCAAAAAATTGCCATACTTTTCAAATTCATATCCTTTTTCGGATCTCCATATACTTTGAAGTAGGCGTGCTTTTGAAGCGAAAGAGGATCTGTCGGAATAGTTTGTAGAGTATTTCTCTCTTAGATGTTTGGGAGGTTTCATCGGGGTTGTTTTGATTATTTTATTAATTCACCTTGTATCGTTCTTGGAATTTTATTGTTTTTTCAACGAATTTAAAATCATCTTTATGTGAAAATATAAACCGATTTGAATTTGCAATTTGAAGAAAATTTAAATTGTCTACTTTTTCAGGTTTAGAAATTTCATTTGGAATTTGTTTTATAGAATGTCCACTTTTTCAATATAAATTTTGCGATAGTGGTTCAATATCGTTCTCTGTTTTTTGCGTGCTACCATTATTACTTTCTTTTAAGGTCAATACATCTACATTTTTCCCATTACTTTGAATAGTTGTTATACGACAAAGTTTATTCGCAGGTGTATCAACAATAGAAACTTCTTCTAATTCAATTTTATGAATTTCACGCTGACATAACCCGCCATTATACATTTTTCCTTTCATGTGGTCACATTCCTCATAGTCATCTTTGCATATACTACACTTTGTTTCACGTATAATGCCACCAGTACTTAAAAACATCATTTTTGGGAAAAGCATCTTTTCATAAGCATCCAATCTAGTTAAATACCANNCTCAACGCTTAATGGGTGATTACATGCCACAATAGATGTCTTATTTTGAGCATAAATTAAATGATTCCAAGCTACATCCATATTTCCTTCCTTTAAGTTTATAAGCATTGATATTTCATTTAAAAGAGCTTCCGCACTAAATACCATACACAATAAAAGATTGAGTTCATGTTCAGAGTAATTTTTGACCTTAGATTTTCTGATAGCTTCAGTCTTTAATATGAATGCTTTTAAAGTTTTCATTTCTTCTTTTTGCAAATCAATATCTCGTGTAAATATGGCTATGTTTTCTGAATTAGAAATGACCATATTAAATTCTTCAATTAAGATCTCAACCTCTACATTTTCGATTATCATGCCTTTAATGATTTTACAACTTTTGCTAACTCAGCAATACCTTCTACCGGACCTTCATAAGTAATTTTTTTAAATTCCTCTTTCTTCTTGCATTCCACAACCACTTCAAATTTTACAGACTTATCTCCAATCTTTCCTTTAAAGAAATCATATAGATAGCTTGAAACTAAATTTAAGCCTATGTCTATCAAGTGTGGATCATCGACTATTACTGAAAGCCCAAATAGTAAAGTTGGACCGAACCAATCAGCACCCTTTCTTGAACGCAATAAAGGTTTATCTTCTGTTAAATAATGAACTTGAACGTTGCCTTTCTTGAGTATCTTTCTAAGGTCTGAGGTTGTCTCAGAATAAATAAAGTTAGATGTTTCTCCACAGTCAAATATATTTTCAGGAATAAAATAAATTCCTTTATCTAAATCGATAGCATGTTTAGAAAACGAATTAGCTAATTGATTATATGGTTCTGTTTTATAACTCATATCATTAAATAATTAAAAACTCATTTGCACTTAATTCTTCTTGTTTTATCCCCCGCCAACTCCCCCGCCAACGACTCACTCTGCTCCAAAACCCTATCCGCTTCCATCCTCGCTAAATCAGGTGGATAGCCATAACGCATCAATATTTTTCTCACAGTGAGTCTCAGCTTTGCTCTCACATCATCTCTTCTGTTCCAATCTACAGTGGCGTTGTANNGTTGACATCAACAATGGTGTGAATCAACTCTTTCATTTTGTTATCATCCAAAAAGCGTGTAGATTCGTTTTCATTGAGCACGCTATAGAAAGCGTACTCTTCGGATGTGAGACCAAGTTCTCCTGCTTTGTGGTCTTCCAAGCGCATCTCTTTGGCTATCTTTGTTAGTTCTGCCAATACCTGTGCGGAGTCTATCTGATTGTTGTGGTAGCGTTTAACAACTGCTTCCAACATTTCTGAAAACTTCTTACCTTGTGCTATATTCTTGGTCTTACGTATTCTTACTTCGTCGTTTAAAAGCTTTTTGAGCAATTCAAAAGAAACATTCTTCTCTTGCATATTTTTCACTTCAAGCAAAAACTCATCAGAAAGAATGCTCACAGAGGGAGCTTTAATACCTGCCGCTTCGAAAATATCAATAATTCCATCACTCGAAAGTGCTTCATCGATAATTTGCTTAATGGCAGTTTCTACTTCATAATCAGACTTGCCTCCACCTCCCGAAAACTTGCTAATGCGTGCTTTTACAGCCTGAAAGAATGCTACTTCATCTTTTATTGTTTCGGCATGAGGGCTGGGTATTGACATTGCATATAACCGTGATAAGAGTGTAACCTCTTTCAAAAAACGCTCTTTTAGATTCTCATTAGCAAGAATAAAGTTTTGAGCAGCCAACAGCACTTGAAGTTTTTGTGCAGTATCTGAATTAAAATATCTTCTATAATCGAACCCATTAAACATTTGCTCTACTACCTCGTGCTTTTCCTGCATACCTGCAATTGCCTCTTTAATATCTACTATGGGGCTACCCTCGCCACCACTCTGCAAGTAAGTAGCCATAGCATTACGTAGGTCCTGCCCAATGCCAATGTAGTCAACAATCAACCCTCCCGGCTTATCCTTATACACCCTGTTTACCCTTGCAATAGCCTGCATAAGGTTGTGCCCTTGCATCTTTTTGTCGATATACATAGTATGCAAGCTTGGTGCATCAAAACCTGTAAGCCACATATCNNTGCTGCTTGGTGGTATGATGCGGTTGGAATGATTCGGGGTCGTCAGACGAACTTGTCATTACAATCTTTATCCCACCTTTGCTTAGGTCCTTACTATCCCATTCGGGTCTTAACTCAATAATAGCATTATAAAGCATAACGCATATCTTGCGAGTCATTCCCACTATCATGGCCTTGCCCTCAAATACATTTTGCCTAGCTTCAAAATGCATAACAATGTCTTTGGCAATATCTCTTACACGATCGGGGTGCCCCACAACAGAATCAATAGTTGTAGTTCTCTTTTTTGCTCTCTCTAGCTGTTCTTCTGTAGCATCGGCAATCTCGTTAATCTCATCATCTAAGGCTTTTGTTGTTCTGTCGTCGAGTTTAATCTTTACCAAACGCGACTCATAACTAATGGGAACGGTTGCTCCATCATCCACAGCCTGTTTAATGTCATAAACATCAATATAATCGCCAAAAACAGCCGGTGTGGACTTATCTTCAAGTTCTATGGGTGTACCCGTAAAGCCAATATAAGAAGCATTTGGCAAAGCATCACGCAAGTACTTAGCGTTTCCGTATCTAATCTCAGAACCCTCGTCGGTTTCAACAGNNTTCGGTGAGCTTCATCTGCTACCACCACAATGTTTGTTCGCTCAGATAATGTTTCGTACACATTACCCTCAGTGGGTGCAAACTTCTGAATGGTAGTGAATATTACGCCACCCCCCTGCACCTTAAGCAGCTCTTTCAGATGCTCTCTACTATCTGCCTGAACAGGCGTTTGGCGTAATAAACTTACACAATTGCCAAAAGTGCCAAATAGTTGGTCGTCTAAATCATTTCTATCGGTAAGCATTACAATAGTTGGGTTACCCATTTGCGGATGAG
>DENY01000068.1:9112-9288 GCA_002359825.1 Bacteroidales bacterium UBA2632
AAGACTTACCCGAACCCTGTGTGTGCCATACAACACCAATCTTGCGATCGCCATCCACAGCATGAGTAGCACGTAGAGTTTGATCAACCGCTTTTTGCACCGAATAATATTGATGATAAGCAGCAACCTTTTTAATTTTCACTTGCGACACTAATCCAGTCTTATCATCCTTCTTC
>DENY01000244.1:0-251 GCA_002359825.1 Bacteroidales bacterium UBA2632
TAGCTCCGTATTTTTCTCCCCTCTATTGTATGAAGGTACAAACTCCCCTAAGGATGTAATAAATTTGAGATTCCCTGTTGAAAGTGATCCAGTCCATATGAAACCTTTGGGAGTATTATTAATAGAACGCATTTCAGTAGCATTTCCGGCATCCCATCCGTTTGGTGTTGCATCCCCTATTAGGTACAACGTCTTTGTGATTGGTTTATGTGTTTTAATTGTAATAGTTAATACATCTGAAATCTGAGGAT
>DENY01000244.1:290-2321 GCA_002359825.1 Bacteroidales bacterium UBA2632
CTGGCTTTTTCGTACACCTCCTTTCCTAAATCGATAGAGATACCATCTGAAAAATTATTGTCTTGCAAATCTATTTGAAATGTATAACTAATAGAGGCATTTGTACCTTGATTAGAACCAGAAGTCCATGATAATCTTAAAGCATCAGTTGTTGGATTATCAGCATCAAGTTCGATTTCAGTATTTGATGCATTGATTTCTAAGGGAGTCTCTCCTTTATTAAGTTCCATGTACTCATCACTGGTACAGTGACTAAAAAGAGTAAATAATACTGATAATAATAATAATTGGTATGTTTTCATAATTTAGTACTTATTAATATCCTGGATTCTGTGATAGTTTAGGATTAGCGTCCATTTCTTTTTGTGGAATTGGTAACAAAAGATGTNNAATTGAGTGTAGAAAATTTAATGCAAATTCTCCATTATCCCACCGTATTATATCAAACCAGCGATGACCTTCGAAAGCTAACTCAATTCTACGTTCATGTCTGATCTTTTTTCTCATTTGCTCAATCGAAAGATTTTCTATATCTTTTCGATCTGTCAATCCTGCTCTTTGCCGCACTAAATACAAGGGCTCTTCCGCTTCTTCAGTTCTTCCTAACTCATTTAATGCTTCCGCTTTCATCAGCAATACATCGGCAAAACGTAACACAACTATATTGGCCGGATTGGTATTATAATCCGGTGAAACAGATAGTGGTACAAGAAATTTTCGAACGTTGTATCCTGTATTAGACATAGATGCTTTATAATTTTTTCCATCGAAAGCGGGTCCTCCTTCATATAAAATTGTTTTGTCAAGTCGCAGATCTCCCTCTTCATACTGATTTACGAACTCTTGAGTTGGTTGATTCCATCCATATCCTCCACCTACCCATCCAGTATTGCGTGGTCCCATATAGGTGCTTAGCCAGTTAGTTTGATTCTCATCGTCCCAGAAGCCCGCATTAGTGAGTCCATAATATTGTACTTCAAATAAAGACTCGGAGGTATTTTTATTCCTTTCTTGTGCTCCGAAACTCTCACCGTAATCTGGATTTAAGGTGTAATTTAAACTTTCTACTAATTCACTCATTTGCAATGACTCTTCATACATTCCTAACGTTAAATATACTTTTGCAAGCATTCCAGCAGCTGCCCCTTTTGATGCACGACCTATATCGCTTCCTGAATACTCCTCTCTAACCGGTAACAAATCNNGATCAGGAATAATAACTTCGTTATAAATTGTCATTTTGTTAGTTCGTGATGATAGAAGATTATCCCCTGGTTGAGGTGTGGTAATAGTCATCGGAACATCCCCGAAAAGTTGCACCAAAATAAAATAATAGTGTGCTCGAAGAAATTTGGCTTCTCCAATAGAACGTTTTTTCAATGACTCGTCTATATCCATTTCCGGCACACTCTCTAATACCGTATTACAATATAGAATTCCAGGATTAGGTCCTCTNNGAGCAGCATTATCCGCAGTTGCAACAAAGTTTGCCAATGTGACTGTCTCGATTCCATCTGTTCCACCGCCAGCTCCAACTTCACTATTCCCTGCTATTATGTCAAGTGTCCAGATTCTCATGTTATACAATTTAGGACGTTGTAAAGGTTGATAGGCACCATTTACTAATGCTATGGCTGATGCTTCATCATTAAGTGCTTCAGCACTGGGATCTTCATAAGGTACCTTGTCCAAAAAGTCTGAACACGACCCGAAAAATGTTAATGCGGATATAATTCCTATAGTGAATATTTTTTTCATAATAATTAAAATTGAATGTTTAGCCCCAAACTAACTGTACGTGTTAATGGATAAGTGCTAAGGTCGACCCCTCCAGATCCTACCTCAGGATCAAAACCAGAATATTTAGTAAGTGTAAATAGATTCTGACATGATAAATATATACGTGCCATATTTAGCTGAATCTTTTGAATCGTCGATTGAGGTAATTGGTAACCTAAGGTAAGATTTTTTAAACGCAGATAAGAACCATCTTCAATAAATCGATCAGAATGACGAACGTTCTGATTTGGA
>DENY01000244.1:2429-2626 GCA_002359825.1 Bacteroidales bacterium UBA2632
AAAGAAAACGACCAGTCCGGAAAAGGATTACCGATAAAGGTTCGATCCTCTGCATTGATTACACCATTATTATCTAGGTCGCGAAATTTAATGTCGCCGGGAGCAGTACCACCTACAACCTGTATCGCATAATTTTCTACTTCTAGTTGATTCTGAAAAATGCCATTTGTAACATATCCATAGAACGCATTTACAGG
>DENY01000201.1:0-3502 GCA_002359825.1 Bacteroidales bacterium UBA2632
ATTTTATGGTCGGAAAGTATTTCAGGTGTCAGTGTATCGTAAGTAAACGCGCCTTCTTTTGGAGTGCGAGAAACATACGTCCACACAATGCCCAACGATTCCAAAGCTTTACACACTGCTTTGGATGCACCTCCCGTGCCAAGCACTAAGGCTCGATGATGATGTGCGGGTTGAATGAGTGGTTGGATAGAATTTTTGAATCCAATATAGTCTGTGTTATATCCCGTAAGTTTATAACCATACGTATTGCCAAAACTGCGCTCAATCTTGATTACATTGACAGCACCAATCTCTTTGGCAATGGGCGAGATATCGTCCAGAAAAGTAATAACTGATTCTTTGTAAGGAATAGTTACATTCAAGCCCTTCAAATGAGGATTGAAAACAATAACTCTGCGAAGTTCAAAGATATGTTCTATCTCAAAGTTGAGATACTGTGCATCAATATTCTCTTGCTGAAACTTTTCATTGAAAAACTTCGATGAGAAAGAGTGTTGCAAAGGATACCCAATCAGACCGTATGTTTTCATGTTAGAATTAGGCTTTTCTGGCTAAATAAATTGTACAAACACCGAGCGTCAGTGACCAACTTTCAACACTCACAAAACCGCTTNNACAGTCTCAAAACCACTTTTCTTTAAAATTGAAACCATCTCTGCACCCTGTGGAAATGCTTTGATAGATTCTGGCAGATAGTCGTATGCCCGTTTGTCTTTAGACAATAAACGAGTTATGAATGGGATGAAACTATTGGAATAAACGTTATAGAAAAACTTGATGGGTTGATATTTTGGGGTAGTCAATTCGAGAAACATAAACACGCCACCGGGATTCAACACGCGCACCACTTCTTCGAAACTCGTATCAATATCTGCAAAGTTGCGCACCCCAAATGCTGCAATGGCAGCATCAAAAGATGCATCGGCAAAGGTCATGTCTGCACAATCTTGATATTCGAAAGAAATAATGTCATCGAGCTGAGCTTTCCTCACTTTCACACGACCCACATCCATCATTCCATCCGAAATATCTATGCCCGTGATTTTGCTGGGCTTCAAAATATCGTTGGCTAAAATTGCAAAATCGCCAGTGCCAGTAGCAATATCTAACAGGTTATTGGTTGGCAAGCCTTTCAACTTCCGGAGAGCGGTTTTACGCCAACCCGTATCCATGCCCAGCGATAGCCAACTATTCAGTGAGTCATAACGAGAGGCAATGCCATCAAACATGNNCGAGAAGCAATGCCATCAAACATGTGCTCTACTTGCACACGTTTCGATTCTTCTGTTTTGTAGGGAATAATCTTTTCCGATTTGTAGCTCACTTCTTCAAATATTCAAGCAGGTTCTGCTCAATACTCTTTGCTAGATTCTGAGTATCGGCCTTTTCGAACGTATCACCTGTAATAATCTCATACAGCTCAATGTATCTTTCCGACACTTCGGTGCAATATTCTTCTGTCATTTCAGGGATTTGTTGCCCTGTCTTGCCTTGAAAACCATTATCCATTAACCATTTTCGCACAAACTCTTTCGAGAGTTGTTTTTGCTCCTCGCCTTTCTCAAAGCGTTCTTGATAGCCCTCTGTGTAGAAATAGCGCGATGAGTCGGGTGTGTGTATTTCGTCAATCAAATAGATGGTATCGTTGTGTTTGCCAAACTCATATTTGGTGTCCACCAATATCAACCCTTTTTCGGCAGCAATTTCAGTGCCTCTTTCAAACAAGGCCAGAGCATATTTTTCAAGTTGTTCATATTCTTCACGGTCAACCAGTCCTTGTTCGATAATTTCGTCACGCGAAATATTTTCATCGTGCCCTTGGTCTGCTTTGGTTGTTGGGGTAAGTATGGGAGTGGGAAATTTTTCATTCTCTCTCATTCCTTCGGGCAATGCAACACCACAAATAGAGCGTGCACCATTTTTATATTCTCTCCAAGCACTACCGGTGAGATATCCTCTCACAATCATCTCCACTTTGTAAGGTTCGCAACGAACACCTACTGTAACCAAAGGATGTGGAGTGGCTTGTTTCCAATTGGGGACAATATCTGCAGTAGCATCCAAGAATTTGGCTGCAATTTGATTCAATACTTGTCCTTTGAAAGGGATTCCTTGTGGCAAGACCACATCAAAAGCCGAAATGCGGTCGGTTGCAATCATAATCAAAGTGTCGTCGCCAATAGTATATACATCGCGGACTTTTCCTTTGTATACCTTAGTCTGATTCGGAAATTGGTAATTGGTTGATGTTAAAGTATTGCTCATTTTATATAGTTGTTTGATTTGAATTGTTCACTTTCTCTATTTTCTTTGTCTCCTTAGTCTCCTTGTCTTTCGATTCACTTTTCTCATATGCTTCAACAATGCGTTGCACTAATTTATGGCGCACAATATCCTTCTTGTTGAACTCCACTTTGCCCACACCTTTNNAAACAATCAACGAATGCACCAATCCTGATTGTTGATAAGAAGGCAAATCAATTTGTGTAACATCGCCCGTCACAATCATTTTTGCGTTCATACCCATACGAGTCAGAAACATTTTTATTTGTGCCTTCGATGTGTTTTGTGCCTCATCCAAAATAATGATGGCATCGCTCAATGTGCGCCCACGCATAAAAGCCAAGGGTGCAATTTGAATTATTTTTGTTTCGAGATATTCTTTCAACTTGATTGGAGGCAACATATCTTCCAATGCATCATAGAGTGGTTGCAAATAGGGATCAATTTTTTCTTTCATGTCGCCAGGAAGAAATCCTAACTTTTCGCCTGCCTCTACAGCAGGACGACTCAATATTATTTTCCTAACCTCACGGTTTTTGAGTGCACGCACAGCAAGAGCAATGGCAGTATAGGTCTTTCCCGAACCTGCAGGTCCAATAGCAAACACCATATCGTTTTTGTCGAACTCTTCAACAAGTTTCCGCTGATTTTCAGTTCGTGCCAAAATGGGCTTACCATTTAAACCATATATTATTAGATTTTGCTGTTTGATGATTTCAGGAGCTTTTCCTTTTACAATTTCCAGGATATCTTCCTCCTTCAGCACATTTGTTTCAACGCTGAACTTCTCCAGCTCACGAATCTTAGCTTCAAAGTCAGACAATTCTTTCTCATCGCCCACTGCTTTTATAACATTGCCCCGTGCAACGATTCTAATTTTGGGATACAAAGTCTTCAACAAATGAATATTGTTGTTGTTTGTTCCAAAAAACACTACTGGGTCTATGTCTTCTAATATTATTATGCGTTCAATCATTGGCATTCTTAAATGTAAGTTTAAATTGATATGTTTTATTTTCCGAGCCTTCTATATAGTTAATAAACGCATCGTTCACCACTTTGTTTCCACCGGGTGTTGGATAGTTTCCAGAGAAATACCAATCACCTTTATGATTGGGACAGGCCAAATGAAGATTCTCGATGGTTTGATAAACAATTTTCACCTCTGCTTTTGTTCCTACAGGGGTAAGCATTTCGGCAATTTTGTCTGCCACTTGTT
>DENY01000201.1:3509-5299 GCA_002359825.1 Bacteroidales bacterium UBA2632
ACGTAGTTTACAATCTCATCTGTTTTTTTGTCCTTTTGGGCTACCGACTTTCTGTAAACCTCATCAATGATATGTTGTTTGTTTTCGTCTTTCAATAGTTCCATGGCAGCTCTGAAAGCAATGAACTCGCTCATCTTCGACATATCGATGCCGTAGCAATCGGGATACCTGATTTGTGGAGAAGAAGATACAATTACAATTTTCACAGGGTCCAATCTGTCAAGAATCTTGATGATACTTTGCTTCAATGTTGTACCTCGCACAATACTGTCATCAATAATTACCAACGAATCTTTGTTGCGTCGCAACGAACCATATGTTATATCATACACGTGNNCGCGTATTGCCTTGAGCTATAAATGTACGCAGTTTAATGTCTTTAATCGCTACTTTTTCCGATCTCACACGTTTCGACAAGATTCTTTCAATTTCATCTTTAGACAACGAGTTGCAGTTTTCTGAAATGAGTACCGCCCGTTCATGATTAAAATGATTTTCCAATCCTTCCAACATGCCCAAGTAAGCAACCTCAGCTGTGTTGGGGATGAATGAAAAGACTGTGTTGTCAAAATCACTGTTGATGATGTCAAGAATATTGGGGATTAACAATTCTCCCAGCTTCTTTCGCTCACGGTATATATCATAGTCCGATCCACGTGAAAAGTAGATGCGCTCAAAAGAGCAAGGAGTTATTTTCTTAGGTTCTACTATTTGAGAAAGATACGAAGTGCCATCTTTTTTAAACACCAAAGCTTCGCCCGGTTGGAGTTCTTTTATGTCTTCTATTTTCAGATTGAAAGCCGTTTGAATAACTGGTCTTTCTGAAGCAACCACTGCCACTTCATCGTCCATATAGTAAAAAGCAGTTCTAATTCCCCATGGATCACGCATTGTGAATGAGTCGCCACTTCCAATCAGTCCGCTCAACACATAGCCACCGTCCCAAAGTTTGGCTGCACGTTTCAACAAGAAAGGAATATCAAGTTCCTGCTCAATTTTTTTGGTCAATGCATAACCATTGGTGTAGTCGTCTTTATATTTATCATACTGAAACTGCACTTCTCTGTCTAAGTAGTGCCCCAGCAATTCAAGAATCACAAAAGTATCAGCAAAATCTCGTGGATGTTGTCCTTCAGATAATNNCTCCTCCACGTTGGTCATATTAAAGTTTCCTGCAAGAGCCAAGTTGCGGGATGCCCAATTGTTTCTTCTCAAAAAAGGATGAACGTATGAAAGAGACGTTCTGCCAGTAGTACTATAGCGAAGGTGTCCCAAGAAAAGCTCACCTGCATAAGGAACGTTTTTCTTAGCGTAGTCAACGTCTTCTAATTTCTCTGATGAGAAATGACTGAAAGCTTCATGTACATTTCCAAATATCTCGGAAATAGCACCCGAACCAAGAGCTCGTTCTCTAAATATGAATTCACTGCCGGGAGATGGGTTTAATTTAACAGCTGCCAATCCGGCACCTTCTTGTCCCCGATTGTGTTGTTTTTCCATCAATAGGTAGAGTTTATCTAACCCGTATTGCCACGTACCGTATTTCTTTTTGTAGAATGAAAGGGGCTTCAATAATCGAACTAAAGCTATCCCGCACTCATGTTTTATTGGATCTGCCATCTATATATCTATTAAGATGCAAATTTAAGGCATTTGCAATAAGATGAAGCATGAATGCATATAAAAAATTAAAATTCGTAACTAGAGTTAGAATACAGGAAGAAAAGAATATTTGTATCTTTGAAGTACGTAAATGAGAAGAGAGTTAGTAATTGAAAAGTGAAAGTTGA
>DENY01000199.1:0-3972 GCA_002359825.1 Bacteroidales bacterium UBA2632
ATGTTTTGAATCGCTAAAATGATGCTTTTTGAGCAAAATAAGAAAGAAAAATGCACTAAGAAAGGGGAAATCTATCAAAGACTGAAGAATCAGCTGATGAAAATGGAATTCATACAAGAGAATTGAAGTTTTAAGGCATAAATCGCGTAAATTAGAGCAACAAAATGAAAATAATTTGTTGTCAAACATTTTCTTGGTCGTGGATGCAATTTTCATCTGTTGTAAACATTTTCTTGCATCGGGAAATGTTTAGAAAAAAAAATGTCTAAAAAGACAAGCGCATAAGCGATTTCTTTTTAGACATTACTTCTTTGTGTGCTTTGGGTTTTTATTTCCCAATAATACTGTTTTTTACTTCTCTACAAAGTCTTTATAGGCTGCTGCATCAAGCAAATCGTCTAACTCAGCCACATCATCTATTGATATTTTGATAATCCATCCATCACCGTAAGGATCTGAATTAACTAACTCAGGAGTGTCTTCAAGTTTTTCATTAAACTCAAGAACTTCACCTTTAACAGGCATCATCAAGTCTGAAACAGTTTTTACAGCTTCAATGCTACCAAAGACTTCGTTTTTGTCAATAGTTTCACCTTCTGTAGCTACATCCACATATACAATCTCACCCAATTCGCTTTGCGCAAATTCTGTGATACCTACAGTAGCTTTATCTCCATCTACCATAATCCACTCATGGTCTTTTGAATACTTTAAATTTTCGGGAAAATTCATAATCTTATTATTTTAAATTAAATATATATTTGGACTGTAAATATAACAGGTTATTCGAACATTCAATGAATGTTTATCACGAACCTATCCATACACTTACAAAAGAAATTACAAATCCTAAAAGGAATCCTGCATACACCTGATTGGGAGTGTGTCTTCTTAATATAATACGGGATGTACCCACCATACCCGCAACAATAAAGAGCAGCATAAAGAGAAAGGTTGGGTTGGACTCTTCGACAAAAAAACAAACAGACATCACACCACCCAGTAGACTTGAAATACCAAACATGTGAGCACTTATTTTCCACCACAATGTGATGACTGTGGCTACTATCATCACAATGATAGATGCTCCAAGCATCATCAAAAACCATGTTGGCATACCTAATTTGTAAAAATAATATATCAAAAATCCAAAACTCAACATGGTTACAGCATAAGGAGCAAATCTATCACTTCGTTTTGGAAGAGTCAGGTCTGTAATAATCCCCACTGTCATCATAATATAAATCAATACACCTGGTATAATGAATGTAAATAAAGCTGTGGGAGTGAGCAAACTAAAGAAATGATTGGCATAAACAAATTTGAAGTGAGTATATACAAACAATAAAGCCACACTATAGATAGGCATCAAGAGTGGCTGAAAAACACTGGATATAAAAAGTGATATTTGTTTCATTTATTTTAATTCAACTCCAAAGTTATAATTTTTTTCTTAATCGGGCTACAGGAATGTCTAATTGTTCTCTGTATTTAGCAACTGTACGTCGCGCAATGACATATCCTTTATCATTGAGCATTTTTGTAGCCTCCTCGTCTGTCAATGGTTTTTGGGGATTTTCATTTTCAATCTTTTCCTTTAAAATCATTTTCACTTCTCGCGACGAGATATCTTCTCCTTCATCAGTTCGCATCGATTCAGAAAAGAAAAACTTCAATGGATAAACACCAGTTTGAGTTTGCACATACTTGCTATTGCTTACACGGGAGATTGTAGAGATATCAAACCCAGTTTTTTCTGCAACATCTTTCAGAATCATAGGTTTTAGAGTAGCTTCATCACCAGTTATAAAGAAGTCATATTGCAGTGCAATTATAGCCTCCATAGTAGATTGCAATGTAACTTTTCGTTGATTAACGGCTTCAATAAACCAGCGTGCGGAGTCTATCTTTTGTTTCATGAAAAGAAGAGCTTGTTTATTGTCAGAAGACATACTCTTTTTGTTTTTAGAGTAACCTTTCATCATTTCAGAAAAATCTCTATTAACACGCAAAGAAGGAATATTGCGATTATTGAGCCACATATTAATTTCTGGTCCATCAACCTCTACAATAAAATCGGGGGTTATGTTTGCCATAGCCATTTCAATGGAATCACTCCATATATTCCCCGGTTTAGGATTAAGCGAAATGATAGAATCAACAGCATCACGCAAATCTTCGTGAGATAGACTTAACTGACGTTTTATTTTATCATAATGCTTTTTTGTGAACTCATCAAAAGTCTCTTCTAACACACGAATAGCATTGTCGTTGATTTCACTTTTCTTCTTTCTTCTCATTTGTAGCAACAAACACTCTTGTAAATTTCGTGCTCCTATACCTGCAGGTTCCAGATATTGAATCTCTTCCAATATATCCTCAATTCGATCTTGAGTAGTGTCTATGTTTTGCTGAAAAATAAGGTCATCCGAAATAGCTCCAAGTGTGCTTTCTAAATATCCATTTTCATCCAAATTACCAATGATATATTCAGCAATCATTTGTTCTTTTTCACTCAATTCGCGGAGTTTTATCTGATCCAATAACGATTGATGTAAAGATAAATCGCTCGTCAGTGCAAAATCAACCTTGGGTTGTTCATAGTCTGTTTTTGTTGCTGCACTCAAACGATAATCGGGCATATCTTCTTCCGATGTATAATCACCCTTTACTATATCTTCTTCGGAGAGCAATTCTGAATATTCATCATCACCATCAGCAACATTCTCATCGGCTTCATTTTTATCTATGCCTTCATCAAGAGCAGGATTTTCTTCCATCTCTTGTTTTATTTTTTCTTCAAGTTCTATAGAAGTCAACTCTATGAGCTTAATCACTTGAAGTTGCATTGGAGATAACCGTTGCGATTGTTTTAAATATTGCTGTTGTCTAAGGGCCATATGATGGGTAGATACTTTAATTTAATTAGCAAAGATAAAAAATAAACACATCAAGCTGAAAAATAGATATATCTTTTGCAGTAAATTTTGATTGATGATTATGAGTAAGAGATGTGATAAAAAAAAATTTATAGAGTATGTTTGTTTTAGACTCAATATTATCTTTTTTCTTTAAAAAGTTTACAAAATGAAAAGCATTATCCTATAGATGTTTTCATTCTTCGTAACCGGCTTTACACGTTAAGCACTCAAGCGCGTAAGCATCGTATTCGTCAAATGCAGGGCCAGGTTTTCCATTGTAAACAATAATGCGATCAACTCTTACTTCTTCACTATTTTCAAACTTCATGAAAAATTCATTAGCACTGTTATTTATAACTTCTATTATTTTGCTGTTCACTTCCTCCAAGTTAGTGCCTTCTCCAAAGTACACAACTCGAGATGAAGATTTGTCCATCTCTTTTTTAAACAAATCAAAAAAATCAGGATCGATTGGGAGATATGAGGGTTGCATAATTATCTGTGTTTTAATATTTAACTGATAAATATTAAACAAGTGAGATAACAATGTGTTCACATCAGGTGTTTCAACCTATCTTCTCCATAATTATCGCTTTGATATATTGGGCTTTATCCGACAATTCTATCCAATGTATATCATCGCTTCTGTTAAACCAACTCAACTGCTTGCGTGCATAGTTACGCGAATGTTGTTTTATTTTATCTATAGCAAATTCCAGTGTCCATTCGTCATCAAAGTATCTAAACATCTCTTTATAACCAACTGTATTTAGCGAATTGAGATGTTTAAATGGATAGAACTTACGAGCTTCTTCCACCAATCCTTTTTCAATCATCTGATCAACACGAGCATTGATTCTTTCATACAATTGCTCTCGTGGGCGTGTAAGTCCATTCCGAATAATTTCAAAGGGTCGTTGTTTGATAGATTCTGTGCGAAATGATGAATAAGGTTTTCCCGTCATAATACACACTTCTAATGCATGAATTACACGTTTTGGATTCTTCAAATCGACTTGATTGTAAAACACAGGGTCGCGCATTTTCAATT
>DENY01000199.1:4020-5053 GCA_002359825.1 Bacteroidales bacterium UBA2632
TGTGTCGATGGTGGGCAAATAGTCAATGCCTTTGCATACAGCATCGATGTACATCATAGATCCACCCGACATGACAACATGATCGTGAGTTTCGTGCAAATTTGAAAGCAAAGCAATAACTTCTTCTTCAAATTGACTTGCACTAAAATAGTCTTCGATACAAAGTGTGCCTACAAAATAATGCTTGGCTTTTTGTTGTTGTTTGTGTGTGGGAGCATCAGTCCCAATGATCATATCTTTATAAATTTGACGAGAATCGGCAGAAATAATGGGGCATTGTAATTCGTTAGCAATTTCTATGCTCAAATCCGTCTTACCTACACCAGTAGGCCCGAGGATAACGATAAGTTTTTTCATTTATCTAAAATCAAATATCCTCTTCAATACCCAAATCGGAGTCTGCCCCATCCAATCCTTCAAATCCGTCGNNAACTTCTCATCATCTTCTTCTATTACATCATCATCCTCATCATCATCCTCATCATCCAACAGAGCTATTGTTTTTTCGACTACTGGTTTCACCGTTTCCACTACTTCTTCCTTCAAAAACTGTTCAGGTGGTGTTCCTTCCATTTTAGAGCAAATAGGCTTAGAAAGATTATCGCCCAATATCATTTCAGATAACTCCATGAAAAAACCACGATCACCTATATAATCAAAGACAAACATCATTTTTTGTTTTTCTTCATCCAACCAATCAGACAATGTTTCGTCTTCCATAACAAAGGAATCAACGTCGGAGTCAGTATCCAATTCAACTAAAGAGATCTCTTGTTTTCTCTTCCACCAATCGTCAACCATAAAGAATGAAGCCATTTCGGTTTCGTCATAACCACAGCATTTCATAATAGCTTTATGTAAATCGAAAAAGGTGTCGTCTCCATCAATTTGTATTTCACGTTTAAAATTTGCGACCTCGTCAGATACAAGCGAAAATTTAAATATCATATTGAGTTATATTATTTCTATTGTTTTTAGTTCAATTTCGTTTCAAAGATAGCAAAAAGTTATAAATACAAGAATCTAAGGGAAA
>DENY01000199.1:5062-5471 GCA_002359825.1 Bacteroidales bacterium UBA2632
ATGGGAATATTCTACAACTTCAAGTAAAAGACACGTAGATATGTATAACATGATCCATAAAGTAAGAAACAATGAAAAATTTTTATTTGTTATCATCAATCCTGTATACTACTGAAACAAAGTGGTAATTCTATTATTTGTAATTACTTATAGTTGGTAAAGCTTACTTCATAAAAACTGAGAACAAAACATTACACACCTTTTTTACATTTTTCCACTAAACCTATTGGTATATTCAAAAGTTTGTGCTACTTTTGCATCGCTTTTTAGGAAAGATAAAATTCTTCAGTAGCTCAGTCGGTTAGAGCATCTGACTGTTAATCAGAGGGTCGCTGGTTCGAGTCCAGCCTGAAGAGCCAAAAAGAGAAAAGATTTTATTAGGTATCAAATTCTTCAGTAGCTCAGTCGG
>DENY01000253.1:0-312 GCA_002359825.1 Bacteroidales bacterium UBA2632
CGTATTATCCAACGCATGGGGCGTATTGACCGATTGGGTAGTCCTAACAAAAAGGTCTATAGTATTAACTTTTGGCCATCCGACAACATAAACACCTATCTCAACCTGCAAGGAAGAATAGAACAGAGAATGGCAGCTATGAGATTGGCAGGTTCTGAAGTGGACAATCAGTTCTCCGACACATTCAAAGAGATGGCTTATGATGAGTCGTTAGACCAAAAAATGAAAAACAGAATGATGGAGCAAATGCAGGTTACATTTGATGATATAGAAGTAAGCGATCAATCGTTAGGATTCAACGACCTCTCGCTA
>DENY01000253.1:406-859 GCA_002359825.1 Bacteroidales bacterium UBA2632
CAAAAAGAAGTATTAGAAGCTCTTACACATCACAGAGAAAATGAGCGATTTGTTCCTTATCTGGTAGATTGTGGAGAAGAGAATACTATTAATGAACTGGCGCAATCGTTAAAGCGTTGGCTCGAAAAGCAAGCCTACAATGAAGAGAAACAAGAAGATGGCACTAACAAGAAAACAATGGGAATTGAAGCAAAAGACATTTTGTCAAAACTTCGCAAGGGGGATAAAAAAGCTATATCTCGTGTTAAAGAAAATGTAAAAGTGAACGAAAAGTTTCAACTTGACAACTTTGATTTAATTACTTGGTTTATAGTTATACCAGAGTAGTGATAACATAGACAAACAAGAATAAAACCAAATCTGATATTTATAACATCAACACACAAACTTCATACTAAAATAAAAGACAATGAATTTAAAAATATTTTCTGAACTTGATTTCCTTCCAGCATT
>DENY01000253.1:864-2251 GCA_002359825.1 Bacteroidales bacterium UBA2632
TATTAGAAACCACATATAAAGACAACGATACTTTCAGATTAACCAACGAGGTGTATTTTGTAGGGATGGTGGACGATGCTTCTTTTAAGAATAAAGAGAGCGCAACAGAGTTGAATAAGATTAAATCTGACTATGATGGTATACTTATTTTCGGAGTAACGTTGCGTGACCGACCAAATGGTTTGCTACCTACTCGCTCACAATTGGCTGAAATATCCAGAGCTTTCAACCGTGAGTTCTACTACACACCAGTGGTGATAGTATTTAAATACAACAACCATATCGCTTTTGCCAATACCGAGCGATTGAAATATAAGCAAGAGTGGCGTGAAGGTGAAAAAGCAGGAAAAGTGACTTTGTTACGCGATATAAATATTGACAAACCTCATGAAGGTCACCATCGCATTCTTGCTGNNATTCATTTGCCAAGCTTTACACCTATTGGCAAGAAGTGTTGAGTGTGAATATACTCAACAAAAAGTTCTACCAAGAACTTTCTAATTGGTATTTCTGGGCTATTCAAAATGTACAGTTTCCTGGTAAACCCACATTTGAAGATGCTATAACCAGTAAAAAAGAGCTGAAAGACTTAGAGCAAGAACACAAAGCAACCAATGTGATACGGATGCTTACTCGACTGCTTTTTGTATGGTTCTTGAAAGAAAAAAAATTAATACCCAATGAGTTGTTCGATTTAAAAGCTTTGCAACAAGATATTCTAAATAATATTGACCCTGTAAAACAAAATGGATTCTTTGAAGAACAAAACACAGAGAGTGTATATTATAAAGCAATACTTCAAAATCTATTTTTTGCTACACTCAACTGTCCAATAGAGAGGGATAGTATAGACAAACGCAAACGTGGATTTAGATTGACCAACAGCAACTATGGAACAATGTTTTTGATGCGATACGAAAAGCACTTCAAAAACAAAGATGCTTTCCTTGAAATGATGAATCAAACTGTTCCTTTCTTAAATGGAGGTCTGTTTGAGTGTTTAGATGAAAGAGGGATAGGAGAGAAGAGAGACGAACGAAAATGGATTGATGGTTTTTCCGATAACCTGCCAAAGGATCAACAACTTGTTGTTCCCGATTATCTTTTCTTTGGTTTAGAAGAACAGACAGACCTTAGTGATGTGGTGGGGATAAGCACCAGAGAATATAAACAAGCCGCAGTAAAAGGATTAATTAATATATTAGAATCGTATAAGTTTACCATCACCGAAAACACACCTATTGAAGAAGACGTAGCCTTAGACCCAGAGCTATTAGGAAAAGTGTTTGAAAACCTATTGGCAAGTTATAATCCCGAAACCAAAACAACTGCAAGGAAACAGACTGGCTCATTCTACACACCACGCGAAATAGTGAACTATATGGTA
>DENY01000253.1:2305-2602 GCA_002359825.1 Bacteroidales bacterium UBA2632
TAAAGCATGATGCTTCGGGTACATCTATCCCAAACCAAGATGGTTCGGGTACAATCTTCCTAGACCCCAACTCCGAAATAGAAATAAAACAAGGCCTCCTCCCACACTGGAAACAAGACAATGTTTACTACTTCGTCACTTTTCGTTTGGCCGATTCTATACCATCAGACAAACAAGAAGAACTGAAAGCCGACCGCGAAAAATGGAACAGGAGAACAAAAGATAAAAAAGACTACACAAAAGAAGATTGGAAAGAATATAATCGACTATTCAATAATAGAGTTGAAGATTGGTTGA
>DENY01000238.1:0-266 GCA_002359825.1 Bacteroidales bacterium UBA2632
ATTACCACTGTATGTCTCTATCCAATTACAAATTAAAGGCATATCTGAAATTTTCGCAAATTCTGAAATTTCTGAAATTAGCACTTCATTTTTTAGATATAACATAAGAGGTAACAACAATTTGCTTTCTCGTTTCTTGGACTGTATACTCGGTTCTAAATCCATAGCATCTTTCAAACAAATGCTATCTCCTTTCAATTCTATGTCATATATAAAAGAACGAACAGCACAACGCTCACTTCCATTAAGTTGATAAATGGCTTTTT
>DENY01000238.1:297-3850 GCA_002359825.1 Bacteroidales bacterium UBA2632
TCTTTAGTACTCCATGTTTTTTCCTTTACCAATTCCCAAGTATTTCCAAAAGCGGAAATATTTGTTATTATAGTAAAAATTATTCCAAAAGATATGTTTTTCTTCATATACTTTCTTTTAGTTTCTGCACTGTCACCAACTGACGCCTAACGTTTTGGCGCTGGCTTTTTTGTCATTTAATTTAAAGGAGGTAAGTTTTTGTCACACCTTTGTGCATTAGAATGAGCTAATACTTTACCAACTGAGGTTAATTGTATTCCTGCATTGATGTTGTCCCACCATTCTCTTAGTTTACTTAAATTCGGTTGTTTGTTCCACTCTTCCATAAATTTATTGACATTCTGTTGTCTTATACCTGCATCCTTCTTATATAAGTCATATATTGATTTCACAATATTTTTTTGTGCATCAGTCAAGGGAACTTTTATTATTGACAACTGACCATTATTCACTATTTGATGGTGCAGTGCTAAAGTGTCAATATGGTCTTTATTGGGTAGGACTACTCTAACATAATCACTATTCAATTCGTGGTCAATTAAAATGTTCTGTGGAAGTCCGTTATTTTTGAGCAATTCAATGGCTTTATTGAAGTCGTCAGAATTCTTTTCAATTCCTATATCAATATAACCACTCAACATCTCTGGATAATATTGTTCTATTTTTTTAAGACCACCAAAATTGCTAACTCTTATGGCATCTAAAATGTCTAAATGGTCAAGCCATTCGCTACCAACAGGAAGATTGCTATAAAACAATTTACCAAATAAGTCATTAAGAGTATTCAGTCCTTGTTGAATAATTCCACTTGCTGGGAAAAAGTAATTTACGGAATGAAAAACGGTCAAGCCAAGTAAAGCATCATCAGAAATTTTGTCAACTATTTCAACAGCACGACTAATTCCAGCTCTTGTCACCCTATTGTCTCCTTTCTGAAAACGATGTATTAGTAATTCTGATAAAAGGTCATAATCAGCTGGTCTCTCTGTAGAAGCTGCTGTCTTTTGTGCTTCAACAAGTAATAATTGAAAACTTGGGTCGGCAAAAGCTTCTAAGGCTCCTTCAACCGCTTCCATTTTAGGCAAAAGTCTATTTTCAAATTCTGTCACTCTTGAATTTGCTATATTGAGTGCTTCTTGAGAATAGTCTTTTCTTAATTGCAAGTTCATTTCTTGATAAATTTCTCTTGCCCTTTTCTCATNNACCTATATTGACAATCATATTGTTCGCTTGCAATTGCTGAGAATTGTCACCAGCTTCTTGGATTTGTTTACTTGCCATTACTGTCTCTCCCAATTTGAATTTGTGAAGAATTATCGCCAGCCTTTTGCTTTTGTTTGACTGTGTTCTTGTTAATGCCAATTTTATATCCCACTGCACCGCCAGTTAGAAGGCCAACTATTAGCGTTATTATTGCGGTCCCTATTCCGTCAAAAATCCATTCCATATTTTATTTTTTTTAATTATTGATTAGTCTATGTTTGTTTGTCTAAGCTTGCACCTAACGGTTACGTATATGAAACGTTTGGCATTTCGAAGCACTTTCCTGTCAAGTTACAACTAATTATGATGCGGGCTAAAATGCTTGATAACGCACTGATTGCCAAATGTTTTATATACGATGTTGTATGCTGGGCTCTATTCATTATCAATTAGTTGTCAATTTATTACAATTCAAAATCCGCTCATTAGAAGCTCTGCTTTTTCCGAAAAAATTAGTTTTTAGGGTCGGCAAAAAAGTGGTGGCAGACAGACAAGCTCTTTTGCAATCTTTGAAATGCAGGACGGCTTGTGTGATTTGCAAATGTGCTTGGCCGTGTGGGTTGACAATTCATTTTATAAGTGTTTTAAAGTTATCCCAAAGAAGTGTTGTCATTTCTTTTTGGTCAAGATTCAATATAGAAGCCAATTCCTTAATGATTTCTTTAATATCAAGCATTGAAAATTGTTTGTCTTTAAACTTAACAAATGGGGCATCAGTTTCTAATAATAATCGTTCTAATGGAATTAGCTTGATTAATTCCTTACTAGTATTAGAATTAACCATTGAAAAATTGATTGAAAAATAATATCCATTGTCTATGGCTTTTTTAAGCGTTGCTTTATTTCCTGAATACCAATGTAATATTACTTTCCCTTTAAAATCCTCGCCAATGATTGATACAATTTCACTTGCACTTTGCCTTGAATGAATTGTTAATATTTTATTTTCTAAAACATCACATCTTTCAATGAGTTCGGAGAAGAATGAAATTTGAAGTTCTTTGTAGGCTTTACCAGTCTTAAAATCAAGACCTACCTCGCCAATGTATCTTGTCTCATTTAGTAAAGACCACATTTGAGGAATCAAATGTTTATATTGACTTAATAATTCGGGATGAAAACCCAACGCTGGTTTAATAAATTTGCTTGAAAGACTATCATTAAGTTTAGTAAAAAGGACTGGTAAATTAGTTACTGCTATTGTATAGATTTGATTATCATCAATTTCTTTAATAATTTTTTCTCTTGACTCAAAAAGGTCTAAATGGAAATGTGTATCGTAAAGATTAGCCATTGTATTTATCAAGTAAAGATTTCATTTCATTCATACCTCTTTTATAAACACCACAATAATTGTCAATATTATCAACGATGGGTCCTGATATTTGAATAGAAAGAGCTGAGTCGATTTTATTGTTTGTATAATCATTGATACCTAACTTAAAGGATCGAAGATTATCTGATGCTCCCTTTTTCTGAAAATTCTTATCTCTATAATTAGAATTGTCGGTTTCATAAGCAAATTCAATTGCTGCCCTACGTATAATACATGGCAAGCAATTCCCCCCATGTGATGGACGGGCATCGCCTTCATATCTACCTAAATCAGGGTGTGAACATGACATGGTTTGTGAAATATTTGCTTTTAAGAAGCCAGGGTCATTACAATCCACTATCATTTCTCCTTTTGTTTTGAATTGGAATGGATTATACAATTTAATTTTTAAGCCAATATTGAGTATTAATTGCTGTAATAAATCCATATAATATGGATGCGTAGTCCTTGTACTACTGCTCCCTAGCCTTGTGTTTGTGAGAGGGATATTAAGAGAAATTAATCCATTCTCAGGGATATATAGTGTTATATCTTCATTTACAGCAGAACCTAAAATTATTGCATGAGCAAAAAACATAAACGAACGGGTTCTGGTAGTATCCTCCATTTGAACGGACTTATTCGGCTTAACAGGTGAGGCATAAAAATTGTAAAATTGTTCGGAGGATAATTTATATTGTGAAATCAATTTTTCAATTACATTTTTTTGATATTGTATTACTCCTTTTCCACCTCCATAATGACCAACAAACCATATATCTTTTTCTTTGCTTAATATATCTATTGCGCCAATAAATGAATCTAAGCCGCCAGACAACATGCATATTGCTTTCGGTTGATGTTTTTTCTTTTTGCGATTTATGCCTTTGATTGCTCTTTCTTCCTTCAAGTTTAATTCTCTCTTCCTAAACTCAAAAGTCCATAAATCTCCGCTTAAAAAGGAGAGCATTTTTT
>DENY01000238.1:3912-4184 GCA_002359825.1 Bacteroidales bacterium UBA2632
CAAGAACAGGAATATTTAATTTTATATTTCGAGTCCAGGCATCATTCTCCTTTTGTCTTATCACTCGCCTGTCTGCATAGTATACCATTAAAGAAATGTATAATAAATCAATTGCAGATTTAGAAAAATTTCCACCCTGATAGAGCTGTCGTTTGTTCTTGTCCCAAAATGTATAGTGATATTGTTCTTTTGAAAACAAATCAACAGTAAAGTCTGCATGTTCTTTTACAAACTTATCATCATCGTGTATTCGACATACTATTTCTTTCATA
>DENY01000117.1:0-156 GCA_002359825.1 Bacteroidales bacterium UBA2632
TCCTGTGCCTGGAACTAGTAAAGGGTAAAAGTTTGAGGTGCGAAAAATAAAATAAGCAACAAAACATACAATCAAATAAATTAAGAACATGAAGAAAGAGAACAACGTAAGCAGAAGAACTTTCCTGAAAAGCTCCGCTTTGGCGGGAACAATTGG
>DENY01000117.1:301-14561 GCA_002359825.1 Bacteroidales bacterium UBA2632
CGTGGATCGGGTGCCGCAATGAATTTCTTGAATTCAGCCAAAGGTGTTACCATTGTAGCCTTGGGTGATGTGTTTGAAGAGCGTGTTACGAGCCTTGCCGACAAATTGAAGACCGAAAAAAACATAGATATTCCTGCCGATAAACGCTTTGTGGGTCTTGATGCTTACAAACAAGTGATAGATAGTGACGTGGATATCATCATTGAATGTACACCTCCTTTCTTCCGTGCTTCGCACTTTGAATATGCTGTTGAGAAAAACAAACATTGTTTCTTAGAGAAACCTTTGTTTGTTGACGCAGTGGGATATCGCAAAGTAGTTGCTGCTTCAAAGCAAGCAAAGGCTAAAAACTTGTGCATTGTGACCGGTACTCAACGCCATCACCAACGCAATTATGTGGCATCTTTCCAACAAATCATGGATGGTGCTATAGGTGAAATTACAGGCGGTGTGGTATATTGGAATCAATCAATGCTTTGGTATCGAGAACGTCAGCCACAATGGAACGACTTTGAGTTTATGGTAAAAGATTGGGTAAACTGGCGATGGTTGTCGGGCGATCATATCATCGAACAACATGTTCACAACATTGATGTTTTTACATGGTTCAGCGGATTGAAACCCGTGAAAGCTCTTGGATTTGGATCACGCCATCGTCGCATAACTGGTGACCAATACGATAACTTTAGCATCGACTTCACGATGGAAAACGGAGTACACCTCCACAGTATGTGTCGCCAAATTGATGGTTGTACCAACAATGTGAGTGAATTTATCCAAGGAACGAAAGGTTCGTGGTCAACTGCTAACGGCGAAACAGTGATTAAAGATTTAGCAGGTAATATTGTGTGGCAGTTTGACAAAGAGGACGAGAAAGCAAATTACAAACAAACGGACCCATATACATTGGAACATGTAGATTTGATTAGCAATATTCGTAAGAATACTCCAATTGAGGAAGCCTCTGAAACAGCTATCTCTAATATGGCTGCCTTGATGGGACGTGAATCAGCCTACTCCGGCCTCGAAACTACATGGGAAACTATGACAGCTTCGTCATTGGATTACACACCAGCCGATTTAAATATTGGAAAAATGGATATGAGTACGTACGTGACTCCCGTACCCGGAACTGGGAAAGATAAATAAGAATTATAAATAAATAGATTGTTAAGTGAAAGATAAAAGAAAAGAAAGTAGTTTAAGCAGAAGATCATTTCTGAAAACTACTGCTCTTGCCGGAACTGTTGGTATAATAGGTGGTGGCGGAGCAACTGGGTTATTATCATCGTGTAGTAGTGACAACAAGAAAACTGCAAGTACTCCATTGAGAGAAGCTGGCAGTTATTACATCCCCAATTTACCAGACTTGGCCGATGATGGCAAAGAACTGAAAGCTGGTGTAATTGGTTGTGGTGGACGTGGATCGGGTGCCGCAATGAATTTTTTAGACTCGGCCAATGGTGTTAATATTATTGCCTTGGCCGATGTGTTTGAGGAACCTGTTAATAAACTTGCCGACACACTGAAGAAAGAGAGAAACATTGATATCCCAGCTGACAAACGATTTGTTGGATTGGATGCCTACAAACAATTAACTGATAGCGGTGTTGATGTTGTGATAGATTGCTCTCCACCTTTCTTTAGGCCCAAGCACTTTGATTATGCAGTGCAAAATAATAAACATAGCTTTATGGAGAAGCCCTTGTTTGTGGATGCAGTAGGATATCGTAAAGTGATGGCAACTGCAAAGCAAGCAAAAGCTAAGAATCTGAGTGTTGTTACTGGCACTATTCGCCATCATCAACGTAGCTATGTAGCATCGCTTGAGCAAATAATGAACGGAGCTATTGGAGAGATTACAGGCGGGGCTGTGTATTACAATGTTGGTATGCAGTGGTACAAGGAACGTCAACCAGGGTGGAGCGATCTTGAATATATGTTGAGAGATTGGACAAACTGGTCATGGCTTTCGGGCGATATCATCCTTGAGCAACATATTCACAGCATCGATGCTTTTATATGGCTCACAGGGCTGAAGCCTGAAAGCGCTTTAGCATTTGGTTCGCGTCTGAGGCGTATGTCGGGAAATAATTACGATAACTTTAGCACCGATTTTGTAATGGAAAATGGTGTGCACTTTCACAGTATGTGTCGTCAATTAGATGGTGCTACCAATGATGTGAGCAATTACATCCAAGGAACTAAAGGTTCATGGATAGGTACAGGTGCTGTTGGTGGCGAAGTGATGATAAAAGACTTAGAGGGCAATGTAATTTGGAGGTATGATGAAGCAGAGGAAAAAGCCAACCACAAACAGGTTAATCCTTTTGTGTTGGAACATGTGAATTTGGTGAATTGTATTCGCAAGAATACACCCATTGAGCAAGCCTCCGAAACTGCTGTATCTAACATGGCCGCTATGATGGGTCGCGAATCGGCTTACACTGGTTTGGAAACTACGTGGGAAACTTTGACTGCTTCGTCAATGGATTTGACACCAGCCGATATGAATATGGGCAAGATGGATATGAGTCCGTTTGTTGTTCCGGTGCCTGGTACGGCTAAAGGATAGAGGTGTAATATGTGGTGTGAGGGTGTGCAAAAAGATCAATAAATCCTCACAAGCTCAAATGAATTAATAATTGAACGATGAAGAATCTTAATAGAAGACGCTTCTTGAAATCCTCAATGATGGGCGCTGCCCTTGCCACAGTTGGTAACTCGGCTTTGGCGGGCAGTGCAACATTGGGAAGGGACGAGCATCAACGTCTTGTACAAAGTGAATCTGGGAGTAAAGTTCCCGAACTGAAGATATCTTTCCAAGAACGCATTCCGCCGGGTGAAACCTTGCGGGAGAAGTTCGATTATATGGAGCAACACGGAGTAGTGGGCTTCGAACCTAGTGGTAAAGGACTGCTCCAACGAGTACCTCAATTGAAAGAGGAGTTGAAGGGACGCAATATTCAGGTGTCTGCCGTGTGTGCCGGTTTCGACGGATTCATTTTGTCTACAGATGCAGCCATTCGGAAACAATTTCATGATACGATGACCGAAATTATCATCGCAGCTGGGCAATTGGGCTCTACGGGAGTGATATTTGTTCCCGCATTTACCCGACAAGTACCAGTGATGCCCCACACAATGGAAACACGCGATTTCCTCTGTGAAGAAATTGACAAACTGGGTAATATAGCTCATGAGAATGGAACGACTGTCATCTTTGAACCTCTCAATCGGAAGGAAGCTTTCTATATGAGACAAGTAGCCGATGCAGCCTCAATCTGTCGCGATATTAATAATCCGGGAGTGCGTTGCATGGGCGACTTTTGGCACATGACATGGGAAGAAACATCGGATAGTGGAGCCTTCTTTTCGGCAGGCGAATACCTGCAACATGTACACATTGCCAGTAGAGAACGGCGAAGTATGCCGGGCGAAGACGGCGCAGTCGACAATTATGTAGATGGTTTCCGTGCGTTGAAGCAAATGGGTTATGACAAATACGTGAGTTTCGAATGTGGATGTCAAGGCGACCGCTCGCTGGTGGTGCCTGCGGCATTAGAATTAATGAGAAAGCAATATGAGGCATGAGATGTTTAGTAAACGGTATAGGGTGAACTCGTTCACTCGCCTATACAATGCGAGTATTGAGTTAGTAAAACCTCTTTTCCAATTATTATTCTCTGCTTCACAAGCACTCGGTTCACGAAAGAGTGCGAGTGTTAGTTTAATCAATTCAAATACAAGAAAAAATTACGGTATGGTACGATGGGGATTTATAGGATGTGGCGTGGTGACTGAAAAGAAGAGTGGTCCTGCCTTTGCCAAAGTTGAAGGTTCTGAAGTTGTGGCAGTGATGCGACGCGATGGCGAATTGGCAAAGGATTATGCCGATAGACATGCAATAGGCAAATGGTACACCAATGCACAAAAGCTGATAGACGATCCCGATGTAAATGCCATTTATGTGGCAACACCTCCTTCCACGCACGCAAAATATGCCATCGCTGCCATGAGAGCCGGCAAACCCGTGTATGTAGAGAAACCCATGGCGGCAAGTTATGAGGAGTGCCAAGAGATGATGCGTGTATCTGAAGAAACGGGTGTGCCATGCTTCGTGGCATACTATCGTCGCACATTGCCCTATTTTAATAGAGTGAAACAGTTGATTGACGACGGAAAACTGGGCGATATTTCTACCGTGCAAATCCGATTTGCCATTCCTCCTTATGCCACCGATTATAGTCGCGATACATTACCTTGGCGTGTGAAAAAAGAATTAGCGGGAGCAGGATATTTCTACGATTTGGCATCCCATCAATTTGATTTACTCGACTATCTGTTTGGCCCCATCGTAGATGCAAAGGGGCATACTACGAATGTTGCAGGATTGTATGATGTGGAAGACACGGTTTCGGCCACCTTTCAATTCGAATCGGGAATTGTCGGGAGTGGTAGTTGGAGCTTTGTGGCTCCACCAGACACACGCACCGATACCATTGAAGTTGTGGGCACAAAGGGTAAACTATCATTCTCTACTTTCATGTTCACTGATATAAAAGAGATAACAACCCATTACGAAGTTGTTTACCAAGAAGAGAATCCTGAGAACATTCAGTTCAATCTCATTCAAAGTATAGTGCAATACCTAAAAGGTAAAAAAGATACCGTTGCCAGCACGTGTGTTTCGGCTGCGAGAACCAATTGGGTAATGGATAAAATATTGAGAGGTTTATAAAATGGAGGGTTCATCCTCCTTCTTTTTCGTGCGTTGGCGCACCTTAGCCATATTCTTTTTCATGAGCGTGTTCAACTGCAATTTCAATTTTGCATATTTCTCCTCGCCTTCCACCACGGCAAGCGCATTGATCAATTCCACCAATTCCATAAATTCATTCTGAGCATCCAACCGCGCATTCTTTGCTGCTCCAGGTACAAATTTTGCCTTGATTTTGTTGAGCGTATGTTGTTCTCTAATAAAAACTTTGTTATTGGTTTCCAATGCTAATACAGCATCAGTCAATTGGAGCGTGGCAATGTGTTGCTTTGGTTTTTCTTTTTCCAAATCTTGCAATAGATTCATGATCATTGCCGTTTTGGTGTATTGATTTTGGCGCGATATATAGCTACCCGTACCATACGATTTGAAAATGTGTAAAAGAGCTTTCCCAGCTGTCTCCTTTTCCAGATCGAAACGATAATCCGAATAGTAGCGAATGAGCTGATATATTTTTCTGATGGCATATTCCAAGCCTTCTTCGGCTTCCACTAATTCGCGTGGGGTAGGCCTGTATTCTTCTACAATCTTTTCGTCGTAAATATCATATGCTTTTCGAAACTGTTCCACCTTCTTGGTGAATGTTTCGGGCATTTCTTCCGTAAGCTTATCAATAAATGCGAGAGAATCGGTGAATATTTGGAAGACTTCCCATCGATTCATGCGTTCTAGGTAGTAAATTTTGAAATTCATAGTCTTGGTTTTAACGAAAAGCACACTCTGAAGACAAATATATGCATTATTATTAAGAAAAAGACACAAAATTGAATTGTTTTGTCGCCTCGCATCGTTACAAACTATTCATGTAACTTCACAAAGGCGCTTCGCATCGTTGCAGTGGAGCAATGTAAATTTACAATGACTCGTTACATCGTTGCACAGCATTGTTGTAACTTTACATCGCTACTTCGCATCGTTGCATAAGAATATTGTAATTTTACATAGATGCTTCGCATCGTTGCATGACAGTCATGTAATTTTACATGATTACAAAACAACGCTGCATAGTAGTCATGTAAAGAAATGTGTGCACATTTCTATGACAAAACGTTACATTTTGTCACAATAATACCCTTACGCCTATAGAAAACAGGCATAATTTTCAATTTTCAACTCTCAATTCTCAATTAAAAGGGCTTTCGCGACTTATCTATCCGCAAAAACACAAAGAGGAGTATCGTAAACCCCCACAACGACGACCCGCCGTAGCTAAAAAAGGGCAAGGGGATGCCAATAACGGGTGTCAGACCCAGCACCATCCCAATATTCACAATGAGGTGGAAGATAAAAACACTGGCCACGCCATAACCATAGACGCGCCCGAATGTAGATTTTTGCCGTTCGGCAAGAAAGATGAGCCGCATGATGAAGATGAGAAAAAGAATGAGCACAGCACTGGCGCCAATGAAGCCTTGCTCCTCGCCAATGGTGCAAAAAATGAAGTCTGTGTCCTGCTCGGGCACATATTTTAGTTTAGTTTGTGTGCCGTTGAGGTAACCTTTTCCGAAGAATGCGCCCGACCCGATGGCAATTTTGGATTGTCCAATGTGATAACCCGATCCCAAGAGATCTTCTTCCATGCCCAATGTGACTTTGATACGCATTTGTTGATGGGGTTGCAACACCTCGTTGAAGACATATTCCACCGATTCCAAAAACACAAACGACCCAATGGCAAACACGGCCATCAATAAGTAGATGCGTTTCCAATAGCGCATGGCAAGGAACAACAAGTAGAGAGTCACGAGACTGAGTGCCACAAGGCCACTTAATCCATAATCGACCGTCACCCAATCGGTGAGCGAAATGAGATAGGTGATGAGGTAGGAGCCTGCAATGATGCCCCCTATGACTTGAATCACTCGTTTGCGCTTGATATAACTCCATACCATGCCTGCGGTGAAGACCAATATAATGGCCAAAGTGTAAGCTTCGCCTCGGGAAAAGAGTCCAATCTGTTCTTCCGAAAACTTTAGCCCCACCACGAAATAGACAATCATGGCCAATCCTGTGAAAATGAATCCACCGGGCAATCCTTCGCGATAAAGCATGATAATAAAGGCGAGATAGACCAATGCAGTACCCGTTTCACTCTGGAAAATGACAATAAGGGTAGGGACAAGGATGATGGCAGATACGATGAGCAAGTTGCGCGGTTGCATCAGTTTGAAATCGTGAATACTGAACACCTTGGCGAGTGCAAGTGCAATGGTGAATTTCATAAATTCTGCAGGTTGCACACTCACAGGACCCAACACCAACCAAGAACGCGACCCCTTGATACTGGTTGCAAATGCAAGTGTAAAGAGCAGTAGCGCAATACCGATGCCATAAAACAGGAAAGCAAAAGTATCAAAGAATCCTGTGTCAATCTTTATAATTGCGAAGGCAAGTGCCAACGATGTGCCAATCCAAAGCAACTGCATACCGGCACGACCCGACAGATCGAATAGGCTCACTGCATTTTCGAGGTCGAAACTGGCTGCATAAATGTTGAGCCATCCAGCCACAACAAAAATAAGATAGAGCAATACGCTCCACCAGTCCACCCGTCCTGTTTCTGTGGTTATATCATTGTGCATTGGTAGCCTGTCTGTTTCGTAAATACATGTTTGGAAGGATAGTTGTGTTCACAATCCGATCTTCCAACCATTTGTCGGAGGGAGGAATAGAGTCTTTGAAGAATTTCTGCATCATCAATCTTCCAATAGGCACTGCGTTGCTAGCACCAAAGCGTCCATTTTCCACAATCACTGCAATGGCAATTTGAGGATCGTCCTTCGGGGCAAAACCCATAAACAGTGAGTGGTCGTCTCCATGTGGATTTTCCGAAGTTCCAGTTTTTCCACACACTTCAATCTCTGGTTCGAGGTTGATACCACGGCATGTTCCGCCAGTCACGGCGTGTGCCATGCCACTCACAGTCACTTCGAAGAATTCTCTCGGTATGCCTGTGTCGTGTTTGGTAGTATATGTTTTGTCCAAGGGTTTGTCCTTTAAATTTTTGACCACATGAGGCACATAATAGTGACCACGATTGGCAACCAATGCAGCAAAATTGGCAATTTGCAATGGGGTGGTCAAAATTTCGCCCTGTCCAATGGCGATGGATATAATGTTGGCGGCACGCCAGTTCTCTGTTTTGTGCACTTTCGAATAAAACTTACTGTTGGGGATAAATCCTCGCTTTTCTGAGGGTAAATCTACTCCCAATTTGTTGCCAAACCCAAAAGAAACCATGCGGTCTTTCCATTTGTCGAAGGCATCGTTAATATCGGTGTACTTGGTGCGATTGGTGAGCATGGCAGTCAATCCATAGCAGAAGTACGAGTTGCACGAAGTGGCCAGTGCTGGATCGAGCGACAACGGCGAAGGATGCCCGTGGCAACGAGGCCTACCGCCCAATGGCGGATATCCGCCCGCACAACCATATCGGGTGTCGGGTGTAATGGCGCCTTCGGCCAAAAACACAAGACCTTGTGCGGGCTTAAAGGTAGAGCCTGGAGGATATACCCCCGAAACAGCCCGATTGATGAGCGGTTTGTATGGGTCGCGTGCCAATTCCATAAAGTTTTTACCAAAGTCGCGTCCCGTCAATAGTGCAGGGTCGTAAGTGGGGGCTGCTACCATAGCCAATATCTCTCCCGTTTTGGGTTCGATAATGATGATGCTGCCTATTTTGTTTTGCATCAAATATTCTCCGTATGCTTGCAATTCAATGTCGATGGCAAGTGTAAGGTCTTGCCCCGATACAGGCAATTTATCGTGAGCACCGTCTTCGTATTTGCCCTGTATTCTTCCGTGCGCATCGCGCAATAGAATCTCCACACCCTTTTCGCCTCTCAAATCCTCTTCGTGTGCTAATTCGATACCCGACTTTCCGGCAAAGTCCCCTCGGGCATAATATTTATCGGCCACCATGGTGTTCTTGTCCACCTCGGCTATGTAGCCAAGTATCAACCCCATGTTGGGATATTTATATTGTCGTTCTGTACGGTTCTGTAGGTAGATACCAGGGAACTTGTAAAGTTTTTCTTGCAGCATGGCATACTCGCGAATGTTGAGTTTCGACATAAATCGCTGTGGCGTGTATGACGAATAGCCAGGATTATTACGTCGGTCTCGCATTACACTGTCCAACACCATAAAAATAGAATCATTTATGTTCAACGTATTGCAAAAATCAATCGTGTCAAAGTTGTTCATCTCCCTCGAAACCATCATTACATCATAAGTGGCTTGGTTGTACACCAACAATTCTCCGTTGCGGTCATACATTGCTCCGCGTGAGGGGTAGAGTGTTTTCTTGTAGAATGCATTACTGTCTGCAAAGTCACGATATTTGGTGTCTACTATCTGCAAATTGAACAATTGAACCATATACACAAGAGCAATAATTGCTACCGTGATACCGATTGTGACACTTCGGTTGAAATATGGATCTTTTTTATTCATCGTGTATGAATGTTTTGGATATAAGTGAGTCTAATGCAAAAATAAGAATGAGTGTGAGCACAATGGATGTTACCCAACGCAAAACAAGTATTTCGGGGTTGAAAAGCGAGAAAGCTTCCAATCCGTAAAGTACTGTTTGATGAATGACAACAGCCACAATACAGAATTTGATGAATGCCCAAGTGTATGAATTGAGGCTCGGAATGTAGGTTGCGGGTATATCTTTGTCGAAAAACAATCGCAAGAGTGGTTTTCTCGATGCTGCAACCAATGTGGTAGCCGCAGCATTGATGCCAGGCGTGTTGAGAAATACATCAAGCGTAAAACCCATCAAGTATCCAAGGATGATAACATAAAACACATTGCGATCAACAGGTAGTTTCAACAAAAAATAAATGTACAGAAACGGAGTGGCCAATCCAAACACGCTAATTTGATTGAATACCAATACTTGTAGCAATGTTAATACTACAAATAGCAACAGCTCATATAGATAATCTATCTTCATTAGTTTATAGTTGCTTCAAGAGCGGCACGCTCCTTGTAATATTTGTCATTTATGATGAGTACATGTTGTAGGCTTTGAAAATTGGTGGCCAATGAGATGTTGAATGTGTTGAAGTTGTCATCCATTGATATACCCTTTTCTTGGTTATATCCAATTATTATTCCTTCAGGGAATATTTGTGAGAAACCTGTAACTACGGTGTCGCCCACTTCAAACCTCTCATGCTTTGGTAGCTCTGTCAATTGAGCCACACTTGCATCGTTGCCTCTCCACATAATCGATCCAAAGTTTTCGGAGTCCTTGAGCTTAGCTCCCAATCTAAACGTTGGGTTTATTATAGGGATGATAACTGAGAAGTGTTTTGAAACATTTCTCACAACACCCACAACTCCGTCATTGGAAATAACACCCATATCGGGTTTCACACCATCCACCTCACCTTTATCAACAGTAATGAAGTTGTTAAACTTGGATATACTAATATTTACTACATCGGCCGGGATAAATTCGAACTGTGTAGATTGGATAGAGTCATTGGTGAATGCAACGATAGTACTCGAATCACGTGCTAAAGTGATAACTTCCTTTTTTAGCAGCTGCACCATGCTTTCCAACTGGGCATTTCTCTCGAGCAACTCATGATTGTTGTTCTTGAGGTGGAAAAACGAAGTCACATTGTTGGACATCTTATACACACTGCCACTTATTTTGTTGGCCGATGTTAGATACACACTTCGTTGATACGAGTTATACTTGAACACCAAATAAATGCTGAAAGCAATTAAGAGTATTGACAGAAACCAAGCACTGTTCCTTAAAATATAATTAAGAAGGTTTCTCATATATTGCTCCTATGGTGTATCATGCGATAATTCATCGCATCTTTTATGAATAAAAAATGGAAATCTCACTCTGCGTGCTTTTGCTCTCTGCTGATGTGATAGGGTGTAATTGATTATGTGCAAAATAGCACTGAGTTATCTCACCAAGAAGTTGAACTTGTCAATGTTTCTCAATGCAATACCAGTTCCTTTAGCTACAACGCGCAATGGATCTTCTGCAACATGAAACTGAATACCGATTTTTTCGGTAAATCTTTTGGCTAGTCCGCGCAACAATCCACCACCTCCAGTGATATAGATTCCATTGCGCACAATATCGGCATACAACTCGGGAGGAGTCTGTTCCAATGCGCTCAAAATGGCTGAGTCAACTTTCGAGATTGATTTCTCAAGACAATGTGCAATCTCTTGATAAGAGATAGGTACATCCATTGGCAAAGAAGTCATTCTGTTGGGTCCGTGTACCACGAAATCCTCTGGTGGATCATCCAATTCTATAAGGACCGACCCAACATTTATTTTAATTTGCTCGGCTGTTCTTTCTCCTACTTTTATATTGTGCTGACGGCCCATGTAGTCCTGTATGTCTTCAGTCAAATCATCACCCGCAATTTTAATAGATTTGTTGGAAACAATGCCACCCAACGATATAACTGCAATTTCGGTAGTTCCACCACCTATATCCACAATCATATTGCCTTCGGGTGCTTCCACATCCAATCCAATACCCAGTGCTGCAGCCATTGGTTCAAATAGCATATACACATCTCGGCCTCCAGCATGTTCGGCAGAGTCGCGCACCGCGCGAATTTCCACCTCGGTGCTTCCCGATGGGATACACACTACGATGCGTAGCGATGGAGAGAAAAATTGCTTTTTGTTTTTGTTTGCCATCTTGATCATGCTTCGTATCATTTGTTCCGCAGCAGCAAAATCGGCTATCACACCATCACGCAATGGGCGGATGGTACGAATATTATCATGAGTTTTCCCATGCATTTGTCTTGCTTTTTCTCCCAAAGCAATCATTTTATCTGTTTTGCGGTCAAGTGCAACTATCGAAGGCTCGTCGAGTAATATTTTTCCGGCACTATTGATAATGATGGTGTTGGCTGTACCCAAGTCCATGGCTAATTCTTGCCTGAATGAAAATAATCCCATATCTATTTATTATTTCAGTATATTGGTTTCTAATGTTTGAAATGGCGAATGCCCGTGGTCACCATCGCCATATTGTTCTTGTTGCAATATTCAATCGAATCATTGTCTTTTATTGATCCTCCAGGTTGAATTACTGCCGTTATTCCTGCTTTGTTTGCAATTTCCACACAATCGGGAAATGGAAAGAAAGCATCCGATGCCATCACAGCACCGTCCAGTGAAAAGCTCATATGTTTGGCTTTCCCAATCGATTGGTTCAACGCATCCACTCTTGATGTTTGCCCAGTTCCAATCCCTATTAGTTGTTTGTTTTTTACCAGTGCAATGGCATTCGATTTCAAATGCTTCACCATCTTGTTGGCAAACAACAAGTCCTCAGTTTCATCGGCAGTAGGGGCCGTGTTGGTCACTACTGTGAGGTCTGACGCGGTTTGGATGCTGGTGTTTTTTTGTTCTGCTAATATGCCATTCAACAACGAACGATATTTATAGTTTTTACCGTTCCCTGCTTCTTTCTGCTCAAGTATGATTCTGTTTTTCTTTTGCTTTAATATCTCCAACGCTTCCGAGTCGTAGGATGGTGCAATTATTATTTCGAAAAACAATTTGTTTATCTCCTCTGCAACTTCTTTGTCAATTTCTTGATTGGCGATAATCACTCCACCAAATGCCGATATTGGGTCACCTGCCAAAGCATCTTTCCATGCTTGCAACATATTGTCGCGCGAAGCCATGCCACAGGCATTGTTGTGTTTGATAACTGCAATAGATGGTTCATCGAAGTCAGCCATCAATTCTGCGGCCGCTTCTATATCAAGCAAGTTATTGTATGATATTTCTTTACCATGCAATTGATTGAAAGCTGCATCAAAGTCGCCATAAAAGTATCCTTCTTGGTGTGGATTTTCTCCATATCTTAGCTTCTTACCATTCCTTGCAGCCACTCTAAAGTCGCTCATGTCATCATCGTCGGTGAAGTAAGAGAATATGGCACTATCATAAGCCGATGAAACACCAAATGCTTCTTTGGCAAACCATTTACGGTCTTCTAAATCTGTACACCCATTTTTATTTTGAAGTAATTCCAACAGAGCTCCATATTGATTTTTGGAGGCAACCATTACAACATCTTTGTAATTTTTCGCTCCAGCACGAATCAGTGATATACCACCAATATCTATCTTTTCGATTATCTCATCCTGTGTTCCGCCCGATGCCACTGTATCTTCAAAAGGATACAAATCCACAATGACCAAATCAATTGAAGGAATATCGTACGATTTTATAACCTTTTTGTCTGCTTCGTTATCTCTACGGAAAAGTATTCCACCAAAAATCTTTGGATGCAACGTTTTTACGCGCCCACCCAAGATGGGGGGATAGGTTGTAACGTCTTCGACGCTTTTGCATTCATATCCCAACTTTTGGATATACTCTTGCGTTCCGCCGGTGGAGATAAATGAGGCATTTAATTGATTAAGAACTAAAAGGATTTCATCCAATCCATTCTTATCGTAAACAGAAATCAGTACGTTGTTTATTTTTATTGACATAAGTTGTTTTCAGTATTTTAGAAAGAACACAAAGATATAAAAATCTATTTGTTATACATTGAAGACTATCAATAAGAATTAGAAAAAAGTTGTAATAACACGAAATCTAACTTTCTCTTGCTTAGAGCAGCAGGAGAGTGTTATCTATATTTTTTTTGAAATGAGGTTTTCTTATTCTCAATATTAGAAATACGGAATTTCTCAATCTCCATTTTGTTGAGAGGATTTGAGCGAGTGAAGTACAGTTGGTTTAAAGTTAGAAAGCTATTCTTATAATATTGCTATTGTAACCCTATACGATACCATTAATAATCATAACTTGGTATTTTTATACCCATACAAAACCCTATAATCTTCTCAGGAAACACGAATCTAGGGTAGGCAAGTCAAAACTTCTTAAAGGAAATGCCAGCGTACCCTACGGAAGCCATAAATTGTTAAGGGAAATTGTAGCGTACCCTGAGGAAGCCGTATATTGTTAAAGATAATGCTTTTGCACCCTACGGAAGCCAATGATTGTTATAGGAAATGGTTTCGTACCCTACGNNGTATAAACTTGTTCAATTTATCGTTTGCAAACTCTACGCAATAATAAATAGTTTTCGTTGAGGTTCTTTAGTACCCTCTTAAAAGCTAAAAAAAGTCCTGAGATGTATCACAAATCAGGACTTTCATTCATTGGTTTCTATAACCAAATGAAATATTATCTAACTTCCCATCCTAGAGCACTTGCTCCAAGAACGGCAGCGTCACTTTCTTTAAGTTGAGAGAAAAGCAACTTCACTTTGTCTTTATAGATTTCAAGTAAGTTATGTTCCATACTTTCTCTAATAGGATCCATTATAAGAGATCCAGCTCTTGCCAATCCACCAAACAAAATAATTGCTTCGGGACTTGAGAATGCTACGAAATCAGCAAATGCTTCTCCCAGAATCTCTCCAGTAAACTTAAACACCTCTTT
>DENY01000117.1:14798-32703 GCA_002359825.1 Bacteroidales bacterium UBA2632
CCATTTACAACAATGCCACTACCAACACCTGTTCCAAGGGTAACAACAATAAAGTCTTTCATTCCTTTTGCACAACCATATGTCATTTCACCAATAGCAGCTGCATTGGCATCGTTGGTCAAAGCAACTGGAATTCCAATTCTTTTTTCCATCATTTCCACAAAAGGGATTACACCTTTCCAGCGTAAGTTGGGGGCAAACTCTATACTTCCAGTAAAGTAGTTGCCATTTGGTGCACCCACTCCAATGCCTTTAATATCTTCTTTGGTGCCAACTTGATCTATTAGGCTTTCCAAGGCCTCGCTTAACTCATCTAAGAAGTCTGCTATTTCAGCATGTTTGCTTGTTTGGATACTTCCATTCTTAAGGATTTGTCCTCTTTTGTCAACAATACCAAAAACGGTGTTTGTTCCGCCTACATCTACGCCTATCGCATAGGGTTTATCAATAGTCATGTTTTTATGTTTTATAAATTATGCAATTAGAATTATTTGTAACAGCAAATATACTGAAATTTCGGTAAACCTATTATGTTAACGCATATATATTTTTGATTTAGTGTTTTGCTGTGTTTAATGTGATAAATATGAAGTTACTAGAATCAATCTAAAGATAAACTGTTTTTAAGTTTATCGCTTTGGTATATGTTTACTTGATTTTAACATGCGTGATACTAATACATATGAATTTATCCGCTATATTTGTTTCTCAATATAAACGTTAATATTAAGAAGATTATGAAATTTAGAAACTTAGTTTTTATTACACTCTTTGCAATTGGCTTTCAATTGCAAGCTCAAACACAAATTATTGCTCATCGTGGATTCTGGAAAACCGATGGCTCTGCTCAAAACTCTTTAACTGCATTGAAAAAAGCCAATGAAATTAAAGCTTATGGCTCTGAATTAGACATTTGGTTATCTTCTGATGGAATACCAGTTGTGTTTCATGACGGTAGTCTAACATTAAATGGAGAAAAACTGATTATTCAAGATACCCCAGCAAGTGTCCTTACACAATTCAAGCTAAGCAATGGTGAAAATTTACCAACCTTTGAAGAGTATTTAGATACCTTTGAAAATTGTCATGATACAAAACTTATTATTGAGTTTAAGAGTCACAAAACGAAATATCAAGAAGACGAATTAACCGAAAAGGTTTTAAAAATGATTCGTGATCGAAAACTACAAAATCGTGTTGAGTATATATCATTTAGCTTAAACTTTGTGGTAAAGACTATACAACTCGATCCCTTAGCTCATGTTTATTTTTTAAGTGGAAATCTCTCACCAAGTTATATTAAACAAATAGGAGCTTCAGGTATTGACTATAATGTGAAAGTGATAAAAGATAATCCTCAATGGGTGAAAGAATGTCATGATTTAGGTCTGAAAGTAAATGTTTGGACTGTTAACACACCTGAGGATATTCAGCAGATGATCGATTTGAAGGTGGACTTTATTACAACCGATGTGCCACTTTTGGTGGGAGAGATGTTAAGTAAATAGCTTTAATTTTTATATCCATGAATTTAAGAGAGCAACTATCTCATGCAATAAATATTGCTATTAAAGCGCACGGCAATCAAGTAGATAGCAATGGGCAACCGTATATTGGACATCCTTTTAGAGTTATGGCTGCAGGTCAAACCTTAGAGGAGAAAATTGTTGGAGCACTACATGATTTAGTAGAAGACACTCACATAAGACTTATGGATTTATCGAAAGAAGGATTCTCCGAAGAGGTGATTGATGCAGTTCATGCACTGACTAAGCTTGAAAATGAAGATTACGATCACTACCTCAGGCGAGTGATGAGAAACAATCTCGCTACACGAGTTAAATTGAATGATCTGACAGACAATATGGACATAAGAAGGCTGAAGATTATCACAGATGATGATGTGGCTCGAATGCGTAAATATTTAAACGCATACAATCAACTCACTGATAAACCCGAATAACCGTTAGTGATTTGGCAGGTATTTACATCCACATTCCTTTTTGTAAGTCGCGTTGCATCTACTGCGACTTCTTCACCTCTACCAATGAGGCTGAAATGGACAAGTATGTCCAAGCACTGTGCAAGGAGATTTCAGATAGAAAAGATGAGGTTACTGATGATTTAATAAAAACAATATACATCGGAGGTGGTACACCTTCACGTTTACAACACAATCATTTTGAATCCATATTTAATGCTATTAATAAAAGCTATACTATAGCTACTAACGTAGAGGTAACAATTGAATCAAATCCCGATGATTTATCTCATGACTATGTGGATATGCTTCGGGATTTGCCTTTCAATAGAATAAGCATCGGAATACAAAGTTTCGATGATCAAGAATTGAATTTTCTTAGTCGCCGACACGATGCCAATAGGGCAAAAGAAGCCGTAAAGTATTGTCAAGAGAAAGGTTTCGACAATATAAGCATCGACTTGATGTATGGTTTGCCCAAGCAAACCTTAGCAATTTGGCAAGAGACACTTCGACAAGCTCTTCAATTGAATATTCAACATATATCTGCTTATCATTTAATCTATGAAGAGAAAACACGTTTATACTCTCTTTTGCAAGCGGGGAAAGTAAATCCTGTTGAGGAAGACTCAAGTTTGGAGATGTTTGAAGTGCTGATACAGACCTTAAGTGATGCAGGTTTCATGCATTACGAAATCTCCAATTTTGCAAAACCTGGTTTCATCTCACAACATAACTCATCCTATTGGACAGGCGAAAAGTATTTGGGCTTTGGCCCTTCTGCACACTCATTTGATGGAGAACATCGTTGGTGGAATGTTTCATCAATGCCAAAGTATATAGAGGGGATAAATAATTCAAATCTCGAAATTGAAAAAGAAGACATAGACTTAACAACAAAATACAATGAATATATCATCACTGGTTTGCGAACAATGTGGGGAATTGATTTAGATGAGTTGAAGATGAAATTCGGAGAAGACTTATACGACTATTTCTTATTAAATGCTCAGAGATATTTCGACCTTCACTATTTGAAAAGAGAAAACTCGAGTGTTGCCCTCACGCACAAAGGGATATTTATATCTGATGGTATAATGAGTGATTTGATGAAGGTGTAGGAGGATTTAAATGAAACATCTTGTTCTAACTCCTCTCCAATGTTTATAAGAAAGGCTAGTTATTAAGATTTACTGAAACTCCCAACTTTAGTAACATAGGATTAAGCGGATAGTCGGGTAATGAGAAATAGTTTGGTTTCAATACCAAGTCTGCAATGTTGTACATCATCACGAAGAACCTTATTTGTTTCAAATGCATGTTAGCGTATCCAGTAACTGTGGGNNCCGATTTTCTTACTCCTTTGATTATAAAACTGCAACAAGGCAGCTTCATAACCTGGAGCATAGTATTTGGTGTGTATATGTGCATCTATGCCCAACTGCAATGTCAACTCATCCACAATTTTTGTTTGTAAAAACATATTTGAATAGGCACTTATATCGGGTACAGGTATAGCATCTTTATTGCTCGATGTTTGATACACCACAGAGTTGTTCCAATTAAATATTCCCGCTTTAAAGTACTGATCGATTCTAGCTGACACCACTTGAATGTTGTCGCTTTCTTGAAAGGGTAGTCTGTTTTTATCAAAATAGATAAAGTTTTGAATATTTTCTACTCCCGCGCTTAGCGTTGTATTGGTGAAAGGAATAAATAGTTTCCCTCCAACATACACCCTTCTTATGTCACCGAAATCGTTGTTCCACCAAAAGTACTTTGAGTGGTATTGTTGTTCCAAGAATTTTGGCTTCAAGTTTTTGATATATGCTTGTCCACTTAAACTTGCTTGCCTGCCCGCAATATCCATTGTCGTTTCCACATCACCTTCTAGTCTAAACTCTCCAATGTTGTCACCCAAGACACCTAAATCTGCTTTTGCATTAAAACGAAGAAACTTTCCTTGCTGTTTGCTTAAGATACCACCAATGGTTGTCGCTTGTTCTTTATGTTCATAGCGACCATCACCAATTGTATCAAGCAAATTGAAGTTTCTTGATTCATGTTCAATAAATACTGTGAGTCCAAATTTTACCCAATCTCTAAAACCTTCACGCATAGAAAGTGCGAGTGTGTTTTTAAAGGTGCTGAAGCGGGTGCTGTCATCTGGTGCCGATTTGTAATACCTATTACTGTAAAGAGTATCGATGGCCTGACCTATGGTATTGTCTGAGAGTGTTACTCGCGCTGTATCATAAGATAGAAATCTTCGGTATTGCTGTTTGAGTTGCGAAGTGAATATTACGCTTGCGACAGGCACAAAGTTTTTGTCTTCGGGATTAACACTCGGTTCGTTGTACCCCAAATTGTAACGTCCAGAAATGTAAAATTGAGTAGCCTTCATTCTATTCCATGTGTTTCTAAATCGAGTGGGTATATCACGCGATGTAAAACTCCTTTCAATTAGTTCGGGATTTGTTATGAAGGTAGAATCAGATATTCCTCCGTTCTCAAAGTTTGTAGCCGATAATTGTGATGCAAAAGCGTGAACTTCTACCCGCTCGCTTAGATAATTTGTGTAGCCTGTAAAGTTGTTTTGTTTTGCAGCTTGCGAAGCATAAAATCCTTTAGCATTAATGAAGTCAAGGTCAAATCCCAAGTTCAAGTGACGATTGAAGTTCATTGTAAAGCGTGTTTCCAATCGTTCTTCTTTGTCTATATTTCCTCCAGCACGCTGATAGTTTATGCGAGAGTAGGGTACACGTGTATTGAAGAAATGTTGGTTCTCAACATCTTTATTATAAAGATAATATGCATCTGAAAAGATGAATTGATAGCCCTCGCCTCGATCAAAAAAGAGCTTAGACATTGCAGGTGACCCCAAATTGCCCAAGTATCCCATTGCAACTGACGCTCCATCAGGGAGAGTGGTGTGTTGGTAGTTAAACAAGATAGTGTCAGGCGTGGTTGCGTATCTTTCTCCAGTGCGCGCATCAATTTTCCATACATTAAATCGAGGATAAACTTTTAATGAATCATTAGCCTTTGGTACCGCCATTCTATTCATCTCGGCTTGTCTTAAGGCTTGGTTCTTAATGATATCAAGAGAATCAACATCTGATGTAATCAACGATGAATCGGGGACTATGATATGCGGTTGCTGAGCAACGGAAATCGTTACAAAAAAACATAATAGACACAGTATATACAGTTTTTCTTTCATCGAATGCAAACTTACATAAAAAATCGCCATTCATTTCTATCTTGCGATAACTTTATGGCGTTTTTTATAAAATTCAGGTGTTAAGCGACCTTTTATTTTCATGCAATACATGCTTATTTAAAGTTGCTAAGCTCATTAAATTGTCAGATACATCTATAGCAAAATAAATGTTATATTCTTATTTCCTTTGAAGGTTTTATTTACATATCTTTGTGCAAGAGATCAATCCCCTTAAAAAAACTTTGCATTATACTTTTATAATATAACTAAGTATTAAGTATATGATAGAATATCAATTTAAAACCTCTGGGAAAACACGCACTGAACGTGACCTTTTGGGCGAAAAGGAAGTACCCGCAGAAGCCCTTTTTGGGATTCAAACTTTACGTTGTATCGAGAACTTCGATATTAGTCGTCAACTATTATCTGAATATCCTCAATTCATAAAAGCCTTGGGCTTGGTGAAGATGGGTGCTGTTAAAGCAAATCACGAACTCAAACTTGTTAATGATGAAATTACTGATGCCATTGTTGCAGCCTGTCAAGAGCTGATGGATGGAAAGCATACCGAGCATTTTCCAGTAGATTTGGTGCAAGGGGGTGCGGGCACAAGCGTAAACATGAATGCCAATGAAGTTATTGCCAATCGTGCATTGGAGATAATGGGCAAACAAAGAGGTGAATATGAGTATTGTCATCCCAACGATCATGTCAATATGGCACAATCTACTAATGATGCCTATCCAACAGCTATGCATTTAGGCTTATATATGTTGCACGATGATCTTAAAGATTCGTTGGAGAAGCTTATTCAGTCATTTGAAAAGAAATCGATTGAATTTGCTGATATAATTAAAATGGGACGTACACAGTTGCAAGATGCTGTACCCATGACTTTGGGGCAATCTTTTGGTGCTTACATGGATGCAATGAGGAGTGAATTGAATAGACTTAATCGTGTATCTAAGGAGTTTCTCACCATCAATATGGGGGCTACGGCTATTGGAACAGGAATTACTGCTGAGCTAGGTTATGCAGAGCTCTGCACGCAATACATAAAAGATATTTCGGGTTGGGATATCCAATTGGCCGAAAATTTAATTGTAGCAACACACGACACATCCTCTATGGTTGCTTACTCGGCATCTATGAAGATGCTGGCAATTAGATTGTCGAAAATATGTAATGATCTCAGGTTGATAGCATCAGGTCCAAGAACAGGCTTGGCCGAAATTAAGCTGCCACCCAAACAACCGGGCTCTTCCATTATGCCAGGCAAGGTAAATCCTGTGATTCCAGAAGTAGTGAATCAAGTTTGTTTTAAAGTTATTGGTAACGATTTAACTGTAACTCTTGCTTCGGAAGCTGCACAATTAGAGTTGAATGTGATGGAGCCTGTATTGGTGCAAAGCATTATTGAATCGAGCACGTGGTTGACGCGTGCTTTCAGCACTTTACGTACTGAATGTATTGATGGTATTAGTGCTAACGAAGAGCATTGTCGCTACATGGTGGAGCATTCAATTGGTATTGCAACTGCTCTCAAACCCTTTTCTNNTTGTTGACCAAAGAACAACTCGACAAAATTTTAGATCCAAAGAATATGATTGGTCCTTCAAGGGTTGAAATTTAATTTAATATGAATCTTTTTGTTGTTTTATACTGCATTTTTTAAATAAATACATATCTTTGCCGCCATAATAACTCGAAATGAAACTAAACAGACTACATCATCATCTTTTTCATACTTGCAATCAGGCGAGCGGAAATTGATGTATGCATAGCTGTATATAATATTTTTAAAACCCGTCTGAATATAATCAGGCGGGTTTTTTGTTTTACACCTGTTTTTATTCAGACACATTACTAATAATAAAGATGAAATTAAAAGTAGCAATTCAGAAAAAAGGTCGTTTAAGTGAAAAGTCACTTGAACTATTAATGGAGTGTGGTATTAAAGTATCAAATGGTGACCGTAAGTTGAAGACGGAGGCTAAGAACTTTCCCATGGAGATATTGTTTCTTCGTGACGACGATATCCCTCAATATGTTGAGCAGGGCGTTGCTGACATTGGCATATTGGGTGAAAACGAAGTGCTGGAAAGAGACAAAGATGTTGTCACAGTTGAAAAACTAGGTTTTGGCAATTGCAGACTCTCCTTGGCCATTCCCAAAGATGATGTTTACACCGGTGTGTCTTTCTTTGAAGGGAAAAAAGTAGCAACTAGTTATCCAAAGATATTGCAGAACTTTTTCAAAGAAAAAAACATTAATGCCGACATAGAAGAGATTGGTGGAAGCGTAGAGATTGCTACTAGTATTGGATTGGCAGAAGGTATATTTGATATTGTAAGCACTGGTAGTACTTTAATAATGAATGGGCTAAAAGAGATTGAAACAGTTTTGAAAAGTGAAGCTGTCATGATTTCTAATAAAAACCTATCGGAAGGTAAAGCGGCGATCTTAGATAAATTGCTCTTTAGAATAAAAGCATACAAAAGTGGGACTAAAAGCAAGTACATTGTCTTGAATGCGCCCAATGAATCGTTGGAGAAAATATGCACACTCATTCCTGGTATGCGATTCCCCACAATCTTGCCTTTGTCTGGTTCCGATTGGTCGAGTGTTCACTCTGTAGTTGAGGAGGATGACTTTTGGAATATTATTGATGCCCTTAAAGGTTATGGTGCAGAGGGGATATTAGTTATGCCAATTGAGAAAATGATTTTGTAGTAATTGACCAATAATTGTTTCTCCATAGAAGAGACGTTGCATGCATCAACTAGTAATCCAAAGGAGACAATACGAATTAATAAACAAATGATAAAGACAATCACTTATCCAAAAGTAGAGGAGTGGGCTAAGCTACAACAGCGTCCAGCAGTAGATCAAGGCAGTTTGTTTGAAATTGCGGAAGATATATTTAATGATGTTCAGATAACTGGTGATATAGCTGTTTCCAAATACAGTCTGCAGTTTGATGGTGTCAATTATAGCTTTTCACCACTTGGGTTAAATTTTATTGAAGATGCGGAGAGTAAAATACCCGCTTCATTGAAAGAGAGTATTCAGAAAGCTTACCAAAACATCTACAAGTTTCATGCATCGCAATCAGAGAATGCAAAGAAGATTGAAACTACTCAAGGAGTAACCTGTTGGCGCGAAAGTCGTGCCATCGATAAGGTGGGTATTTATATNNTATACCTGGCGGTTCGGCTCCTCTTTTTTCTACGGTGTTGATGTTGGGTATTCCCGCCAAAATTGCAGGATGCAAAGAGGTTGTTCTTTGCACACCACCCAACGAAAACGGCGACATTAATCCACTCATTTTATATGCAGCCAACTTGGTGGGAATCCGAAAGGTTTATGCAGTTGGTGGTATTCAAGCAATTGCAGCCATGGCGTTGGGCACAGAATCTATCCCTAAGGTGGATAAGATATTTGGACCTGGCAATCAATATGTTACCGCCGCCAAGCAGATTGCACAACTCCATGGTACAGCCATCGATATGCCTGCTGGGCCAAGCGAAGTGCTTGTAATTGCCGATGACACGTCCGACCCTGAATTTGTAGCTGCCGACTTGCTTTCGCAAGCAGAGCATGGGCCAGATAGTCAAGTGGTTTTATTGTCGAACAATATAAAAGTGATTGATGAGGTAAATGTTGCATTGAAGTTGCAATTAGAACAATTATCTCGCAAAGAAATAGCCGAAAAAGCATTGCAAAATAGTCGTTCTATTCTATTGGAGTCTATTGATGAGTGTATCAACTTTAGCAATAGTTATGCTCCCGAACATCTGATATTGGCAATTGCTAATGCAGAAGATAAGATAGAGCGAGTGCAAAGTGCAGGGTCGGTGTTTTTAGGCAACTATAGTTGCGAGAGTGTTGGTGATTATGCCTCTGGCACCAATCACACATTGCCGACCAATGGGTTTGCTCGCTCCTATAGTGGTGTTTCGGTAGAAAGTTTTGTGAAAAAGATTACTTTTCAATCTGTATCAGAAGTGGGATTAAAGAATATTGGTCCGTCGGTAGAGATGATGGCCGAGGCCGAACAATTAATGGCACACAAGAATGCGGTGACTATTCGTCTCAATAAAATTTAAAAACAATGAACATAGATATAAACAAGCTGGTGAGGCAAAATATCCTTAACTTGTCACCTTACTCCAGTGCGCGTGATGAGTTTTCAGGAGCTGAAGGAATTTTTTTGGATGCTAACGAGAATCCGAATGGCAATTACAATCGTTATCCTGACCCACATCAAGCGGAGCTTAAAAGTGTGTTGGCGAAAGTGAAATCGGTTGCTCCCGAAAATATTTTTTTAGGCAACGGGAGCGATGAAGTAATTGACTTAATATATCGCACATTTGCCAACCCTGGTAAAGATAAAGTGATTATTTGTCCTCCTACTTACGGTATGTACGAGGTGTCTGCCAATATAAATGATGTGGAGATTATCAATATCCCATTGCTTCCCAACTTTCAGCTGGACAAACAAGCTATCTTTGAAACCATAGAGCAAGACCCAGCGGTAAAGCTGATTTTTATTTGCTCGCCCAACAATCCTACAGGAAATTTGATTGAGGGAATCGAAGTAGTTATTCAAAAGTTCAATGGCATTGTTGTTGTGGACGAGGCATACATCGATTTCAGTCCCGAATCTTCAAAAGCACAATCCATCAATCAATACAACAACCTGATTGTTTTGCAAACATTAAGCAAAGCATGGGGGTTAGCGGGAACTAGAGTCGGGTTTGCTTTTGCGCAATCAGAAATTATTGCATTGCTCAATAAAATAAAACCTCCCTACAATATTAGCACACTCAACCAACAACAGGCAATTGCAAAACTATCGCATCCCGAGGAGTTTGAATCAGAAAGAAATGATATACTTGCTGAAAGAGAAAGGTTAGAGAAAGAACTGTTACAATTGCGCATTGTGCGCAAGATTTATCCATCGAGTGCCAACTTCTTATTGGTAGAGGTGGACAATGCAAACAGTATATATAACGCGTTGGTGAGTAAAAATGTGGTTGTGCGCAATCGTAACTCGGTTATTAAAAACTGCATACGAATAACCATTGGCACAAAACAAGAGAATAATACATTACTGACTGAGCTAAAAGAAATATCATAATGAAAAAGGTGTTGTTTATAGACCGTGACGGAACGTTGATAATTGAACCTCCCGTTACTTATCAGATTGATAGTTTAGAAAAGCTGGAGTTCTATCCACATGCTTTTCAATACATGGCACGCATTGCCACCGAACTAGATTACGAGTTAGTCTTGGTCTCCAACCAAGATGGACTAGGAACAGATTCCTTCCCGATGGATACATTCCAGCCTGCCCATCAAAAGTTTATTCAAGCTTTTGCCAATGAGGGTGTGGTGTTTAAAGAGGAGTTGATAGACCCATCATTCCCAGAAGATAATTCACCCGGTCGAAAACCTGGTACTGCTATGTTGACACATTATATAAAGGGGAACTACGACCTTGCGAACTCTTTTGTAATTGGTGATAGAGAAACAGACGTTCAGTTGGCCAAAAATATGGGTTGCAAAGCAATCTACTTGAATAAAGAGGAGCATCCTGATGCTACTTTGAGTACCACCGAATGGGCGGAAATCTATTCATTTCTCAAAAAAGAACCACGCAAAGCAACCATCATTCGCAAAACTGCCGAAACTGATATCGCTATTACTGTCAATTTAGATGGAACTGGTAAAGGGGATATCAATACAGGCTTGCATTTCTTCGATCATATGTTGGATCAAATTGCCCGACATGGCAAGATTGATTTATCAGTTCAGGTGGATGGAGATTTAGAAGTGGATGCTCACCATACTGTTGAGGATACAGCCATTGTATTGGGCGAAGCCATTTTGCAAGCCATAGGTAGCAAGAAAGGAATTGAACGATATGGTTTTCTTTTGCCCATGGACGATTGTTTGGCACAAGTAGCTATCGACTTTGGTGGTCGTCCATGGTTGATGTGGAAGGTTGAATTCAAATACGAGAAAATTGGCGATGTTCCCACCGAAATGTTTTATCATTTTTTCAAATCGTTCACCGACTCTGCCAAATGCAATCTAAACATTAAAGCCGAAGGCGAAAACCAACACCATAAAATAGAGGCTATCTTCAAAGCTTTTGCAAAAGCTATAAAGAATGCTGTGAAGATTGGCGATGACTTTCAAATTCCTAGTACTAAAGGGGTTCTCTAGTCCCTACCTAGTCCCTAGTTTCTAGTCCCAAATTCCTAAATTAAAAAAAAACAATGAGAATAATCCCAGCAATAGATATAATCGGTGGAAAATGTGTTCGCTTGACCAAAGGCGATTACAATACAGAGAAAGTATATAGCACCAACCCAGTTGAAGTAGCAAAAAACTATGAAGCCAATGGCATTAAGTATTTGCACTTAGTAGATTTAGATGGTGCAAAATCGAGCAACATTGTCAATCATAAAATATTGCATGACATTGCCACACAAACAACTTTGAAAATAGATTTTGGTGGTGGCATTAAAACAGATGATGATGCACGCATTGCATTCGAAAACGGAGCAACGCAAATAACAGGGGGTAGTATTGCTGTGGAAAATCCTGAATTGTTTCAATCTTGGATAGAGAAATATGGATCAGACAAGATAATCTTGGGTGCCGATAGTCTGCGCCGTAAGATTGCAACACATGGTTGGCTGCAACAATCGGAAGTGGATGTGATTGAGTTTATCAATCAATATCAAGAGCGAGGGATATCTTATGTCATTTGCACCGATATTTCGAAAGATGGCATGCTACAAGGACCATCGCTCAATTTGTATAGTGAAATATTGTACAACAATAAGGTAAAACTTATTGCCAGTGGAGGCGTGTCCTGCATTCAAGATGTTTATGACTTAGCTGAGATTGGATGCGAAGGAACAATAATTGGAAAAGCTATTTATGAAAATAGAATATCAATGAAGGAGTTGAAAAAGTTTATGGCTACTTATGCTTAATGGCAAAAATATTTCTTAATCCATTGTGTGACTACCAAGGTAATCAGCTGTATCAACTGGATACATAATCCATTCAGTGCCTAAAGTTGGAAATCCTTTCTTTGGGTTCACTGTCACACCACCTCGTACGGATGGCTTTCTAACTAGAGTGCTATTTAAAGTTGTCAGATAATCACTAAGGGGAAATGATGTTATCCATGCTTTACCAGGGTCCTCACCAATTCTACCAAAAATATCTATAAACGAGTCAGTTGATATTTTCACGAGCGCAATAGCATCATTGCCATTAAAGTTGATGGCATGCGATTCGATAGTTTCACCATCATATATAGTTGATTTTGTGTTTTGAAGGACTACAACATCGCCTTCTTCCAATATTCCACTAAGTGGTATTGTATATTTTGCTGTGTTTTGACCATTGATATAGGTATCCACTTTATAATCTGATAAGTCAACTGCTGTACCCGTTCCGTTGAATATCTCTAAGTATTTATTATAGCTTTTCCCTTTTATATATTCAGAGAAGAATAAATCTGTAGCAGTATTTTTATTTTCTTCAACAGGTGGCGTGATTGCTGAATACCGAGTTGCCTCATCGTTGCTCATCTCTTTCACATCATCAAGATTGCGAATAATTAGATGCCATGTTTCATCGTTAAGCGACACTATTCCAACAATATCACCTTTTCCGGCAGGTAGCGTTTCATTTATAAAGCTGGCATACTTCGTTGTTCTTACAATTATATTAGCAGCACTGCAATCTTCAATGATACGATTAGTGCCAAGTCCAGTTTCATAATAAAATAGGCCTTTGTAATCTCGAAACTGTACATCTTTTAATTTTACTAATGTAGCATCAAACGTGCCATCTTGAATTTCTTTAATGGTTAGCACTCTAGGAACAACGGCTACATTTGCAGCAATTACTTTTGCGTCTTTACTTGAAAAGTTTATCTGTAAAACTCCTCTATAAATAAGANNTTCATCTCCCATATCAAACGAATGCGAGGATTGGCTTACACGAAAATTGATTCCATCTCCCGCTTTGTCTTGAAGAAATCCTTCCTTTTGAGCTGGACTATTTTTGCCTGCTCTATCCGATATCACAATTCCTTTGAGATGCAGTGGTTCGGTAATTTTCAGCTCCTCTTGACCACTATCTGCATAAATAGAACGAATTTCCTTAATAGTAGTGTAATCTATTTCTGCGGAATCTTCTTCATTTTCTTGTATAATGCTTGCAGCTTCCTCTAGATCATGATCCACAGTTAAACAAGATGTAAATAAAAATAAAGATGCGACAAATGCAAGAAGCAAAAAAGACTTGCATTTTCTGTCTGGCTGTTTACGTGTAGTCATGATTTGATCAATTTTGTTATCAATAGATTGTGCCATTGTTTGTCAAACTAGAAGATATGTATTAAACTCAACTGTAAAGTTCTCAAAAGCACTAAAGTACAATAAATATTTGGAAGCAACATAAATTCACATGATGAAACTGCTTTTTCTTAGCATCTGTGAGAAAAATCAACCTTTAGATGAAAGCTTCAAAGTTTTCATTACGTTCAACATTGTCGAATGTCTTTTCACTTGTTGCAAAAAAGCTTTTCATCTCTGAAAGTATTGTTGTATCTTTGTTTAATCAGAAAGATGCTGATTGTCAGTAGATTTTCAGAGTTGTAGGTCTCTTTTATTTACTGAAAATCAAACATTTACTTTACATCCGAAAACTGATTTAATAATTACCACAATGAAAACAAAGAAGATAATAGCCTGTCTCGACATTAAAGACGGCAACGTTGTAAAGGGAATCAATTTCGTTGATATCAATGAAGTAGGCAACCCAGTAGAGTTTGCCAAGCGATATGAACAGGAAGGTGCCGATGAATTGGTACTACTGGACATTACCGCAACTAACGAAAATCGGGGTACTGTGTTGGAGTTGGTGGCAGAAGTAGCGAAAGAGATAAGCATCCCTTTCACTGTTGGTGGAGGTATTCACTCTGTGGAAGAGGCGCAAGCAGTGATTACTGCGGGAGCAGATAAAGTGAGCATTGGCTCTGCTGCAATCAAAAATCCTGAATTGATTACACAACTCTCCATTAAATTGGGGAAAAATAGAGTTGTGCTGGCCATTGATTGCAAACTTGATAACAACGAATGGTTGGTTTATACTCATGGTGGGAAGAAAGCTACAGAGTTGCGAGCACTTGACTGGGCCATAGAAGGAGAAGAACTTGGAGCTGGAAGTATTTTACTCACTTCGATGAATAACGATGGAGCCAAGAATGGTTTCGCCATCGACATCACTAAAGCAATTGCCGATGCTGTGTCTATTCCTGTAGTTGCGTCGGGAGGTGCTGGTAAGAAAGAAGATTTCTTAGACCTTTTCCAAGAGACAAATGCAGAAGGTGGTTTGGCGGCTAGTGTGTTTCACTATAAAGAGATAAACATTAACGAACTAAAAATATTTTTACGCAAGAACGATATAAATATTTAATAAAATAATAAAGATAAGCATTCAATATAATATGAAAGTAGATTTCTCAAAACACGACGGGTTAGTTCCTGTCATTATACAACATGTCCACACTGATCAAGTTTTGATGTTGGGCTATATGAACCAAGAGGCATTGGATAAAACTAAAGCTGAAGGTAAAGTTACTTTTTTTAGTAGAAGTAAAAGCAGGCTTTGGACCAAAGGAGAAGAGTCTGGTAATTATCTTCACTTAAAAGAAATATCAGTGGATTGCGACAATGATACACTCTTGATAAAAGTATTACCACAAGGACCAACTTGCCACACAGGCAACACTTCGTGCTTTAAAGAGGAAACTGCAAAAGGGTTTCTCTATAGTCTTGAAGATACAATTGAGCAACGTATCGCTGATGGAAGCAGTAAATCATACACAAGTTCACTCTTTAAAAGGGGAGTAAACAAGGTGGCGCAGAAAGTTGGTGAGGAGGCTGTGGAACTGGTGATTGAAGCAAAGGACGACAACCTCGATTTATTTAAGAACGAGGCGGCTGATTTATTATATCACTACCTTATTTTGTTGAAAACAAAAGATGTGAAGTTGAAGGATGTTGAGGCGGTGTTGGAGGAGAGATCTAAGTAAAACTTTTTTATTCTTGAAAACAATTACACCCAAAAGCTAGAAGTGCAAATAGTTGTGTTCCTAACTTTTGGGTTTTTTTATTATACTTGGTGTTGCATCTAGATTTTTCTGAATTGCTATTTGCTATGTAACTGGCTGTCTGAATAGCCTTTCACGTGAATCTAACAATGTTAATGCAAATACTCAATCGCTTCCATAACCCACATGCTCGAAAGAAATCCCGCCGCATATATCATCAGATAATTATTCCCTTTCCCCTCCTTTTTAAATCTTTTCACTATTTTCACCGTGCTGTAAGTTAGTGTTACCGCTATAAGGAGTAAAGATATCCCAATAAAGTCATCGTTTAAATTTGGCAAAAGAGTGAGTACAATTAAAATAGCTGTAGCTACGGCAAAGGTCCAACTGTCTTTGAGGTCTTTCTTGAAATTCATGTTGTTTTGTTTGATTGTTTATATTTTAATTCTTTGGTCTAATGTTTGTTCAATTATAAATTGGACAAGCAAGATAATATAACTTTTTCAAACTATACTCATTCTTTTTACTTATCACCATCAAACCATTCACTTTATCAACCTCACACATCAGCTACATCTGACTCTACTTCTTTGCGAATGAGCATCTTCCTTTTCTTCTTTAATTTTTTTTGTTACAAATGAAATCTTATAGCTTTGTTTAATCCCATTTATTAAAGATGCCATTTGCAACATACAAAGACCTGTTTAGTTTGTAATCTTTATATACTCACACATACAACAGCTGTTCAATTTATTTTTCTAAGGCTTTGTATCATGGTTTAAACCCAATCATTTAACAAACTTAATAATTAACAACTGCTTATAGCATAAACAAAAGAAAATCTTGGGTATAAGCATTGACAGAAGTGTTGAGAAAGTTGTTTTCTTTGTCTTTGTATCTTAAAGCTATAGATTCATCGTGAATGTGTAGTTAGAATAATGAAATCCTTGTATTTATTCTTGATGATATAGTTAACGTTACAAAATCTACTTATTCATACGTAGTTGAACGGTAGAAATAGCAAAATCCATCTATTTCATAGTGGTTGAACGGTAGGAATAGCAAATTCTATCTATTTCATCGTGGTTGAATTACAGGAATAACAAAATCTATCTATCTCATCGTGGTTGAATGGTAGGAATAGCAAAATCCATCTATTCTTTCGTAGTTGAATGATAGGAATAGACTGCAATGATAAAGAAAAACAGCTTTAAGTGTCATTGTAATGTGACAATCACTAGTGTCCCATTAAAATTGGGACGTTATTAAAAATCAAATAAACTTGGCCCATCTGGTCCAAATCGTTCTTTGTCATTTTGAAATTTAGTTTTGTCAAAGAGGTCTCGAAGAGGCGTTTTATCGGTCAGCGAGATACTCAATATTTGAAGAACTTCGTATGTACTTCTATCCAGTTGCATGTCGTGCTGAATAATTGCCACCAGGCAGTAGGTGCATATAGCTGCGTAGATTTGTATCCGAACGGCATTTTCGGTAATACCCCAGAACTTTTTGATTTTGAGGTGCTGCTTCAGCCATTTGAAGAACAGTTCTACTTGCCAGCGGTTCTTGTAGAGGTCGGCAACTTGAAGGGCAGAAATGTGCGTTGCATTGGTTAAGAAAACAAACTCACGTTTTTGTTCTTCATCCCAATATCTGACCAAACGAAGCGGCTCAGGATAGTATTGCTTCGGATAAAAGCCCGTCAATTGGATAGACATATCTGAGAGTACATTCTTAGGCAACCTTCGCTTCCACTTGACAGGCTTGTATTGAAGATTCTTCTTGGCTCTGACAACGAAGCAGGCACCTATCTGATGAATCCGATACAACATCTTGAAGTTGTTGTAAGCACGGTCAAAGATATAGTAGGAGCCAGACTCATAGGGGATTTCATTCATCGCCTTTGAATCATGCACGGAAGCTTCGGTGATATGAAAGAATGCAGGAATCTGCGTTTCCACATCATACAATGTATGTACTTTGATACCACCTTTCTTCTTGCGAAACTTCGCCCACCAGAATACAGATAGGCATAAATCAATGGTTGTTGAATCAAAGGCGTAAACGTTTCCACCGAGTTTGAAGATATCGGTGACACGCTTCTTCCTTGCTTCGTTTACCAAGTAGTAGGCATACTCCTCAAAGATGTGATAGTCCCTGTTTTGATTGGTTCTCGCCAAGGATGATCTTGAAACATTCCTACCCATTCCCAGATGATAACATTTGGAATGGTGAGCATCAAGAGCGACAATCAAGTCTCGCAGACTTTCACGATTGGAAAGTTGGCCGAACATCAAAGATAGCAACTGGTTCCAGCAAGTGAAATGCTTTATGTAGCGATTCCCTTGGTACTTGTTGACTATACGTCGAAACTTATCTTCATTCAGGAATGAGATTAACTGAGCAAACACATATTTCTCTTTATTCATTGCAGCCTTTGTTATAGGCGGCAAAGGTATCAATTGAAATCGTCGCGCTCGAAAAACATCTGTATCTAACTAAATTTCAAATATTTCAAAGAACTATTTCAGATTTTAATGGGACAGCAATG
>DENY01000110.1 GCA_002359825.1 Bacteroidales bacterium UBA2632
TTCTTTGGACTTAATCTGTTCCTCTTTGAGAAGAAGTTGTATTTTAAGGAGAGCAATTTGCTGTTCTAATTGTTGTATCATTTCCATTGTTTTACTGTATAAAGATACTAATATTCAATGGAATACACAAGGGTTTTATTGTAAATTATATCGCTTTCTGCGTTTTATTTTTGGGTTGATTCCTTCCATAAATAGCACTAATTCATCCCAGCGGACTGTACGAAAACCAACACCATCCTTGATAAATATTTTATGACTAATACGTCCACTTTCCATCCGTTTGTAATAGATTACAAAACCTCCTCGCTCCCAATGTAACAACTTCATTGTGGTTCGAGTTTTGTTCAAAAACACATAGACATCTCCATTGGTAGGACTCAAAGAAAGGTGACGAATCAAACCACACAACCCATCTACACCTTTGCGTAAATCTACACCTTGCAGGCACACTACATAACGATTATTCTCATTCAAACTAAACATATCTTTTTGACGGCAAAGATCAGCTAATCTGATTCTATTGACAAGACGGCAAAATTGGGATGCTTACGTTTCTTTAGGTACATCATTCAAACTGCTTAATTTGAGTTCGATTAATAAATCTGCAAAAGCTTGATTTGTGGGAGCAAAGACAGTAAATGAAGCTGTATTATTTTCCAAAGCTTTGTCAAGTCCAGTAATGGATAAAGCCTTAACTAAAGAAGAGAAATTAGGATCGCTTTTAGCAACATCAACTATTGTTGAATTCGTTGGTTTATTGTTGTCGTCATCACTACATGCTACGAATGCAATAGTTGATATGAGCAATAATGATAAGAATAATAATTTAAATTTTTTCATTGCGTTTGAGTTTTAATTTAGATTGATTTTAAATAAGAACAAACAAAAAACACGTCTACGCTATATTTTGTTCATCTTTATAGGCTATTTATTAAACAGCAAAAGCTCTCCTTTTTATGCTTTCCTGTAAATAAAGGATATGCAGGCATATTAAAATCCAATGAAATTAAAACTTTAACAGAATAATATTCCAAACATATTTTTCGAGTAGAAAGAGAAGTATTAAAAAAATAAAAACCCCATTCAAAAACGTCCTATAAAACCCTACCATACAAAAAAAACGATTTACACTTTTGACGTGTAAATCGTTTTTTTGTATCTGAAAAGAATTATTTTAATTATTATCCAAAATCGTCAAATAATAACATTTCTGCTGGTACACCAAGATTGTCAAGCATGCCTTTAACAGCATTTGCCATTGGTCCAGGACCACACATGTAGTACTCAATTTCTCCTGACTTCGACAATGCGTCACCCTAAATAATTTTCCCAGAACTCTTCATCAAAGAGTTTTGCAATTGATTTATGTTTTGGTGTTAGAAGCAGAGTTTTGGATAACGTACTTCCGCTACTTGGCAGCTTGACTTTTATTGTTGTTACGGTTTTAGCAATACTCAACACCTTGTCTACACTTAAATTGATATCAGTAGTTTTCAATATTCTTTCAAGTTCTTTGTAGACCTTATATGCTACAAAACAAATGCAAACGTGAGCCTCTATGCGTCGTGAAGTAAAGTGGAACATAGGACGCATTTCCAGTGTTCCTTTAGTTACACGATAAGCTCGCTCTATTACCCACAATCCATTATACTGCTCGTAAACTTCTTTTGCTGGAAGTGTTGTATTAGTAATGTACCCTTTCAACCCATCCCATCTTTCATCATCTTTAATTTTCTCTTGATTGATTCTAACCTTTACATTATCTGCAATTTCTAAGAACTTATTATAGCCCCGCTTATTTAGATTCTCTTTAGTGATATTCCCACTCTTAAATGCTTTCTGCAACCGTTTTACGCCTTTTTCTCTATTGTATTTATCTTTTTTATCTCTATTAGTTGAGTAGCCAATAATCAATCTAGTGTTGCCTTTTAATGTTTCATTAAACTCTTCATCCTTCTTTTCTAACGACAGTATCCATTGCTTTACTTTTTCAGTTTCAGTTTTTATTTTGGCACCGATAATATATTTATAGCCTCCTGATTCTAGGAGAGATATATTTGATTTGTTCATTAATCCAGAATCAGCAACGACAATAAAATCATCTAATTTAAAGCGATCTACAAAGTCTTCGACTATGGGAAGCATCGTTCTCCCTTCATATTGTGATCCATTGAAAAGTGAGTATGAAAGGGGATATCCTTCTTTACTAACAAGTAATCCCAGCACAACTTGAGGTTGACTATGTTTACCATCTTTTGAAAACCCAGCTTCTCGAAGCTCATCACCATGATCAGATTCAAAATAAAGGGTAGTTACATCATAAAACATCAAGCCAATCTTTCCACCTAAAATTCTTTTTGTATGCTCTACACTTAGCTGTTGTATCCTCTCTTGTTGTGTGTTATACAATTTATCTAAGTAACGATAAATTTTATGCAGTTGAATATCTTCATCAAAGTAAGACTTTAAATAATCTACTGTTGCCGATTTACTCATTGGTTGACTTAATCGAGCAATTACCAAATGCTTTAAAATGTCGTCATCTACTGAATCAAAGCCAACTATTTTAAACACTTGATTTAATATCAATTGGGTGCCGTTTAATAATACTTTTTCCACATTGGAAAGCAAGTATTCAATTACTTGTTTCTCTTCTTGTTCTCTTATAGCTTGATCAAAAAAATCCAGATTGCCACAGTGAGTTTCAATCCACTTTTGGCCTTCCTGGCATAGTAATTCTATCTCGGCGTTATCACTGCTTATACCAATAGTTACTAGCTCTTTAAAGCCCTTTCGACTTTTGTCTACAACTACAACGCTAGTTGAACCAGAACGATTTTTCTTTCTGCGAATAAACATACACAAAAATACATATATTTATGCTTGCGTCACCCAAACGGGTGATGCAAAAATCATATACAACTGAAAAACAGGTGTTTATTAAAAAGTAAATTTAGAGGTGTCGAAGTCAGGAGAAAAGCAATGCCTTAATGGTGTTGCTTTTCTGTTTTTCGCACAATGAATTTATTAAATAATCTGTTTTCTGCCTAAATCATTGTATTTTTGTATTTATGGATGATAGTTACAAAACCATAGAGAAGACAGCCGAGGGATACATTACTGAGCGGAAAAGTAAATTCATATCTTATGTTATTCCTGTTGAAACCGAAGATGATGTGAAAACTATATTAGAGGAATACAGAAAGAAATACTACAATGCACGCCATGTTTGTTGGGCATATATGTTGGGACCAACACGTGAAGACTACCGATCTAACGATGATGGTGAACCATCGGGTACAGCTGGTCGTCCCATTCTGGGGCAAATAAACTCTTTTGGTCTTACCAATGTTTTAATTCTTATAGCTAGATATTTTGGCGGGACCCTGTTGGGAACAGGCGGTTTGGTAAGGGCATACAAAGAAGCTGCTGCGGCTGCTATAGAAAATGCCAAGATTGTTGAGAAAACCGTTGACGATTCATTTATTTTGCATTTTGATTATCCATTGTTGAATGAAGTAATGCGAGTATTGAATCTGTTTGAATCAGCTAAATGGACACAAAACTTTACTGAAACTTGCGAAATGGAAATAACTATTCGTCAATCTTTATCCAAACAGCTTGCTCAATCATTGTCTGCAATCTACGGTGTAACAGTGACAGAGAGCATTGATAATGAGGGGTGATAATTTCATTTAACAACAAATTACTTCAAATAATCGCAATAGTAAGACAAAATTAGTACTTTTGCCCACTGAAATATTTCATTATAATACGTTTAGACTAAATAGAGAAAGCATATGCAGAAAAACTTGGTGATTGTGGAGTCCCCAGCCAAAGCTAAAACCATTGAGAAGTTCTTAGGAAAAGATTTTCATGTGATGTCTAGTTATGGACACATCCGTGATTTGCAAAAGAAGGACTTTGGTGTTGACATTGATAACGGATTTACACCAATGTATGAAGTTCCGGCAGATAAGAAAAAGGTTGTTTCGGAATTAAAAGCTGCAGCAAAGAAAGCGGAAGTTGTATGGCTTGCTTCGGATGAGGACCGTGAGGGAGAGGCTATCTCGTGGCATTTGTATGAAGTGCTTGGACTGAACGATGAAAAAACAAGGCGTATTGTATTTCATGAAATTACAAAAACAGCCATTCTTGGTGCAATTGAAAACCCACGACCTATAGATATTAATTTGGTAGATGCACAACAAGCACGTCGCGTGTTGGACCGTATTGTGGGGTTTCAGCTTTCTCCTGTTTTGTGGAGAAAAATTAAGCCTGCTCTTTCTGCAGGTCGCGTTCAATCGGTCGCGGTGAGGCTGATTGTTGAACGTGAACGAGAAATTAGAGAATTTAATTCTGAAGCTGCCTATCGAATTGTTGCTGTCTTCACCAAAGAGGAAGAAGGACAAACGTATGAATTGAAAGCAGAATACAACAAACGTTTAAAAACAAAAGAAGAAGCTTTGGCTTTGTTGGAGCAACTCAAAACATCTACTTTTGAAGTGGCTGATGTTACAATGCGTCCCACCAAGAAAACTCCAGCAGCTCCTTTCACAACCTCTACATTGCAGCAGGAAGCATCAAGAAAACTTGGTTTTTCTGTTGGACAAACCATGATGGTGGCACAAAGGCTGTATGAGTCGGGAAAGATAACATATATGCGTACAGACTCTGTTAATCTTTCAGGGTTGGCCATTAATGCAGCTAAAACTGAGATTGACTCGCATTATGGAGAGAATTATGTAAAAATAAGAAAGTACTCCACCAAATCAAAAGGCGCACAAGAGGCTCATGAGGCTATTCGCCCTACTTATATGAATGCGCATGAGGTAGGTGGTACGGCACAAGAGAAAAAGTTATATAGTCTTATCTGGAAAAGAGCTATTGCTTCTCAAATGGCAGATGCTCAATTAGAAAGAACTACCGTTAATATCACTGCTTCAGAAGCTGAGGGGCGTTTTACTGCTACTGGAGAGGTCATCAAGTTTGATGGTTTCTTACGAGTATATTTGGAAGGTACAGATGACGATGAAGATACAGAAAAAGACTCAGGTTTGTTACCTCCTATCAAAAATGGAGAGATACTGACAATGCAAGAGACTACTGCCACTCAGCGTTTCACCCTAAAGCCACCTCGTTATACAGAAGCTGCTTTGGTTCGTAAAATGGAGGAGTTGGGAATTGGTCGTCCTTCAACTTATGCTCCCACAATTTCTACTATCCAAAACCGTGGATACATTGAAAAAGGAAATGTGGAGGGTGTTGAAAGAATGTACAATGTACTTAAGCTGGCAAACAATAAAATAAAAGACTCAGACAAAAAAGAGATTGCAGGTGCCGACAAAAATAAACTCATCCCAACAGATACAGGTATCGTTGTGAATGACTACTTAGTCGAAAATTTTGCATCCATCTTAGATTATAACTTTACAGCAAAGGTTGAAAAAAGCTTTGACAAAGTTGCAGAAGGCAAAGTCGAATGGAAAAAACTAATTGAGGAATTTTACAGTGTTTTTCACCCAAAGGTGGAAGCTGCTATCAATATGAAAACTGAGCATAGAGCCGGAGAGCGTGTTCTTGGAACTGATCCAAAAACGGGCCGACAGGTATCTGTTAAGATTGGGCGATATGGTCCACTTGCTCAGATAGGAGAGAAAGATGAAGAAGAGAAACCATTATTCTCATCACTTCAGAAAGATCAATCTATTGAAACAATTACTTTCGAAGAGGTTATGAAGCTTTTTGAGTTACCTCGCTCGTTGGGTGAATATGAAGGAAAAATCATGACTGCTTCTGTGGGTCGCTTCGGTCCTTATATTAGGCACGATGGTAAATTCTATTCGTTACCAAAAGAGTTGGATCCTTATAAAGTTAATGATGATGAAGCAATATTGGTAATCGAAGAGAAAAGAAAAAAGGACAAGGAGAAGATTATCCAAACTTTTGAAGAAGAACCTGGATTGATAGTTCAAAATGGCAGGTATGGTCCCTATATTTCTTTTGAGAAAAAGAACTACAAGATTCCAAAGACTGTGAAGCCTGAAGAGTTGACGCTTGAAGATGTAAGAAAAATAATAAGTGAGACTGAGCCTTCTAAATCGAGGGCAAAAGCAAAAACTGAAAAGAAGTCAAAGGCTAAATCAACAAATACAAAGACAAAAGCTAAAACAACGAGTACAAAAGCTAAAGCAAAGACGACTGCTAAGCCTAAAGCGACAGCAGCCAAAAAAGAAAAGAAGTAAGTAAACTTCCTCTTTCCTTGAAAAGTAGATTAATTAATAAGCAGAAGTTCAGAAGTATCAACCTCTGAACTTTTGTTCATTTATGATGTTTAAGGAAAGTGCTCTCTAAAAAAATAAGCAAGTCAAAAGAGAAAATATAATATGAGACAGTTTTCAAATATTGGCAAAACCCTTGTTGTTGCCATCTTATGTGTTTTCAGTATAGCAATAGGTTTTGCTCAAGATCAAATCAGTGATATAGATATAGACATCGATAATATTGTATTCGATAAGGGGCCATTTTATACCCAATTATGGTTTTGGGTTGTTATCGGGATGGTATTTCTTCTACTCCTGATCGCACTAATACGTGGCAATGGTGGAAAGAAAGATGAGGGAAAACAGGTAGATAGNNGCTCTCTTTCTAGTTTGAATGAATGGTTCACAGATATTTAATCCTTGGGGATGATAATTCATGAGGGTTTTTTAGTGTTAGGTCATTAGGTAATACTTCGCAGAACCTCACATCACATTTTCAATACAGAATATATCCCGCCACAGCTGCTAACACAATCAACAATATTGGATCTACTTTTTTGACTGATGCTAAGAAGACAGCACTAAAGATAATCCAACTCTTGTAATCAATAAAGTTAAATCCATTAATCAGCATAATACCAGCGGCCGCAATTAGGCCTATCACAGCTGGCTTTATTCCAAACAATGCGGCAAGTACATATCTGTTTTCTTTAAACCTGAAAAAGAAAGCACAAACAAATGTCATAATCCCAAAAGATGGCAAACTAACTGCAAGTGTGCACACGGCAGAGCCCAAAATGCTTGCCAATACAGTGAATCCAGAAGAATGAACGGCTTTGTATCCAATATAAGTGGCAGAGTTGAAGGAGATAGGTCCAGGTGTTGTTTGTGAAATAGCCACTATGTCGGTGAATTCGTTTATAGTAATCCATTCGTTTGTCTCCACCACTTCTTGTTGAATGAGGGGCAACATTGCGTAGCCTCCACCAAAGCCAAACAAACCAATCTTGAAGAATGCAATGAAAAGAGATATATATAGTTGTGCTAGTGCCATATTATTATCGGTTGATTAATTTTGTGATTACTCTTTTGTATAATATGCCTAAAGCTATTGCCAAAACAATTACAAGGATGGGTGACACATGAAGCAAACCTACAATCAGTGCAACAGAAATAGGTATCCACAATGTGCTCCATGTGATGTCGGCGTTTTTGCCCATACGGAGTAGGGGGGCAAAGATGAGCGCAACAACTGCTGGCCTTATCCCTTTGAAGACGGCTTCAACAGCAGTGTTCTCACGAAACTGTGTGAATGNNATATAACTAAAAGAAGGATGGTGATAAATGACGGAAGAATGATACCTAAGCTTGAGAAAATACTACCCTTCACACCTTTATGTTTGTTACCAACAAAAATGGCTGTGTTCAGAGCTATAGGGCCAGGCATAGATTGAGCAATGTCCAGCATATCGATAAACTCTTTGTCTCCCAACCAATGTTTTTTATCCACTACTGCATTTTGGATGAGCGGCAACATTGCATAACCTCCTCCAAAGGTGAAAGCTCCAATTCTGAAAAAAACGAGGAACAACTCCAAATAGGCATTCATGATGTAAGTTTATTTATCTTTGATGGAAATAAAAAAGAAGAAAGCAGACTGCATTAAACTAAATTATTTGCAAGTCTGCTTTCTCTATATTAAAGCCGCATCGGTGGAATAAGACGAAACTCCTGTTGTCAGGATTTGAGTGCTTCGTTTCCTCTGTAATTCGCTGTGCATTTAAAATGCATGTCCCGAAGGATGCGACCCGCCATTAAAAACAAAAACTTAACTCGTTTCTAGGATGTAATTGATGAGTTTCCCAATCGACCAATGCGGCAAATTCTTTCATCTAATTACAATTCAAAAGTAAAGAATTATTTCGATACTTCCAAATATAAAGTGTTATAATATCAACTATTTTTGATTCATATGCACACTGTCACTTGATTTGAGTAGTATTCTACTCAGTATCTCTCGATTTTGAAATAGTCTCTTCCGTTAATGTGTAATTAACTAAATCACCCGATAAGAATTTATCGTAAGATGCCATATCTACTAATCCATGTCCCGAAAGATTAAAGAGAATTGTTTTGGCTACGCCCTCTTCTCTTGCCTTCAACGCTTCTTTTATGGTGGCTGCGATGGCGTGATTGGATTCGGGTGCTGGAATGATGCCTTCTGATTGTGCAAACATAACTCCTGCTTCGAATGATTCTATTTGATCTATGGCCATTCCTTCAATATAGCCATCTTTTAATAATTGGCTCACAAGGCTTCCTGCACCATGATAGCGCAATCCACCCGCATGAATATTTGAGGGAGTAAAATTGCTACCCAATGTATACATCGGAATGAGTGGAGTGAAACCGGCTTGATCACCAAAGTCGTATCTAAACTTTCCGCGTGTCAATTTTGGGCACGATGATGGTTCTGCTGCAATGAAACGTGTCTTTTTGTCACCTTTTATGTTGTGACGTAAAAATGGGAATGAGATACCTGAGAAGTTAGACCCTCCACCAAAACATCCAATAACAATGTCGGGATATTCTTCGGCCATTTCCATTTGTTTTTCAGCCTCAAGCCCAATAACAGTTTGATGTAACGATACATGGTTGAGCACACTTCCCAGTGCATACTTGCAATTGGATGTTTGTGTTGCCAGTTCGATGGCTTCGGATATGGCTGTCCCCAAACTTCCTTGATATTGTGGATTCTCTGTTAAGATTTTTCGACCCGATTTGGTAGACATGCTGGGCGATGGAATCACCTGTGCACCCCATGTTTGCATCATTGACCTGCGATATGGTTTTTGTTCGTAGCTTATCTTCACCATATATACAGCCAACTCTAGTCCAAACACTTTGCAAGCAAAAGATAATGCTGTCCCCCACTGTCCTGCACCAGTTTCAGTGGTAAGGTTTGTCACACCTTCAATTTTGTTGTAGTAGGCTTGTGGCAGTGCTGTGTTTAATTTATGCGACCCAACTGGGCTCACGCTTTCATTTTTGAAATAGATGTGTGCCGGTGTATCCAATGCTTTTTCCAAACCATAGGCTCGTACCAGCGGAGTGGAGCGATATAGTTTGTATTGTTCGCGCACTTCCTCGGGTATGTCAATCCAAGTATCGGTTTCATTCACTTCTTGTCTGGACAATTCCTCTGAAAAAAGACCATAAAAGTCTTCAGCTTTGAGGGGTCCTTTTGTTCCTGGATTAATATAAGGCTGAGGCTTATTAATCATTTCGGCGGCAACATTGTACCATTGGCGAGGAATTTCATTTTCGGGTAGGATAAACTTTTTCTTTTTTTCCATGATGAACTATTGTTTGAGAATTAATGAATTAAAAAACCGCCTATTGTTTGCGATAAACAACAGGCGGTTTGTAAAAATGTATGTGATGTATTTTTTATAAATGTATCTTTTATTAGTTATACGACATACGGAACGAGAACCCATTGTTTAAATGAATGCCACACCAACGCCATGTATTAATAGAAGAATGATTTGTCATTTTATTTCATATATTGAGTTGCAAATTTAGTATAAGTTTTTAGATAAACAAACAATTTGGGAGTAAACTGTATGTGGAAATTACCCTACTTATCGTTAACACCTTTTTTATTGAAGTGCTAATGCTTGTTTTTTATCTGAGTTTAGTCGTTTGGATTGAAATTTTATACTTAAATTTGCACACTAGTTATATTAATGTGCAATTATGAGCTCCATCAAGACAAAACAAATGTTGTTAGAGAAAGCCAGACAGCTTTTCGCAAAGTCTGGTTATGAAAATACAACTATGAACGATATTGCCGAAGCTTCTCAGAGAGGGCGGCGTACACTATACACTTACTTCAGCAACAAAAAAGAGATATACAATGCCGTAATAGAGTCGGAACTCCAAAGCATGTATAAGCAATTGCAAGAGTCTGTCAATAAAGAACACACTGCTACTGACAAACTGATGCTCTTTTTTGTGACCCGACTGGAAATAATAAAAAAGGTGGTCACCCGCAATGGGACATTGCGAGGAGATTTCTTTCGAGACATATTCATGGTCGAGAATGTGAGAAAAACTTTTGACAGACAAGAGACCAATCTCTTGAAACAGATACTCGACGAAGGGGTAGCATCTGACGAGTTTGAGGTGCTAGACACGGCTAAAACATCTCGAATACTTCATTTTGCCCTCAAAGGTTTGGAGGTGCCCTATATAAGAGGTGTGATGACGCAAGATCCCAAAGATTCTATCGACAGGAACACTGTTGCCAATTTAGTATTCAAAGGAATTACAAAGAAATAGATATATTTTTCAGAACTAATATAATAAAAACAGAAACAATGAAATTATTAGAAGGGAAAACAGCTTTAGTAACGGGTGCCGCACGTGGCATTGGCAAGGCTATTGCACTACGTTTTGCAAAGGAGGGGGCCAATATTGCATTCACCGATTTGTCGATTGACGAGAATGTGAAAGCGACTGAGGCAGAAATTGCAGCATTGGGTGTGAAGGTTAAAGGTTATGCTTCAAATGCAGCTGACTTTGACGATACGCACAAAGTGGTGGATCAAATCAAGGAAGATTTTGGGGTAATTGATATTCTTGTAAACAATGCAGGCATCACGCGCGATGGACTGATGATGCGCATGAGCGAACAGCAATGGGACATGGTGATAAACGTGAACTTGAAGTCTGCTTTTAACTTCACGCATGCTCTCACTCCCATCATGATGCGTCAGAAATCGGGAAGCATCATCAATATGAGTTCTGTGGTGGGTGTGTCGGGCAATGCCGGGCAAGCCAACTACTCTGCCTCGAAAGCAGGAATGATAGGTCTCACCAAGTCAATGGCCAAAGAAATAGGTTCACGTGGCATACGTGTCAATGCAATTGCACCAGGATTCATCATCACCGACATGACAGGTGCTTTGTCTGATGAGGTACGCGAGCAGTGGGCAAAACAAATTCCATTGCGCCGAGGTGGCACACCCGAAGATGTGGCAAATGCTGCCTTGTTTTTGGCATCCGACCTTTCGTCGTATGTGAGCGGACAGGTAATCCACGTTTGTGGAGGGATGAATACTTAATGATACTCTCTGATCAGGAGTATAATACACAAATGTAGTCATTATAAAGGCACAAGGAGATTTATTTTTTTGTGCCTTTTTTGATTCAGGGGTGTACCTGTTATATATCGATTAGAGAGTCACTCTGAAAGAATAGTTTTTGTATGTGTACAAAAGTCCCATGTTATTTGCAGAGTAGGTATTGTATGCGTACAAAAG
>DENY01000077.1:0-2177 GCA_002359825.1 Bacteroidales bacterium UBA2632
CTGTCATTCTGAACGGAGTGAAGAATCTGTTAGAAGAGTGTGCAAATATTGAACGGATATTTCACTACGTTAAATATGACAGGGTTGTTTGAACATGGTTATAACCTTAACGGCCAATTCTACCCCCCAGCCCCCTAAAGGGGGAGCGGCGAAACGCTATTTAATCACTACGATTATTGTGTGCCCTATTGTGGATAAATGCATTGAAAAAAGATCTTATTTGTATTTGTTTGGACAATCTCCAAAATTATCATGAGTTGAATACATGGGCATTCCTGGGATGTGTGTTCAAGGACAGGTCGCGACCTGTCCCTACTGTGATGCTACTACGTTACCAATGCATGATTATTTGAACAGATTCTTCGTTACCTCAGAATGACAGGGACATTTATACATTATGCCAGAATTGAACCCACTTCGGGGTTCTATGGTCCTTGATGATCGTTTCCACGGGTTCCAACCCGTGGCTATTCACATTTAACCACTTCGTGGTTCGCTCATATGCGAGGAGCTGGAGCTCCACGCCCCCAGGAGGAACAATGATCCACAGTGCTGGAGCTCCAGGCCCCCAGGAAAGACAACAAACAGATTGAATATTCACGCAATAATATATGTCGCCAAGATAGGAAGACGCAAAGGAATCACAAACTTATCACTCATCACTCATCACTTGTTATCCCTCACTCCTCACCCTTCACTCCTTACTCCATTTCCTGCTTTCCTAGAATTATTTTCTCAAAATCCCAAGAATACATTCTTAATTCGTTAATTCTTCAGGGAATAATTATTAAATCATCTGAAATGTTTTGTTTCACAGAAAAACTTTATTACATTTGAGCCGCAAATGAGAATATATTCACGAATTGTAAAAACGATTCAAACAAATAATATATTAATTTGCATGTTAAAGTTACAAATTAGAGAACAAAATAATAACTAGTACGTTATATAGATGAGATGATTCAGCAAGAGGGAGCTGGACATACAAAACAATGATAACAGGGTGAAACTCTAACAGTTTAAAAACCTAACAAACTAAATCGCTCGTTATAAAAAAAAGATCAGACCCAGTTATCGACCCTGTGCATGAGAATAAAGATGAAGATTAGAGAGACAAAGTGGTAAATTAACATTATCCTAAATTTTTGAAAGAAAACAGCTGAAGCAATAATAACCGATTAAGAAGTATCCCTCACAACAGATTAAACTTACTTTTTTAAAACAATAAACTCTGTTCGTCCTAATGAAAAAAGGCGGCATGTTTATCAGGCTTCAAACAGTTTGGCTTTCAACTCACCACCTACCTCCCCAATTCATTCAACAAAATAAAACTCATCACATTACGTTCTTTTAATGATGATAAAATAAATAGAGCACTGTTATTTTAGGTAACAATTATTTTAAATATTTTTTTAGTGCGGATAAAACCGCCTTTTAAGTTTAAATGAAGTAAAACCGTGTAATTTTTTCAAGTTTAAAACAATTAATTTTTATCAATTACCGTTGCTGCGATGACAGTGCTCTTTTTAAAATATAAATTAAACACCCATTAGTGGGTTTTAATTTACCCAAATAATAGAAGGTGAGACATCACCATAATTCGTAGCGTCAAATGCGAATTGATCGTTTTCTTCTTCTGTTGTAGCATATAGATTAGTAGGTCTTATGCGAGCTTTAAACAAGTTTATAACAGTTGTAATAACAGTTTAGATTTTGTTTTCAGATTCTTGATCAGAACCGCGACTAACTTTGGATTATATCTAAGGTTAGTCGTTTTTTTTTGTTTAAAAGGGGAAGAAGGAGTAAAGAGTAAGGGGTGAGGAGTAAGGAGTGAGGGCGCATTCCTGTGCCTAGTCCTGCTTCACACTTGTTATTTTATGCGACGAGCTAGCATTCTTGGGCTTGTGTAGCTCCAGCTGCACATTTTTTATTATTTTATGCGAGGAGCTGGAGCTCCACGCCCCCAGGGAGAAACTCTTCACTCATCACTCGTCACCCATCACCCCTCACACGTCACCCATCACTCATCACTCGTCACCCATCACTCAACACTGCTCACCGCTCACTCATCACCGCTCACTGCTCACTGCTCACTGCTCACTGCTTACTGATTACTGCTCACTCCTCACCCTTCACCCTTCACCCTTCACCCTTCCCTCATCACTCATCACTCATCA
>DENY01000077.1:2221-5315 GCA_002359825.1 Bacteroidales bacterium UBA2632
AGAAGACCCAGCCAAGCCAAAGTATTATGTGCTGGATATGTTCCCCTATCCATCGGGAGCAGGATTGCATGTGGGGCATCCATTAGGATATATTGCCTCCGATATATATTCGCGTTACAAGAGACTGCAGGGTTTCAATGTGTTGCACCCCATGGGATATGATGCTTACGGACTTCCCGCTGAGCAATATGCCATACAAACGGGGCAACATCCGGCCATTACCACCGAAAAAAACATAGCGCGCTATCGTGAGCAACTCGATAAAATAGGGTTTTCGTATGATTGGGATCGTGAAATAAGGACGAGTGACCCCAATTATTACAAATGGACTCAGTGGGCTTTTAGTCAGATGTTTGAAAGCTACTACGACACACAGTTGCAACGTGCCAAACCCATTGACCGCCTAGTAGGTCATTTCCAAATGCGGGGTACCGAGAATGTACATGCCGCTTGCAGTCAGCCTATGGAATTTACAGCCGAAGATTGGAACTTGAAATCGGAAAAAGAACAACAAGAGGTGCTGATGAATTATCGCATTGCCTATTTGGGCGATAGTTTGGTGAATTGGTGTCCGAAATTGGGTACTGTGTTGGCCAACGATGAAATAATTGATGGCCTTTCGGAGCGAGGAGGATATCCGGTGGAACAAAAGAAAATGCGCCAGTGGTTTTTGCGTGTGTCTGCCTATGCCGAACGTTTGTTGGAAGGACTAGACGAATTGGATTGGTCTGAATCTCTAAAAGAGACACAGCGCAACTGGATTGGCAGAAGCGAAGGGGCTGTTATTCATATTCCTATCATGGAAAGGGACGAGGATGACGATGCATCGAAAAACGATAAGACACACGATCATGAGGCTGAACAATTGTTGTGGAAAGTGGTGAAGAACAGTCAGCTTGGTTTTAAAATGAAGAAGCACTACAAGATTGATGATTTTGTTGCTCCTTTTATCAATAAGGACAAAGCTGTGATTGTGACCATCGACACGGATGAAACCCTTACAAAGGAACAGGAAGATGCGCTAATTATTACGGAAAGCACACTGAAGCTGGGTGGGTATCGTATGCTTCATTTCACACAATCTGAAGTATTGACAGACCCTGAAAAAGTAGGTCAAGCCATTAAGGAATATGTAGAAACTGTGCCTGCACCTGATGTTCCCGTTATCGAACAGGAGGAAGTGGAAGAAGAGGTGATAGCTGTATTTACGACTCGTCCCGATACAATATTTGGTGTTACATTTATGGTATTGGCACCCGAAAGCGAGTTGGTGGACAAATTGACTACTGAGGCACAATATGATGCCGTGCAAGCCTATATTACCCAAGCACACAAGAAATCGGAACTCGAACGCATTACCGAAAAGAGGGTGAGTGGCGTTTTTACGGGTTCGTATGCCAAACATCCATTTACAGAAGAACCGATGCCCATTTGGATATCGGACTATGTGTTGGCAGGATATGGCACAGGTGCTATTATGGCAGTGCCTGCACATGACAGTCGCGACTATGCATTTGCCAAACATTTCGATTTGCCCATTATCCCCCTGATTGAGGGTTGCGACATTTCGGAAGAGAGTTTCGATGCCAAAGAGGGAGTTATGATTAACTCTGACTTCCTGAACGGACTACCCGTTGACGAGGCCATTGGAAAAGCCATCGATGAAATCAGCAAAAATAAATTAGGTTATAGTCAGGTAAACTATCGAATTCGTGATGCCATCTTTTCACGTCAACGCTATTGGGGCGAACCCTTCCCTGTTTATTATAAAGACGGTATGCCTTATCTACTGAGCGAAGCAGACCTACCGTTGGAATTGCCTCCTGTGGATAAATTCTTGCCTACCGAACAGGGCGAACCACCCTTGGCACGTGCCGAGAATTGGAAATCGGATGATGGATATCCCTTAGAAACATCGACCATGCCTGGCTTTGCTGGTTCATCGGCCTACTATTTGCGCTACATGGATCCGCACAACGAACAGATGTTAGTGTCGCAAGAGAACAATCACTACTGGCGCAATGTTGACTTATACATTGGTGGTACGGAGCATGCTACGGGTCACTTGGTGTATAGTCGTTTTTGGAATAAGCTCTTGTTTGACCTGGGCGTTTCTTGTGAGGAAGAGCCTTTCAAGAAATTGGTGAATCAAGGTATGATACAGGGGCGTAGCAATTTTGTTTATCGCATCAAGGATTCCAACAAATTTGTGTCGCTCAACTTGAAAAATGAATATGACACAACGCCTATTCATGTGGATGTGAACATTGTGCATCATGATGTGTTGGATATTGAAGCTTTCAAAAAGTGGAATCCTGAATATAACAATGCAGAGTTCATCCTCGAGGATGGAAAATATGTGTGCGGTTGGGCTGTAGAGAAGATGTCTAAATCGATGTATAATGTGGTGAATCCTGATGATATTGTGGATAAATATGGTGCTGATACATTGCGCTTGTACGAAATGTTTTTGGGCCCATTGGAGCAATCCAAACCTTGGGATACAAACGGTATTGATGGTGTACACCGATTCCTGCGTAGAACATGGGGGCTTTTTTACACCAACAATGAGTACACTGTGAATGATGCGCAACCGACATTGCCAGAGCTGAAGTCATTGCACAAATTGATTCAGAAGATATCGTATGATATTGAGCACTTTTCGTTCAACACATCGGTGTCGGCCTTTATGATTTGTGTGAATGAATTGACATCACTCAAAAGTAACAATCGCATCATTCTGAATGATCTCCTTATCTTGCTATCGCCATTTGCACCTCACATAGCGGAAGAACTATGGAGCGCCATGGGCAATGAAGGAACAATATTTGATGCCGAATGGCCTGTATTCAATGAGGAATACCTCATAGAGGATACTTTCAAATATGCTATTTCGTTCAACGGAAAAGTACGCTATACATTGGAATTTGGAGCCGATGCCACCAGTCCCGAAATTGAAGAGACGGTGTTGAATCATCCCGACTCTGTGAAATGGATGGGGGGCAAAACGCCTAGGAAGGTGATTGTGGTGCCTAAGAAAATTGTGAATGTGGTTGTTTAGTTAATGGACAATTGACAATTGACAGTTGACAAT
>DENY01000095.1:0-7254 GCA_002359825.1 Bacteroidales bacterium UBA2632
ACAATGTGGATGTTATAAAATGCGCTGATTATATTATAGACTTAGGACCCGAAGGTGGTAGAGAGGGAGGCAAGATATTGACAAAAGGTACCCCAGAAGAAGTCATTAAAAACTCGAAAGGTGATACAGCAAAATACCTAAAAAAAGAATTTAAGGAGCACAAAAAGAATAAGAAAGCCACTGCATAAGGCACTTAGACCGCTCAAAAGTTAACAGGACTGTTAAACAACAGCTACTTATGAACAATCAAATCGTGTTTGTGTTTAAGTAGTTGAAACATCCAATATAGAATAAATTATAAATAAGCATGACGAAAATAGCATTTAAAGGAAATCCAATAAACACCAGTGGCTCACTTCCTCAAGTAGGAGATAAAGCACCTGATTTCACATTGGTAAACACCGACCTAGAAGAAGTGAAACTATCAGACTTTAAAGGTAAAACTGTAGTATTAAATATATTCCCTAGTTTAGACACAGGAGTATGTGCTGCATCAGTAAGGAAGTTTAATGAGAAAGCTGGATCAAAAGATAATACAGTGATTTTGGGCATCTCTTCCGATTTACCTTTCGCAGCTGGCCGTTTCTGTAGTATGGAAGGAATAAAGAATACAATTGCTCTTTCTGTATTTAGAGACGATTCATTTGCTAAGGACTATGGCGTACTTCTTGTTGATGGACCAATGAAAGGATTGACAGCACGTGCTGTAGTAATTGTCAACCCAGAAGGGAAAGTTATTTATAACCAACTGGTTCCGGAGATAACCGAAGAACCAGACTATAATTCTGCAATCGACTCGATAGTGTAGTTTGTTTCATGAAGATTGTGTTAACTAGAAAAGTCCTCGAAGTGATTCGCGGGCTTTTTGCTTTTTAATAAGCATTGAGAAATGCGAATTAAATTTTCTATAAATCATTGTTCTGAAACAAAAACGTCTTTATGGTTGTTAATATACATGTACTATCACTTGTATTTACTTATGGACAAAACTACATTGCAAAATAAAAAGAAAAAGATAACATTCAAATCAATATGGACTATTTTTAAAAAAACAGTCCAAGGATTTATAGATGATAAAGTNNCAAGTAACCCGCTTAAGTGCTGCTTTATCATATGCTACCATCTTCTCATTTGCCCCTTTTACATTAGTGATAATAACAATAGGTGCTTTTTTTGCTCAAGACATAGAAGGGAAGCTCTTTGGAGAGCTAAGTCATCTTTTGGGGACGGACGTTGCCGAAGTATTACAAGATGTGGTTCACAAGGCCGAAGTTGCGAATACTTCTACTATAACTACTATAATAGGTATTGGAGTTATCCTGTTTAGTGCAACCACCATTTTCACTTCCATACAAGAATCCCTCAATACAATATGGGGAATCAAACCTAAACCAAAGAAAGGCTGGCTCAAACTAATCAAGAATAGATTATTATCCTTTTCTGTTATTATCGCTTTAGGATTTATTCTTTTGGTTACAATGAGTGCAAGCTCCATCATTGGATTACTCAACGAAAGACTGATGGCATTTCTTCCAGATCAGACTGTTTTGCTGTTTAAATTAGTAGGTATAATTTTAAATATAGCTTTTACTACTCTTGTATTCCTACTAATATTTAAAGTACTCCCCGATGCAAAAATAAAATACCGCGATGTGACTGTTGGAGCAGTGGTAACAACCATTCTTTTCCTCATCGGACAGTATGCCATATCCATTTATTTAAGCACGAGTAATATTGGTTCGTTGTATGGAGCAGCAGCCTCTATTCTACTGCTGTTGGTGTGGGTGTATTATTCAGCGACTATAGTATATATCGGGGCAGAATTTACCAAAGCCTGGGCAAACGAGTTGGGCAGTAAGATATACCCAGACGAATATGCTGTATCCACCCGCACAATTGAAATCCTCGAAGATGGTCCAGTCAAAATGGATAATAAAAAAAAAATAGATAACTCTTCAGACAAACCTCATTTTGGAGATGAAAATAATAACAATTAATTTACTAACATTTTAAAGAAAACTATTTATGAAAACTGTAATCGGAATAATACTAATTGTAGCAGCTTTATTTCTTGGCTATCTGGGTGTAAATCAAGTTCAAGAGAGCGCCAACTCTGTGGAGATATTAGGTGTAGAACTGAGTGCTGAAGACAAAGGCGGTAAAGAAACCGGGTATATTCATATGGGCTTGGGTGTTGTTGCTTTAGCAGGTGGAATTTTTCTTTTAAGCAAAAAGAAAGATTAATAGCACACAGCAAACATTACATTTAAATACATAATTAGAAATAGATTCAATTGCATATATAGTTTTATATGTAGTGAATCTGTTTCTTTTTTCATGGTTACAGTTCTGTAGTCAGACGAACAGGGAGAAATCATAGCGTATAATCATTAAAATCCATAGAAAGTGTAAGTTCATCATGTATCTCATCCATGAAAAGCACTACAATTTTCTACATCAGACTATTTCCATTGCTGAAATGTCTTAAAAGTATTTACATTGCAATTTTTCCTATCTATAACGAGAATGTAAAGAGATTCGCACTAATTCATCGGCATTTCAAATTGCGACGAAATTGCTCGTTTAAAAAAAAGGTTTGACTAAACCCTGTTTACTATCTTAGTTTTTATTATTTTTGTAAAGCTATAGCACAATAATATTATCAACAGCGAATTAAATATATGTTTCAACTTGTTTGGGACATTTCAAACATGGGAAAAAAAAAGAGAGTTATAAAAAAGAAACCTACTAACCGTAGTAAATCTAAGAAAAACGCATTCACGAGTTTTCTGAAAAGCGAACGCACGCATTTCTTAGCGGGGGTGGTCATTTCTTTTATCGGCTTGTTTATCTTTCTGAGCATGATTTCCTTTCTCTTCACGGGAGGAGCAGATCAGAGCAAAGTTATCAACAAGACTTTTTTTGAACTCGTAAACGACAAAACACTTTCTGTAGATAATTGGACTGGTGCAGGAGGAGCATTCATTGCCGAAGCAATGGTCAATAAATGGTTTGGCATTTTCTCGCTTCTCATTCCTGTTTTTATCATTCTTGCTGGCCTCAGATGGATGAAAGTATGGGTAGGCTCTCTCGCCAAATCTTTTATTTTTATCGCTCTTGCAGTAATTTTTGGCTCTATCTCAATAGCTTTTATAAGCAAACTATTCCCTGATAGTTACATTGTTTGGGGAGGCAAACATGGTAATTCGATTGAACAGATTCTCGAAAGCAGTATCGGCTGGCCTGGCATCATGTTACTGATCATTCTCTTTACTATTATTCTGGTTGTACTTTTCAAAAAATCGTCGATGTTCAAAATCCAAAGTACGCTGAGCAAAGGAATACAACGCATGAATAACAATGGAGAGGAAAACGAGGACAATACTACTGACTTTGTTGTTGAAGACACTGTTGATGAAGACGAAGCTAGAAAACCATCGAAATGGAATCGAGCTCTCAGCTTTCTCTCACGTAACAAAGAAACGACAGAAAGTGTCGAGGAAGACACAGCCAACGAAGACTCGCCCATAGATACTCAAGAAATCGTTCCTAAAAAGAAACCCAGTCTCCAAGCGAGCGCACCTCTTGGTAAGAGTGATGGATTTGAAGTAATTGTNNCCTTCCACCTCAAAAAGAGACAGAAACTGAAGACGCAAGTTCCGTTGTGAAAGTGGGTGAAGAATTGATAGATAAGGAAACGGGAGAAGTGCTCGAAGACTATGATCCAAAGAAAGATCTCTCATCGTTTGAGTTCCCTTCAATGGATTTGCTCAAAGCCTACCAAGTGGGTAACAGAGAGGTGGATATGAAAGAGCAAAACGAAAACAAAGACAAAATTATAAGTACCCTCAGAAACTATGGTGTTGAGATAACATCAATAAAAGCTACTGTAGGACCCACTCTTACCCTCTACGAAATAATTCCACAAGCAGGAGTGCGCATTTCGCGCATTCGAAATCTTGAAGATGATATTGCATTGAGTCTTTCGGCTTTAGGCATTCGTATTATAGCACCTATGCCTGGTAAAGGAACAATCGGTATTGAGGTCCCCAACAAAGATCCACAAATTGTTTCGATGCACTCTGTCATAAAGTCTAAGCGATTTGTAGAGTGCGACTATGATTTACCTGTAGCATTGGGTCGCACTATTACCAACGATATTTTCATGTTCGATTTATGCAAGATGCCCCATCTTTTGGTGGCAGGAGCTACAGGACAAGGAAAATCCGTAGGTCTCAACGCAATCATCACATCATTGCTATACAAAAAACATCCATCCGAAATGAAGATGGTGTTGATTGACCCAAAAATGGTAGAGTTCAATATTTACTCAACTATCGAGAAACACTACTTGGCCAAACTGCCCGACTCGGACAAAGCTATTATCACTGATGTAACGCAGGTAACACAAACACTGAACTCTCTCACCAAAGAGATGGACGACCGATATGAGTTGCTGATGCAAGCACATGTACGAAATATAAAAGAATATAATGAGAAGTTTGTGAAGCGACGCCTCAACCCTAATAAGGGTCACAGATATTTGCCCTACATTGTAGTGGTAATTGATGAATATGGCGACCTCATTATGACTGCGGGGAAAGAGATAGAGATGCCCATTGCACGCATTGCTCAAAAGGCGCGCGCTGTAGGTATCCACATGGTGATTGCAACACAACGACCTACCACCAATATCATTACAGGAACCATCAAAGCCAACTTCCCAGCAAGAATGGCATTCAGGGTCACTTCTAATATTGACTCGCGCACTATATTAGATATGGGTGGTGCCAATCAATTGATTGGCCGTGGAGATATGTTATTTTCACAAGGTAGCGATTTGATACGTATACAGTGTGCCTTTGTGGATACGCCCGAGGTGGAAGGAATTGCACAATATATTGGTAAACAAAGAGGATACGAATCTGCTTTTCAACTACCCGAATATGTTATTGAGAGCGAAAAATCGACAAGCAGTGTGGACATGAATGAGCGTGATGCTCTCTTTGATGAAGCTGCCCGCCTCATTGTGGTGCATCAACAAGGTTCTACTTCGCTTATCCAGCGCAAATTTTCCATTGGATACAATAGAGCGGGACGCATAATGGATACTTTAGAAGCAACAGGGATTGTAGGGCCTCAACAAGGTAGCAAACCGCGCGAAGTGTATATTGCTGATGAATATTCGTTGGAAAAAATATTGAATACGTTGGACTAAATGGGTTTGAGGTGTGAGATATGGGGCATGAGCTGTGGGGTGACTGTCTTCGCTGGCGCGAGTTTGTAACCCGTGTCTGCCGTAGAAAAAATAGTGCAAAGCTGTAGCTATGCACCTCCCAGGTTTTTAAACCCGCTGAGTTTGCAACTCGTTCCTCCCAGTAATTTTAAACCATCATCTCCCATTCATGTCCAATAAACAACAACAATATAAAACCACCAAAANNCCCCAAAGTTCACCTGAATCAAAAGCAATACTGGACAAAGCGAGCCAACAATTCTCTCAATCGGAGGGAGTAAAATTGTCTTTCATCCTCGCACCCGACGATGCTGATGGCGGAGCATTTGAACAACAAGAAGGAATTGCTTTTGTGAAAGGCAATAAGTTTAAATTAGACCTACCGTTTTCCACCACTTGGTTTGATGGCACCACCCAATGGGTATTGCTCAAAGATGCCAACGAAGTGAACATAAGCACCCCCACCCCACAAGAGTTAATCTCCATTAGCCCTTTGGCATTGCTCAATATGTATAATACCAACTACGTGCTCAAAAAACCTACTCGCAGCACCTACAATGGAAAAGAGATAACCGAGATTGAGATGACCCCCATTAATAAATCGCAAGATTTTAAATCTTTGTCAATCGCCATAGACAATAAAACAAACAGTGTAGTATTGGTGAAAGTAACAACAAGCGATGGGAATAAAAATAAACTGAGTATTTCGGACTATACAAGCAACAATAAATACACCAACGACCTGTTCACATTCAACAAATACAACCATCCCGGAGTTGAAATCATCGACCTCCGATAATCAACTTTGTCAACCCACTGATAGATAAAAATTATACTGTTTTCATAATTTGATTTTTCAACGTATCTTTGTACAAAACAAATCAATAAGCATTTTCGCTCCACAACGAAATAGCTTCTTAAACATACAAACAAACTTATGAAAAAAAGAGTAAGATGTCTGATCATCGGATCAGGGCCCGCAGGTTATACTGCCGCAATTTATGCGGCACGTGCCAATTTAAGTCCAGTATTATACGAAGGTATGCAACCTGGTGGACAATTGACCACAACTACCGAAGTTGAAAACTNNCAATGATTTCAAAAAACAAGCTGAGCGCTATGGCACAAAAGTAGTAAGAGGAAGAGCAACGGCAGTTGACTTTTCAGTTAGTCCAAAAAAGGTTACTATTGACAACGAAGAGGTGATAGAAGCCGACACAGTAATCATTAGTACGGGAGCTACAGCTAAATACCTAGGTATTCCCGACGAAACAAAATATGCTGGAATGGGCGTATCTGCATGTGCTACATGCGATGGTTTTTTCTACAGAAACAAGACAGTTGCCGTAGTGGGTGGTGGTGACACCGCTTGCGAAGAAGCAACCTACTTGTCGGGCTTGGCCTCAAAAGTATATATGGTTGTAAGAAAGGACCACTTAAGAGCTTCNNCTCAGGATTGGCTTCAAAGGTTTACATGATTGTGAGAAAAGATCATTTGAGAGCTTCTCAAATTATGCAAGATCGTGTGAAGAAAAACCCAAAAATTGAAATCTTATTTGAGCACAACACATTAGGACTATTCGGAGAAAACGGTGTTGAAGGAGCTCACTTGGTGAAACGAATGGGCGAAGCTGATGAAGAGAAAGTTGACATCAGAATCGATGGGTTCTTCTTGGCCATTGGTCACCACCCCAATACGGACATCTTTAAAGGTCAATTAGAAATGGACAATGAAGGATATATAAACACTCAGCATCCAACCACAAAAACATCTGTTGAAGGTGTATATGCAGCCGGTGATGTTGCCGATTCACTTTATCGTCAAGCTATCACATCAGCCGGAACTGGCTGTCGTGCAGCCATGGATGCCGAAAGATATCTTTCAGAGAACAACTTGTAGCAAGGAACTTTCTTTCCCAAATTAAGGGAATAAAATTTATTGAAGAACCGCTCTTTTTTTAATAAAAGGGGCGGTTTTTTTGGATCAACCATAAAGTTATAAAGAAGATTTTTTCTTT
>DENY01000095.1:7362-20713 GCA_002359825.1 Bacteroidales bacterium UBA2632
AAATGTTTTGAATCGCTAAATTGATGCCTTTTTCAACAAATATGAGAGAAAAACGCAGTAAATAAAGAAAAAACAACCTATGTTTGAAGATTCAACAGATGAAAAGTGAATTCTACATCGGGATTTTGGAGTTTTAGGGCAGAAAAGGCACAAATTTGGACTATAAAACAACAAAAATCTTTTTTCAAACATTNNGAAATGTTTTGCAAAAAGTACCATTTTAAGCCAAAAACAAATACAATAAAGATGAGTGTTTTTTTCTTTTTTACAATTATCTTTACTGTTAATATAAAATGCAGAGAAAATAGAGTTGACTTGATCGAAAAAATAAATAATATCAAATCACGTCTTGCTTAAGTGTACAACTATATATTTGCTGAAAAGTCAATAGCAGGGTTACAATCAACAAAAAAATCAGAGAATGAAAACAGTTTATTTGTCGCTACTATTATTATGTATCAGTCTAACCACATTTGCCCAAAGTGGCAACAAAATTGCCATACATGTAGAAGGTGGCGTGAAGTATGATTTCAAGTTCAACTCGGATGATTATACTGATGATGAAGGATTTTCGGGAGCTCAGTTTTTTATATCAGGAACCTATCCATTGAGCAAGAGTTTGGCGGGCGGGATAGGAGCTGGATTGAATATATACACTCGGTATATCCCCTATTTCGACGGAATCACCTCTGTACCAATATTTGCAAATATTATTTATAAGCTGCCAGATTCTGGAGATTTCATCCCTTTTGTGGATCTGAAAATGGGTTACGGTATAGTGTCACGAAGCTATGATGCCTCTGCTGCAACGGGAGCAAATCCCAATAATGATAAAGACTATCATATAAAGAATTCGGGAGGAGCATATATTTCTCCGTCTATAGGCATTTTGTTTCCAATGAAAAACACGGCTTTCACACTTTCTCTTTCTTATGAAGTGCAAGTAATGAAAGCAAAATTGAGCGATATGTCAGGCATGAAAATATCGGAGCAAACAAAGAATCATGCTGAAACTTTGGCATTGCGGATTGGGTATTTGTTTTAGTGTAGANNAAAATTCATGAATTTTATCTACACCATTAAACACAAAAAAAGGATGCCACTCAAGACATCCTTTTCCTATATTATAATAAGTAAAACTATCGAATAGCTTACTTCAAGTTCTCATTTACAGTGTGCCATTGGTCAACTGCTGGAAGAATACCCATTTCGATAACTTCGTCACGTAATTTAACCAAGTGATTGTAACTTTCTGTCAATTCTTTTACCTCTTCTTCTGTTCCTTTTACTGGAGCATAAGTTACACCATCTTTAGTGATAGAAGTTTCCATAGCCATCATTATGTGGTTGTAATCGCCAGTGTTTACATAGCAACCTGAAGGCCAGCGGAAAGCTTCGCCACCCATTGCTGCGCGTATCATTTCAACTGAAACGTAAGAAGGGCTTTGGAAAGATGAACGTCCACGAAGTTTGATAATATTGGCACCACCTTTTTTCACTCTTGATTTTAGAGCTTCCCATTCTTCGTTTGTCAATTCGGGAGTTCCGATAATGTCTGTCAATGGTTTACCGTCTACTTTTGCAGTAGATGCAAATACTGCCATCATTTCGCCATGACCACCGTAAGTACGTGTGTTAGTAACTTGGCTTTGTTTCAAACCGAAATGTTTTGCCAATTCGTTTTGTAAACGTGTGCTATCTAAAGCTGCCAATGTAGTTACTTGTGTTGGTTTCAAACCACCATGAATCAATGCTACCAATCCGGTAATATCTGCGGGATTGAAAATAACAGTCAAGTGCTTTAAATCTGGGCAATAAGATTTGATATCCTTACCTAGTTGGGCAGCAATTTCAGCGTTTCCTTTCAATAGGTCTTCACGTGTCATACCATCCTTACGTGGTGCTCCACCCGATGAAATCATATATTTGGTATCTGTGAAAGCTTCCTCTACATTGGTTGTGTAGGTAAAGTTTACCCCCTCAAAACCGCAATGAGCCATCTCTTCTGCTACACCTTCCAAGCCAAGGGCAAATGGATCGTATAGGCAGATGTTAGGAGTTAATCGCATCATGGCGGCTGTTTGAACCATGTTTGAGCCTATCATTCCTGCTGCACCTACAATCGTTAATTTGTCGTTTGTCAAAAAATTCATAATAAATTTTATTTTATAGAGTTTATTTATCTGTCGCTTAAATCAACATCAAATTTACAAAATATTCTCTAGATTTTCACGATAGAAACCTCCAATTAATCAAAATTAATAGAATAGTCAATAGTCGTAAGTCAATGTTCGCAAACCTCTCTTTGCAATGAGGAGGGAGAGTGAGAAAAGATGTAAGTCAATAATTATAAGTTATAGAATCTGATTTAACCATTGCACATAGCTCTTGCGTATAATTAACAATAAAAGATATTACAGATTAACTCTCATAAAATATATTCAAACAATTTCATTCTTAATGATTGTCTATTATCAATGCGTTATAAACGCAGAATCATAAGACCCTTGTTGCAAACGATGGGCAGTGTGACAGTGTGATGAAAACTAAAAACAGTAAGTGGCTAGTCAATCTCACTTACGACTGACTCACCACTTACAACTTTAAGACTTACGACTTATTGACTTACGACTTTTATAACAAACTCCACGACACAGTCAATCCTGCCATAACAATAGAAACCATACTCATCAACTTAATCAAAATATTGAGAGAAGGTCCAGAAGTATCTTTAAATGGATCACCTACTGTGTCACCCACAACGGTTGCTTTGTGAGTTTCGCTTCCTTTGCCACCATAGTTGTCCATTTCTACATATTTCTTGGCATTGTCCCAAGCTCCACCAGCATTGGCCATAAACACAGCCAAAACAAAACCAGAACCCAGACCGCCAGTCAATAGCCCCATCACACCTGAAACTCCTAAAATGAGACCAACAGCAATAGGTATAGCAATGGCTAATAATGAGGGCAATAACATTTCGCGTTGAGCACTTTTTGTAGATATTGCAACACAGCGAGCATAGTCTGGTGTGCCCGAGCCATCCATAATGCCTACTATTTCTCTAAATTGACGGCGAACTTCGTCCACCATCTCTTGTGCAGCTCTACCTACCGCATTCATGGTGAGACCGCAGAAAAGAAACGCCATCATCGAACCAATAAAAACACCAACAATTACTTTTGGATTCATCAGTGTTACTTGGTAATAATCCATGAAATCTGCAAAGTTTGCATCAGCAGTATTCATTGTCTTCCCATCAGCAAAAGTGAGAATTTGTTGACCAAGTCGCATCAAACCAATCTTAATCTCTTCGATATAAGATGCCAACAGCGCAAGAGCTGTGAGGGCAGCCGAACCAATAGCAAATCCTTTTCCTGTAGCAGCCGTGGTGTTACCCAATGAGTCGAGTGCATCGGTACGTTGGCGAACTTCAGGCCCGAGACCACTCATTTCGGCATTTCCTCCAGCATNNTGGGTCCGTAAGCATCAGTTGCTAATGTAATTCCCAGTGTGGAAAGCATACCCACAGCCGCAATTCCTATTCCATAGAGTCCCAAACTCAAATTTGCACCACTCACCATGTTTTGCATATCAAAATTGATAGCTGACAAATAAGAAACCATGATGGCAACGGCAATAGCAAGCACAGGGATGAATGTAGATATAAGTCCTGTGCCAATCCCCGCAATAATAACTGTTCCGGGGCCAGTTGATCCGCTTTTGGCAATCAATCTTGTAGGGCTATATGAATGAGAAGTATAATATTCTGTTCCCTGTCCAATAACTATACCGGCTAACAATCCTGATATAACAGAGAAAGAGAGCCCCATCCAGTTATCAAAACCTAATAAGTATAATATACCAAACGTGGCAATGGCAATGAGAAATGCACTTGTATTGACCCCTCGATTGAGTGCGCTCATCAGTTGTTTCATGTCAGCATCGTCTTTGGTTTTCACTAAATAGATTCCGAATATTGACAAGAAGACTCCAACTGCAGCAATTATCATGGGAGCAAAGACAGCATTCTTCTGCATAATCGGGTTGGCAGCGAAAGCAGATGCTCCCAGAGCGGCAGTTGCTAAGATTGAACCACAATATGACTCGTAAAGGTCAGCTCCCATTCCGGCGACATCACCCACATTGTCACCCACATTGTCTGCAATAGTTGCTGGGTTGCGCGGATCGTCTTCAGGAATTCCTGCTTCAACTTTACCCACTAAATCGGCTCCCACATCGGCAGCTTTTGTGTAGATACCCCCACCAACACGTGCAAAAAGTGCTTGCGTGGAAGCCCCCATACCAAATGTAAGCATAGTGGTGGTTATCATAATAAGCTTGTGAGATGCAAGTGCTGTGTCTTTAACAAAATAATCGAGTACAAAATACCATGCAGAAATATCGAGCAGTGCAAGACCCACAACAACAAGTCCCATCACAGCACCCGACCTGAATGCCAGTTGTAGTCCTTTGTTGAGCGAATGACGTGCAGCATTTGCTGTACGTGCCGAAGCGTAAGTGGCAGTTTTCATACCAAAGAATCCTGCCAAACCAGAAAAGAATCCTCCTGTAATAAATGCAAAAGGAACCCAATTATTTTGCAATCCGAAGTAGGCCATAACTGCAAAGACTAATGCCAATACCACAAACACAATTGTCACAACTTTATATTGCTGTTTGAGATAAGACATGGCTCCCTCACGCACATAAAGTGCAATTTTCTTCATCTGATCGGTGCCCTCACTTTCTTTCATCATACTTCTAAAAAAATAGTATGCAAAAAATAAAGCCACTAATGACGCTAAAGGAACTAAATAGAAAAGACTCATACTCTTAACATTTTAAATAGGTTTTATAATCACAACATTAAAGAAATACAAATATGCAACTATTTTTCATGAATAACCAAACTAAATGATGATAATAAAGTTGACAGGTCATATTAATTGAAATAAAAGATGACTTACACAATTAATTTATTAATTTTGTAAGCGTATCCTTTTAATTTTATTTTACAGCAACTTTTATATTTAATGACATGACTAAAAGCTTTTTGCTACAGAGCGACAAGAACGTGAAAAACGTTCAGATAAAGAAAAACATAATCAACTACTTTATTAGTGACGGCAATAACACCATCACAGAACTCTCTAAAGAGTTGGACTTGAGCATTCCAACAATTACGAAATTTGTGAATGAGTTAGTGGAGCAAGATTTGATTATGGAGTATGGTAAAGTTCAAACTTCGGGTGGAAGATATCCTATTTTATATGGGTTGAATCCCGATTCAATCTATTTTATTGGCGCAGATATGAGCAGACATCATTTGAATATTGCGTTGATGAACTTCAAAGGTGATATTGTTGATTTCCAAATGGGCATTAAATACGAATTTGAGAATACAACAGAATCATTTGACATTCTCCATAAACATCTTCAAACTTTTATTGATAATGTAAAAGTTCCAAAGGAGCGTTTGTTCAATATCAATCTTAATATATCGGGACGCGTTAACCCTGAATCGGGTTATAGCTACAGTAGTTTCTATTTTAGTGAGCAACCTATTACCGAGATTTTGTCGGAAAAACTAAATTTCAATGTAGGAATTGATAATGATACGCGTGCAATGGCATTGGGTGAATATATGTCGGGCGTGGTACAAGGCGAAAAGAATGTTATTTTTGTAAATATTAGCTGGGGATTGGGCATAGGAATAATCATTGATGGGAAACCATATTATGGTAAATCGGGATTTTCTGGAGAGTTTGGTCATTTTCCAATATTCGACAACGAAATCTTGTGTCACTGTGGCAAAAAAGGTTGCCTCGAAACAGAAGCCTCAGGGATGGCTATTCACAGAATGGTCATTGAGCGAATAAAGAAGGGTGAAAGCTCTATTCTCACTGAACACGTAAAAGATTTAGATACTCTCACTTTGACCGACATTATGAAAGCGGTTGCAAAAGAAGATCCGTTGTGTATCGAAATCGTGGAAGAGGTGGGATATATTTTGGGTAAATACATTGCAGGTCTCATCAATATTTTCAATCCAGAGTTAGTAGTTATTGGTGGTCAAGTGTCGTTAGCCGAAGGTTTTTTACTTCTACCGATAAAGAGTTCAATAAGAAAATACTCACTTAACCTTGTGAACAGAGATTCAAAAATAGAAACATCTAAATTAAAACAAAAAGCTGGCATAGTAGGTGCTTGTATGGTGGCACGAAGCAGACTGTTTGATAACTACAAAGATATTTAGAATATCATTTTTCTACAAACAACCAGAACATTCTAACTGTTTTGTTTGTTTACCCGAGATTAAAGGTTAATTTATTTATATAAGATATGAAAAAACTTCATTTTGACACTTTACAAGTGCACGCTGGACAGGAACCAGACCCAATAACTGGCTCTCGAGCTGTACCAATTCATCAGACTACTGCCTATGTTTTCAAAAATGCAGAACATGGAGCAAACCTATTCGGACTAAAAGAGTTTGGCAATATATACACCCGACTTCAGAACCCAACAACTGATGTTTTTGAACAACGAATGGCAGCACTTGAGCATGGTGTAGCTGCTTTGGCAACTTCATCGGGACAGGCAGCGCAATTTATAGCACTCAATAACATAGCAGAAGCTGGCGATAATATTGTATCAACATCGTTTCTTTACGGAGGCACGTATAATCTTTTCAAAGTCGCATTCAAAAGAATAGGCATTGAAGTACGATTTGCTGATGGCGATGATCCAGCAAGTATAGAGTCTCTAATTGACAATCGGACAAAGGGTATATATTTAGAAATGATAGGTAATCCAGAATATAACATCCCAGATATTGAGAAAATTGTTGCTATTGCAAAGAAACATGATATACCCACTATAATAGATAATACTTTTGGCCAAGGTGGATACTTATTCAATCCGATTGATTGGGGTGTGAATATAGTAACACATTCTGCAACTAAATGGATTGGTGGACACGGCACATCGATGGGAGGAATAATAATAGATGGTGGAAACTTTAATTGGGGCAACGGTAAGTACCCCATGTTTAGCGAACCATCAGAAGGATACCATGGGTTGAACTTTTGGGAAGTATTTGGTGCAGACTCACCGTTTGGTAATATTGCCTTCGCCATTCGTGCTCGCGTAGAGGGTTTGCGTGATTATGGCCCCGCAATTAGTCCTTTCAACTCTTTCATGTTATTACAAGGTTTAGAAACATTGTCTTTGCGAGCTGAACGTACCAACTCAAACACGCTGGAGATTGCTCAATGGCTTGAAAAACATCCAAAGATTGAAAAAGTCAACTATCCTGGGCTCGAGAGTAGTAAGTATCATACACTTGCTAAAAAATATTTGAAAAATGGTGGTTTTGGTGGAGTACTCTCTTTCTTTGTGAAAGGTGATGAGGGACAAGCTGCCAAGCTGATTGACAACTTGTCACTTATCAGCCATTTGGCCAATGTGGGTGATGCTAAAACCTTGATTGTTCACCCATCAACCACAACTCACTCTCAACTGAGCGATGAAGCTAAATTAGCTGCGGGTGTTTTTCCAAACTTATTGCGTTTATCATTAGGTATTGAATATATCGAAGACATAAAAGCTGATTTGGAACAAGCTTTGAACAAGCTTTAACTAGAGACTTTTATAATAAAATCATAATCAAGTTTGCTTGGAGTATTTATAGAATGCTTCGAGCATACTTGTATCTATACATCAAAAGATGGAAAATTTCAAATTCTACAGTGCACGAGAAGAGAAAGCAAATTATCTGACTCATGGTTTCGGAGTTGTGATGGCAATTGTGGGTATGATTGTGTTGATTTCCNNGGCAATTCTCGGACATTCCATCTTCGGGTTTGGTATGTTGGTTTGCATGCTATCGTCCACCATTTATCACTATGTGCAACAACCAAAAACTAAGAAAACACTTCGTCATTTTGATCATGCAAGCATCTATGTGTTGATTGCAGCAAGTTATTCTCCGTTTTCATTGATACTATTGCGCGAAGAGGGGATGTGGGGGTGGTCGCTCTTTATTTTAGTTTGGTTAATTGCTTTTGTCGGAATTGGTTTTAATTTCAGACCCATGAAGAAAAACAGCCACATAAAAACGGGTTCGTATGTATTGATGGGAATGACCATACTCATTGCTATAAAACCTACAATCAGGGTGGCTATAGAAAACGACTGCCTTCCAGTGTTGTATTGGTTAGCAGCGAGCGGTGTGTTTTACATTATCGGTTCGGTGGTGTATGCATTGGCTAAAAAAGAGTTTGCGCACACAGTATTTCATGTTTTTGTATTATTAGGATTGAGTAGTCATATAATATCAGCATATTTAATTCCTGTATAAAACAACTTGCTTTTATGATAATACAAAAAAATGGATGGCAAAAGAAAATGTTTCTTGCCATCCACTGAATTTTAATTAACCTTTAAATAACGCTGTACCTGAATAGAAACTCTAATCTAAATCTTTCAATTCTTTATCAAACCAAGATTTAATTTCATCTTACAGCTTATTAATTGCGGTCATTACAGCACCATAGAGTTCATCTTCTTTTCCTTCAACATACGTTAAGTCGTCGTCGGTCAGATTGCCCCATTGTTGTTTTGCTTTTCCTTTTAACTGATTCCATTTTCCTTTAAACCTTAAATCATCCATGTCTTTTAATTTAATTGTTATTCTAATTATAGTACGTTTAAAGAACACGAGACATCAAAGATTGGTTCACACACTTAACAATCCTTAGACTAACGCTATTAAAATTCAGAAGTAAAGTGGAATATGATATTCTTAAAGTCTTGTTGTGCCATCATCAGCATATAGTTTGATTCTGCCAAGAATACATCCCTTCCCTGTTTATCGTGTGCCATGTATTGATATTTGCGCNNTCTCTTGAAGTCTGATAATTCTTCAGCATTATCACTCTCAATCCAACATGCTTTAAATAGATTTATTGGTTCCCAGCGACATTGAGCTCCATATTCATGCAATAGACGATATTCAATAACCTCAAATTGAAGTTGACCAACTGTTCCAATAATTTTTCGACCATTAAATTGATGTGTAAAAAGCTGTGCTACTCCCTCGTCCATCAATTGTTCTATACCTTTCTGCAACTGTTTCGATTTCATGGGATCGGCATTCTCGATATACTTAAACATTTCGGGGGAGAAACTAGGCAGTCCTTTGAAATGTAAATCTTCTCCAGATGTCAACGTATCCCCAATTTTAAAATTACCTGTATCTGGTAAACCCACAATATCTCCAGCATAAGCTTCGTCAAGAATCTCTTTTTTCTGAGCCATAAAAGCTGTTGGTGATGAGAAACGCATCATTCTATCGAAACGAACATGCTTATAGTTAACATTTCGCTCAAATTTGCCAGAACAGACCCTCACAAATGCAATACGTGAACGATGATTGGGATCCATGTTGGCATGAATCTTGAAGACAAAACCACTGAAAGCGTCTTCATAAGGATCTACTTTACGTTCTTCAGCATTTACTGGGCGTGGAGATGGGGCAATGTCCACAAAACAATCTAATAGTTCTTTCACTCCAAAATTATTCAAAGCAGAACCAAAGAAAACAGGAGCTAACTTGCCTTTTAGATACTCTTCTCTATCGAACTCGGGATATACGCCGGTGATTAATTCAACCTCTTCGCGCAAGGTTTCAGCTAAATCTTGTCCAATGTGCTTTTCTAAGATGCCCTCGTTGATATCTTTTACAGCAATAGATTTTGTAACCGTTTGTTTACTTGGTTGAAACAAATCGAGACTTTTTTCATACAAATTGTAAACACCTTTGAATCTATCTCCCATTTCAATGGGCCAGCTCAATGGACGTACTTTTATTTGCAATTCTTTCTCTAACTCATCCAAAATATCGAAAGGGTCGCGTCCTTCTCTGTCGAGTTTATTCACAAATATCATAACTGGAGTATGGCGCATCCGACACACCTCCATCAATTTACGTGTTTGATTTTCCACTCCTTTTGCAACGTCTACAACAACGATAACACTATCAACCGCAGTGAGTGTTCGGAATGTATCTTCTGCAAAATCCTGGTGACCAGGAGTGTCTAATATATTTATCTTGTGATTTTCGTAATCGAATCCCATCACTGATGTAGCTACCGATATGCCTCGTTGTTTCTCTATTTCCATCCAGTCAGAGGTAGCTGATTTCTTAATTTTATTTGACTTTACAGCTCCTGCGATATGTATGGCACCACCAAAAAGCAACAGCTTTTCAGTAAGTGTTGTTTTCCCTGCGTCAGGGTGACTTATAATAGCAAATGTACGACGTTTTTGTATCTCTTTTTTTATACTCATATGTATTGTATTGACTTTTTAGTCTATTGGAATGTACCACAGGCACACTTCTGTTTTTAGTTATTTCCGTAAAGTTTGTTGAAAAACTTCTCCAAACTCTCCTCCCAATGTGGTATCGTGAAGTGAAACGTATCTTGTATTTTAGTTTTATCAAGCACTGTATATTGTGGCCGAACAGCAGGAGTTGGATAATCTTTTGCCTCAATCGGTTTCAATTGACAGGTTTCTATTTGGGCAAATTGTTTTATTTTTTCCGCAAAACCATACCACGTTGTCTCTCCAAGATTAGAAAAATGATAGATTCCTTCTTTCCATTCTTCTTCTGAATTATTTAAAATAATGGTGATGGCTTCGGCCAAGTCCCGTGCATAAGTGGGTGTACCGTATTGATTACTTACGATTGATAAAACTTCTCGCTCGCTCATGAGACGTAACATTGTTTTCACGAAGTTTACCTTATAGGAAGAGTAAAGCCATGCTGTACGAATGATAATTGAGTTTGGCGCAATAGACATCACTGCCTCTTCGCCTAGCAACTTAGCTTTGCCATATACAGACAATGGATTGACAGGCGAATCTTCACGATATGGCTCTTTAGTATTTCCATCAAAAACATAATCAGTGGAAATATGTATCAATTTGCAGTTAAACTCAGCAGCTGCTTTGGCTAAATTCTCTGCTCCCAGATGATTCACGGCATTGCACACATCCACATCAGTCTCACATAAATCCACCATTGTGTAGGCTGCACAATTGATAATATATTCAATGGAGTGTTGCTTTACATAGTTTCTAACTGCATCAAGGTGAGTAATATCTAAATCGGTCGATCCAGTATAAATATACTGGAACATGCTTTCATGTTCATTGGCAAAATCTTTCAACTCACTTCCCAACTGGCCAGTAGCACCAGTCACTAACACTTTTTTCTGAACCAATCCGTAATAGTATTGCTCCTTTGTAGTGGCTTTATCTGTTCCACCCAAATGCTTGCTCGAACCTGTATAGATTGCCATAATTATTCTCCTTTATTAGCTTGTTAGTTATACTTTTCAGACAAACTGCGCAGCAAATTCGATATCTGAGAAATTGCTGAGGCAGTGTCGGGTGACACTTCTCTCTTTTGCAGCTTCAACAATAGAAAACCATAGAGTGCAGTGAAACAAATCTCTATTTCAGGCAAATCTTGACTTTTTGATTTACCTCTTAATTCTTGAATAAAAGGTAAAGTCTTGAAATAAGTTTCTATGTATTTTAGCTCATCAGGATTTTTTAGTAGTTGCGCATGAAATAGACTCAATTCTTTGAGCAATTCATTATTTGTACTGAGATGACCTTCTTTCTCAATACCTTCCGACTGCATCTGTTCAATCAACTGTATATACCATCTTCGAGCTTCTTCCTTCTTTTCATCTGAATGATTGGAGGTATCAATGAGGCCTTTTTGAATCTTATCAATATCAAATTCATAAGCACGCAATATATCTTCCAACTGCCACATATAAAGCAAATATTCAGCAATATTATCTCTCTTTTTTTGCTCTGCTATAAGCATTTTCTAGTTTCGTATTCATAGGTTCAATTGAAATTGCAATCGCAAGCCAAATTAACAGGCTATGAAACCTATTTGCTTTGCCTATAATTATCTAAAGTCGAACCTTTTGATTATTTTTACACAAAAATACAACGAATGATTAAGTTTCACATCATAGAATCGGGAAATTTTATGGCAGATGGCGGCGCAATGTTTGGCCCTATCCCTAAAATGTATTGGGAACGTAAATATCCAAGCAACGAAAACAACCTGTGCGTGATGGCTATGCGCTGTCTTTTTGTGGAAACAGAAAACAGACGTATCCTCATAGACACAGGAGTGGGCAACAAGCATGAATTGAAGTTTTATCAGCCTCACAATCTTAAAGATATTGTGGAAGAGATAAAAATGATTGGCTATGAGCCGAGTGATATCACCGATGTTGTCTTGACTCACCTTCATTTCGATCATTGTGGCTATGCCACTTGTTTTGATGAAAACAAGAGATCTGTCCCTACATTTCCGAATGCTACTTATTGGTTGAGCAAAGCACAATGGGAAAACTATCGCAATCCTCGTTTGTATGAAAAAGATTCATTCTTTGCAGAAAACATTGAACCTGTTTTCGATTCTAACCAACTAACTTTTATAGAGGAAGACACACAACTCATAGAAGGCTTTAGTCTAAAGCTTTATGATGGACACACTCCTGGACAAATTGCAATATTTATCGATTCAGATAAAGAGAAAATTGTTTTCCCTGGCGATGTAGTACCTACTTCTGCTCATGTATCGCTTGGATGGTTGTCGGCTTATGACAACAATGCTGCACTTGCCATGGAAGAGAAAAAGCGACTTCTGGATAAAATGGTGCAAGAGGAGAGAAGAGCTGTATTTTATCACGATGCCCAAATTGTGTCGGCAAAAGTGGAGCATAAGAATGGGTATTACTTTCTGAAGAATGCAAAACAAATACCATAGTTAGTTGATCTAACTAAATGCTTTTCATCAAAACTATTACCACAAACATATTTCATGTTAGACATTGTTCCTGCTCTACTGCATCCTTTTAATAATACTATATGATTCAACAATGCCAAGCTCCCCCGCTTTACGTAGATCATCTAAACCAGCTGTAGTTTCTCCAACGGATAAGCGAGACAAACCACGATTGAAGTAAGCCTCTGCAAATTGAGGCTCCAAATTGATGGCTTCTGTATAATCTGAGATAGCTCCCCTATAATCTTTCTGAATACTCTTGATTTCAGCACGATTATAGTATGCATATATAAATTTAGGGTCTAAGTTTAAAACTCTCTCGTAGTCTTTGAGAATTACATCATACTCCAATGTTTTTTTAGATACATCTGGTACAATAGGAGCACCACCAACAATTACTTTTTCATTAATCAAAGGTAGTTTCTTTCTTGTTGGTAATTCTGCCAAACGAGTTTTGCTCTC
>DENY01000095.1:20772-21081 GCA_002359825.1 Bacteroidales bacterium UBA2632
AAGCATTGTCACTTGTTTCGTCGATCTTCTTCGAATAATTTGCGATGGATCGGAAGTGAGTTTGCACTTGCAATTCATTGAGCGACGCTTCTGAATTTGTAGCTCTTATCTTCCATGCCAATCCTAATGTGTTGTTGTCTTTATCGATTAATGCAGAATAATAAACGGGTCGTTGCACTTCGTATGGTTTTTCATAGTAAGTGATTACAAATTTAGGTTCCAATAGTATCTCGGTATTAATATTCTGGACTTTACCCCGAGTTTGACTCTTATATTTCGTCTTCTCTTCAGTTTTTTTATCCGCAACAA
>DENY01000095.1:21091-24053 GCA_002359825.1 Bacteroidales bacterium UBA2632
TATCTGTCTCTTCCCGTGTTCCTACTGACTTTGAACCTTTGGAAGAGTCTACTTGTGCCAACTCGTCACTTTCTAATTGTTTCTTGGCTTCGTTTTCTTTAGCTCGTGCCAACTTATAATCAGTTTCGGCACCCTGTAAATCGTTCATTTGACGCTTTAATTGAGCACGAGAATAATATCCTTGGAAAAAGTCGGGATGTTCATCCAATACAACATTCAAATCTCGTAGAGCATTTACATTGTCCCCAATTTCAGTGTTAAGCATAGCTCGGTTCAAATATGCAATTGTATTAGAAGGTTCTAACTCAATAACTTTATCGAAATCTTTAATTGCTCTATTATTATCTGCAACTTGTGCTCGCAGCAATCCGCGATTGAATCGTGCTATCAAATTATTTGCATCCATTTCTATTACACGATCATAATCAGCCATTGCACCGCGTAAATCTTTAAGATGATATCGAACAAGTCCACGATTGATGTAATTTCCTTCAAAGTAAGGGTCCAACCGAATAGCTTCATCCAAATCTGCAAGTGCTTTGTTATACTCCTCTTGTTGCAAATAAAGAATACCTCTTGCAGCAAACGAGTGAGAAGTGTAAGGGTCTTTATCTATGGTTATATTATAGTTTTCAATTGCTTTAGCCGTATCACCCTTTTCTAAAAACATGGCTGCACGCATTAAATAGGCAGGTGTGTAATCAGGGAATATTCTTAATAAGTCTTCAAATGTTTTTTCGGCAACTTCAAACTCTTTCAACTCGATATTCACGATACCCATATTCAGTTGAGTTATTTTATCCTCGGGCAAATAGGCTAAACTTTGTGCATAGTCTTCAGCTGCGCCTGCATAGTCTTCTCTATTTTGTCGGGCTGCCCCTCTCAGTTGGTAAGCTGCCAACCAATATGGATTTCGCTCTAAACACAGTGTGCAATCATCTTCAGCACCTTTGAAGTCATCTAGAAAAAACTTAGCCATACCTCTGTAATAATAAGGTGCTGCTAAATAAGGTTTCGCTCCAATCACTTGGTTGAAATATTGTATAGCCAAAACATAGTCCTCGAAGTAGAGGGCATTTCGACCTATTAGTGTAACTCTTTCAGTATTCACCTGTGCTGTTGCTGCAGATAAAGAGAGAATTAAAAAGAGATTGATAAATAATCTTTTCATAATAATAAGAACATCAATAGTATTGAATCATTGTATCTTGTTTGAAACATTCAAAGATACATAACCTGCACCACCTAAAAAACTAATTTTTTGTTCATCTCTAAAACAATCTGCAAGTTGAATCAAAAAAGTGGTCAATATATAGAGCAAATAAATCAGATTTAGTTTAATGTTCTTTTTATTAAAAGCATTCCAATGGAGTTCTGATTATAACTCAATGGAAATTAAACGTTGATCATTATCTTGAACCGTAATTTGTACTCTTACAACATTTTCTGGCAATAAAGGCTCTACTAGTTCAGGCCATTCAATAAAACATAGTTGCCCACTATAAAAATAATCTTCGTAACCAAAATCATACGCCTCTTCAATATTTTTGATACGGTAGAAATCAAAGTGAAAGATTGCTTCATTATCGCTTTTTTTATACTCATTAATAATGGCAAAAGTAGGACTCGTAATTGTTTCGGTAACACCTAATATTTTACAAACAGCTTTTATAAAGGTGGTTTTCCCAGCTCCCATTTCACCGTAAAATGCAAAGACTTTTCTATGATTCATATTTTCAACAAATCTATTAGCAAAAATGTCTATTTCAGATAAGTTATTTATTAGAAGCTCCATATATTTAATAAAGTATTAAGGATCTTTGTTATCAGTGCAAAATTAAAAAAATAAACCGAGAGTTAGAGTACAAATGGATAAAACACCAACTAAACTNNAGATCCAAAAGAAAACAGCGAAAATATTTTGAATAAAGATTTACTTATGTTACTAAAAATAACTATATTTGCTAATATAACATATTCGTTAATTAACTTATAAATCATTTTTATGCATCTATCCGAAAAATCACAACATTATATCTCACTCGAAGAGAAATATGGGGCTCATAATTATCATCCATTAGCTGTAGTATTAGCCAAGGGACAAGGTCCGCTTGTATGGGATGTTGACGGTAAGAAATATTACGATTTCTTATCGGCATACTCAGCAGTAAATCAAGGTCACTGTCATCCAAGAATTGTTGAGGCACTCAAGACACAAGCTGAAACTTTGTGTTTAACTTCGCGAGCTTTTTATAATGATTGTTTAGGTCCGTATGAAGAAATGATGTCCAAATTGTTTGGTTACGACAAACTTCTGCCCATGAATTCTGGAGCAGAAGGTGTGGAAACAGCTCTAAAGCTTGCAAGAAAATGGGCATATCAAGTAAAAGGTATAGAGGAGAATGAAGCTATAATTGTGACTTGTAAAGATAACTTTCATGGAAGAACAATCTCAATCATCTCCTATTCAAGTGATGAAAATGCGAAAAAGGAATATGGTCCTTACACACCAGGTTTTGAAGCAATAGAGTATAATGACACAAAAGCGTTAAATAATATTTTGCAAGAAAAAGGAAAAAATATTGCTGCTTTTTTAGTAGAACCAATACAAGGAGAAGCAGGAGTGGTAGTGCCAGATGATGGATACTTAAAAACCTGTTTCGACTTGTGTAAACAGTATAACGTCCTTTTTATAGCTGACGAGATACAAACAGGTATAGCAAGGACAGGAAAAATGCTCTGTTGTGACCATGAAAACATCAGACCAAATATTATAATCTTAGGGAAAGCGTTATCTGGAGGTGTATTACCCGTTTCTGCAGTAATGTGTGACAATGAAATTATGATGACAATTTCACCCGGACAACATGGATCAACATTTGGTGGATTTCCATTAGCTTGCAAAGTAGCTACAGCAGCGATGAAAGTAGTAATTGATGAAAATTTAGCAGAAAAGGCTGAC
>DENY01000275.1:0-1699 GCA_002359825.1 Bacteroidales bacterium UBA2632
CTTCGTCCATGAACAATGAGAGTTCCAACTGTTGAAAATTGAATTGTCCATGGACAAAATGTTTAAAACACCTTTTTCTCTGATTTTTTTGGCGACAAAAGAAAATATAAGCGATAAACATGCATTTGTTCAATGACGAAAGAAATTTTATGAGATGAACGATTGATTTTCCACAAACAATTTCATTTTCATGTCATTTTCGTCGTTTATTTTTTAAACAATACGGTTTTTAAGTCTTTTGAAACTCTTCGTCCATGGACGAAGCCATTTTCTTCTATAATCAGTTAAATTACATATTTTCATTTTTTATTAGATCACTCAAAAAAACTGTTTGCTCTTATTGGAGCTACCAATATTTAAATGTATATAAGCAAGATGGTAAGACAAAAATGAAAACTCCCAATAATTGCAACTACTATATTGTACGGATGAATATTTATATAGATAATCAAACAACTCTTTTTTCATCGGCTAAATCCATCATTTTAAATTAAAACCCTCCCTATTATGAAGAAAATTACATGCTTATTAATTGCGTTTACACTCATATCTTTTGAAGGTGAAAAGGGACAGATTACTGCAACAAGTTCCGATGGTGATTATAAAGCTATTGCCACACAATATGACAGGAAAAGATTTAACCTGCCCAATGACCTATGGCCTGAAAGGCTGGCATAATTCAGTCTAGGCTTCGAGGCTAAACAACGCCTTGAGTAAGCGATTTTACTCCCCCCATATCCCCCATAAAACCGATAGGTTCTATGGGGGATAAAGTGTAATTTTGCCAGCCTATATATATATTACCCGTATCAGTTTTTTTGATTAGTCTGTCTATACCTTACATGAAAACCAACTTCACCAACTCTTAAACTAACATCTCTACCCGGGTTTGTTTCGTATGTTGCTAAAAATCAATGAGTCGGTAACAATATTGAGAAAAAACCAATCTAAACAACAACTAAATTGGACAGGAAAACGTTTATCAGACAGACTGTATTATGTATTGGAACTTTATCCTTTCCATATGGTTAATATGCGCAAACCAGAAATAAAAATTAAAATTATGGATGAATTATCAGAAAAAGAAGTTTTTGAATTGCAAAAAACCAAGATTGTCAAGAATAGCGAAGGCAAAATATTGAATGTAATGGGTACCATCAAAACATCAAATTAACGGGCAAGGACACTAATGGACAATACACTTTAATTGAACAGCACAACGAACCCGGTGTTGGTATACCACCTCACATACACGAAAATGAAGATGAAGTCTTTCAAGTACTGGAAGGTCAAGTAGAAATGAGTATTGGAGATAAAGTAACGACTCTCAATGCTGGAGATTTAATTTTTTGTCCAAAAGGCATACCACATTCTTGGAAAGTAGTAGGAGAAGAAAAAGCTAAAGCAATCTTAAGCATTTTCCCATCTGGATTAGAAGCAATGTTTGAGGAATTATCCCAATTGCCAGATGGCCCACCTGATTTGAAGAAAGTTGGGCAAATATGTGGAAAATATAAATTGCGATTTGTTTAAATTAAATGGATATGTATGAGTTTTTCAATTACTTATCTGTAATAAAATTAAACTTTCGCCAACACGCTATCATGTTCAAGTTGAAAGGGAACATAAATTTTTAAGATTTATGCTTTCTGTAAAAATAAGTAAGGGCATAGAAATTTACAGTTTCAAATGTTATCCG
>DENY01000275.1:1789-2644 GCA_002359825.1 Bacteroidales bacterium UBA2632
TTGCGTTTACACTCATATCTTGTGTAAATAGTTCGGCTGAAAAGAAAACTATCCAGGATGAAACTCAACCGAAATCATTCACTATTTCTGAAGTTGAAGAGCTGTCTGGACAATTTAACTTCACCGAAGGTCCTGCTGTTGATGCAGAAGGCAATGTTTACTTCACGGATATTCCAAATCACTTGATTTTGATTTGGACATTAGAGAACCAACTCGACACATTCAGAATCAATAGTGGCAGAGCGAATGGGTTGTATTTTGATAAAGACGAAAACTTATTGGCTTGTGAAGGTGAAAAGGGGCAGATTACTGCAACAAGTCCCGATGGTGATTATAAAGCTATTGCCACTCAATATAACGGGAAAAGGTTTAACCAGCCCAATGACCTATGGCCTGATGGAAAAGGTGGAGTTTACTTTACCGATCCGAAATATGGTGGTGAAGAGGGACCTCTTCCTCAGGATGGGATGCATGTCTATTATATCACGCCCAATCACAACTCGGTTATAAGGGTGTGTGATGATCTTGAAAAACCCAATGTAGTGCTCGGAACTCCCGATGGGAAGACTCTTTTTGTGACAGATTCGCAGGCAGGAAAAACATACAAATATGATATCCAAGAAGATGGAACATTGGCCAATAAAACGCTTTTTGTTGCTGTGGGCTGTGACGGAATGACATTGGACACAGCAGGAAATGTGTATTTGACCACAAATGGAAAACAAGCAGTAGATATTTTCTCACCTGCTGGCGAATTGTTAGAATCTATCGAAGTACCGCAACAACCATCCAATGTTTGCTTTGGTGGTAAAGATCGAAATCAACTTTTCATCACTGCACGCACATCCTTGTATA
>DENY01000275.1:2672-3434 GCA_002359825.1 Bacteroidales bacterium UBA2632
TATTTATAGTAGCACGTGATGGACTTAAGGTGCGACCTCCGTTGGGATCGTATAAGTTTGGTCATTATGTGTAATCCGAGATATATCGACTTTTAATTATGTATATCCATAAAGGTTGTGTTATTTTGTATTTCAAAAAAATGAACCAATATGATTATTAAAGTTGAAAATGTTGAGCATTTTGTTGCAATCGCCCAGCAACATAACCCTATTAAAAATGTAGCTTTTCAAGCTGTAGATTTAACACATCACGAAGAAATTATTTTAGAGAAGGATTTTCAAGACTGCTTGTTCTTAGGTTGTAAAATGAGTGTGAAGGCAGAAGTTAAGTTGATAGAGACTGGGAATTTGTTTTTCCCTAATATGAAGCTGCCTTTTCAAGTGTATCGAAGTAAACTTTATGGGCACACCGAGTTGTATAATGATTTTTCTTATTCCAAGCCTTCTTCTTATGCAGATACAAACGATCATCTTATTTACAAATACTACGATTCCAAAGGGAAAGCAGAGCCAACAAGCATAAAAGATTCTTTAGCGCAACGTTTGCACGATCACTCCATCACCGATTCACTATACGACTACCTCGCTAAGTGGGATAGCCATAAAGTTGTTGCTATTATGGGAGGGCATAGTTTGCGACGCGATACTACATACTACAGAAGTATTGTACTTATTTCAAAAGAATTGGCTGAGAAAGGTCACTTGATGGTTTCTGGTGGTGGCCCAGGCGGTATGGAAGCAACTCATCTGGGAACTTGGATG
>DENY01000096.1:0-218 GCA_002359825.1 Bacteroidales bacterium UBA2632
AGAAACGACTCTGGAGTTAGTGGAGATGCTACGATACCTGTTAATGTAGTGAATGTGGAGATGCAGAGTGCAGGTAATGGTACAAGTCAAGGGCCTAAAACTCTATCTTCAACAATCGCACAAACTCTTTTTATTGGAACCCAAAACAATAATCCTCAAAAACTACCTGTTCGTTATTTTATCACTAATACTGAAGCTGAAAAATTAGCTACTAAAAC
>DENY01000096.1:334-12448 GCA_002359825.1 Bacteroidales bacterium UBA2632
TTTGCGCAAGAGAGTGATGCATCCTACTTTTTGATAGAGACGGACAAAGAGATTGTGGCCGCAAATGGTGAACTTGTACCGCTTACTTTACAACTTCAAAACAATAGCTCAACACCAGTCAGTGGAAAGATTGTGTTGAAAACAGTGGATGGCATTCAGATGATTGGCCAAAGTGCAGATGCAGTGCAGATGGAGGCCAACTCAAAACGGTTTGTCCCAGTGCGTATCTCTATCAGTAAGAGTGTATCGTCTGGGAACACAGATATGGTGTTTGCCTTGGTAGATGATAGAGGCAATACTAAAGNNCACAGTATACTACTACGCTCACCATCCAATCTGTAAGAAAGGTGCAACTATCTGCTTACGAACCCAATCAATTGATGCAAAATGTGGGCGATTCGCTTGTTGTGTCGGCACAGTTGACCAACCGAGGCAATAGCAAAGAGACAATTACTGTGACTGCTGCTTTCCCCGACCTAAGAGGAGGGACGAAAGTTGAGAAAAAGCAGATCGTTTTAGATGCTTATCAAGACACCATTATCACTTTCAGCAAAATAATCACCAAAGACCTATTGCGTGTAGAGCGTTACACCGTGAATATGGCTGCACTGTATAGTAATGGGGAGTTGATAAACAACGTGAGGATTGGGGTGCAAAATGTATCAGGTAGTCGCACCTTTACTGACCCTGCTTATGGATATAGTTTTGATTCGTACAGCAGTAACAGTATAGAGTTGAGTGGAAGGAATCTGTTTTCGCATAACGAAGCGATGCAACTAAATGCAAAAGGAGAATACGAAATGCTTGATGGAACACTCGATTTCAATTTAAATGCTTATTACTATACATATGGTAGCACTCGTCCTCAGATCACGAATACCTATATTGACTATCAAAAAAACAACAAAGGCATCAGGATAGGAAACATATCCGAAAGTCTGGAGAAGTATGTCAACGGTAGAGGGGTGAAAACCTATTTTGGAAATGAAAAGACTGGAAAATATATTGAAGTAGGTTGGGCCGATAAAAGTTACAACTTACTGGGCGACCAATATCGATCTGATTTTGGCACTGGTTATACTGCCTATGCAAAAACTGCACTCAGGACCCGCAAAGAGGGTGAATACATGGGTAGTGTGCTCTATGATCAAACTCCGTATGAGAACTCGGAAAATGTGGTGGTGATGAATGAGTACAACTTTGAGTTGATGAAAGATGTGAGGTTAGGTTTTGAGTTGGGTGCAGGTCTCACCCGACTGTTGAAGGCAGATGAATCTCCCATTGAACCATCCGTGGCCTTGGGGTATAAGTTGAGTGGTAAGTTTGGAAAATACAATATCAACAGTAGCAATTTTTTAAGTTCGGGTTATTATCCTGGAGTAAGACGGGGTGTAGTACAGTTGAACGAACGCATTGGTCGTCAATTGGGTAAAGTGGGTGTGTGGGCAGGTTACTCGTTATATAAATACAATCCACAACAATTGGAAGAACGTAATTCATACTATTCCTACGGTCGTGGTAACTCTCGTTTAGAGGCAGGAACAAACTTCTCGCTATCTCGCAATACACGCATGAGTATTACTGCCAAACAACAAACCGATGAGGGCGTAATTGGCTATAACAGCCAAGAAGAGCAATCAACCTCCAAAATGCATTCTTACCTACTAACTGAATCTATCAATTGGCGTAGTCGTAATTCAGAACACACCGTTGGACTATCTGCCGAGAATGGATTTACTAAAATACCCTTTATAGAGGGTCAGCAGTTTCAATTACGCGTAAATGCCAACTGGAACTACCGCATCTTCACCCTCAATAGCTACTACCAGCAAGGAGATTTCACTATCTATGAGGCGTACCGCAATGCATTGGAAGGCGATAGTAATTACCGTTTTAATGTTTCGGGTGGGGTAAGAAAAGATTTTTTTGGCAAACGCTTAAAAACAAACTTGAATGTCAACTATAATCGCAATTCCTACTCTGGTGATAATTGGACCTACTCGGGACGTGTGGATTATGCCATCACTCCCCAGTTTTCGAGTTTTGTAAATGCTTATGCTTATAACTACAGTAGTAGCAGTTACAGTTCGTTCAATACCAATGTGCAAGCGGGTTTTCGTTACAACTTGCCATCAAAAGGACAAGCTGCAGTGGGTAAAAAAGGAGATTTGAAGCTATTCCTGTATTACGATAACAATGTAAACGGCATATATGACACTGGCGACACACCTGCCGAAGATCGAATAGTGACAATTGGTGGTGTGAGTTTTATAAGCAATACAAAAGGTGAGGTAGAGTACAGGAAGTTGCCTTATGACAACTATTCACTTAAAATTTCATCGCAAGATTGGTATGCTGTTGCACCAGCTTCGGTTGTAATTGCTGACAAACGCACCACGCTGAATGTGCCATTACAACGTACAGGTAAAGTAACAGGAAAACTATATTACAAATACGATGCACGCCTTAGCGAAGAGTTTGCAGAAAAATATGGTGGTTTGCGTATGTGGGCTACTGCTACTGATGGTAGAAAAATTGAAGCCCTCACTAATGCTAATGGAGAGTTTACACTCTTCCTTCCGGTTGGTGAATACGAAATATCGGTTGACGCCAACTCTTTGACCAAGAATGTGTATACCGATTTTGAACCGCAAACAGTGCAGGTAGTAGCCGATGGAACAACGGTAATACCCGCTATAGAATTGAAGATAAAGCAGCGGAAGATTGAGGTGAAGAGGTTTGGTTCGTAAACAAGTGACTGCTTTTGTAGTGACAGGTCGCGACCTGTCATTGGAAAATTAAAAATGGTAGCCTAGTTGCATTTGTAGTGGCCGTACCTATGTGTCGGCCATTTAATTGAGGCATTTAGGCCCGAAGGGCTGTCATAATTCAGCCCAAGCTGCAAGGCTTGGGGCAAAGTTAGATAAATGACAACGAGGCCTGTAAGGCTGGTATAGAATGAGCTGAAAGTTATGAAAAATGGTGTATAACTCTTTGTCATACTGAACGCAATGAAGTATCCCTTCAATGCTTGCAGAAAAGAAAGAGAATCGCATTTAATTAAATCGGTTCACTTTTTACTATTTACTGTTCACTATTTACTGCTCACTGTTCACGACAAATTAAAATAATGAAATCAAATTTAAACACAAATAGAATATGAAAAAAATAATTTTACTAACTGCAATTATGTTTGCTGGTCTTTCGGTGGCAAAAGCACAAGAGACAACTGAAGCTACCTCACAATCGGGAATAACTGCCTTTACAGTTCTCAAAGTGCATTTGCACAACTTTATGTCTATCGCTATCAAACCGGATGACTCAAATGTTGATCTGGAGTATAAGACTGCTGACGACTACGATGGAACAGGTGTGTCGGCTCTCAAAGAAGATCATCTCATTGTATCGAGTCTTTCGCCCTTTATAGTAAAGGTAAATTCTTCTACAACATCTCCAATAAATGCAGATGGAATTGCCCTTAAAGCAGATGGTACTGGTATAAAGATTAAAGTAGAGAAACGTACATCAAGAGGAATGGTGGGGTCAATAGCCAATGCTGTCACACTAAGATTTGAAGGTGATGACATTATCGATAGTGACGTGGCAAGTTTGAACAACACTTTCAACATCACCTATAGTGGAGAAGGTGATGGAGCATATAGAAATAAATATTTTGGTGATGGGGATCCTGTTGTGTACACAACAAACGTAATCTACACCATAACTTCTAAATAATAAGTTTGTTGCTGATTGCAATCCGCAATATTAGAGAGAAAAACCGTTAATCTAATATGTTTTTTAAATGTTGGAAGGCTGTACAAAGTAATTTGTATGGTCTTCTTTTTTTTGTAAAATAGAGGACTTCTATAATATTTAGAAACATCTAAAGAGACGATTTCACAATCTTATTAGCCCCTCTCACAAACCTCTTCATTCCCCCCAATTCATAAGGCTGTAATTCATATTTGTTTTCATCAAAAATCTCATCATTCATTGTATCTTCTTTGGCAATAGGAAGCAACCGATAAACAGGTTTCCAGTTCTTATAGTATTTATGAACCCACACCCATGAATGATCGGCCGATTCAATGATTACTGAATCATTGTCTGCATCTTTTCTCAATACTATTTCTGCTAACATTCCGCCATCAGTGTTGGGTTGGCGTTGATTTGAGATAAAGTTTCCCAAAGAGTAATAGACTACTTGCTTAATCGTGTTGTTATCTCTATAAATATGAATGGGTTGGACTACGTGTGGATGGTGGCCGATGATGATTCGTACATCATTATTTAAAAGAAATTGGGCAACTGACTTTTGGTGTTTAGTTGGCTTGGTGTAATACTCTTCGCCCCAATGCATCACAGCAATTATAATATCGGGCTGTAGGAGTTGTGTTGCCTCTATATCTTCTTTAATAAGAATTGTATCAATTATATTTACAATGTTTGGCTCAATCGCCAATAGGCCATTTGTTCCATAAGTATAGTTGAGGAAAGCTATGCGAATGCCATTTTTGATAATCATCAAAGGATAGTTGAGATCCCGTTCTTCTTTGGATACAAAAGAGCCAGTTTGTTTTACACCTTGCTCTTTTATAAATTGAACGGTTTGTTCCAAACCCTCGCGACCCGTGTCTAAAGCATGATTGTTGGCAGTGAAGAATATATTGAATCCTGCATTTCTCAATGCGATTGAATATTCTTTGGGAGAGCTAAAAAGAGGATAACCAGTGTAAGGCTTTCCTCCAAGGGTCGTTTCAAAGTTAACGCCTGCTATATCTGCTCTTGAAATGTGGTCTTTCACCAATTCAAATGCTGAATCGTAGTTGTAACCACTATCTGTTTTGGCAGCATACACTTGGGGGGTATGTTGCATGGCATCGCCGGCAAATATTAACGATACTCTTCTTTCTTGAGCAAAACCGATTGCAAAAGAGAGGGAGAGTAAAGAAAATAAGCAATAGATGCGCATTTTTACATACCATTTAGAATAAATGAAATCACTCCGTTAAAGTCCCTTAAGTGATTTTTTGAGTAATCAAGTATTTAATGTAAATACTATTTGTACACTTCTTTTTTACCTGCTAACAAGGTGTTCTTGAGTAACGAAACAATGGTCATTGGACCTACACCTCCTGGAACGGGTGTAATGTAGGAACATTTGGGAGCTACTTCATCAAAAGCCACATCACCTTTTAATTTGAAATCTGACTTTGTTTTGTCGGATGGAACGCGTGTAGTGCCAACATCTATCACAACTGCGCCTTCTTTCACCATATCGCCTTTCAAGAATTCGGGGACACCTAATGCGGCAATAATAATATCGGCTTCGAGGCAAATCTCTTTGATGTTTTTTGTTCTACTGTGGCAAACCGTTACGGTGCAATCGCCAGGATATCCTTTTTGCATCAACAACATGGCGGCAGGCTTGCCCACAATATTGCTACGTCCTAAGATGACACAGTGCTTCCCTAGTGTCTCTATCTTATAACGCTTGAGTAGTTCTAATATGCCTGAGGGAGTAGCCGATAGGAAACAAGGCATGCCCAAAGACATTCTTCCCACATTTACAGGGTGAAAACCATCAACATCTTTACGGTAATCTATGGCTTCCGTAACTTTATCTTCTGATATATGTTTGGGTAGGGGTAGTTGAACTATGAATCCGTCGATGGCAGGGTCGTTGTTCAACTTCTCTACAGCTTCAAGCAACTCTTCCTCCGTTACATCATTCTCAAAACGGATGAGCGTAGATTCAAAACCAACCTCTTTGCATGATTTCACCTTGTTGGAAACATACGTTTCACTACCTCCATCGTGGCCTACAAGAATAGCAGCCAGATGGGGCGTTTTGCCTCCAACAGCCTTTATCTGTTTTACTTCTTCAGCTATCTCTTTTTTTATTTCTGCCGATGTGGCTTTTCCATCTATCAGTTGCATGTTTCTTTTTGTTTATGGTGAAAAGTAATCAGTGAGTTGAGTTTTGAAAAAAGTAAGCAGAGAACAATGAAGGTAAGGATAAAGAAAATTTATCTTAACTCTTAATTCTTACTTCTTATCTTCTTCTCAATTTGCGCATCGCACCTTTAGCTCCTCCAGCTTGTGTCATCATGCGCATCATTTTGCGCGTTTCGTCAAACTGTTTAATGAGTTTATTTACCTCTTGAACGTTTGTTCCGCTACCTTGGGCAATGCGTACACGTCTCGATCCATTCAGTATTTCGGGAGTTTCACGTTCGGCAGGCGTCATTGAGCGGATAATGGCTTCGATGCCTTTAAATGCATCATCATCGATATCCAAATCTTTGATTTGCTTGCCAACTCCAGGAATCATGGCTGCCAAATCTTTTAAATTACCCATTTTCTTGATCTGCTGTATTTGACCAATGAAATCGTTGAAGTCGAATTGATTTTTGGCAATTTTCTTTTGTAAAATACGGGCTTCTTCTTCGTTATACTGCTCTTGTGCTTTTTCAACAAGCGAAACAATGTCACCCATGCCCAATATACGGTCGGCCATACGATCTGGGTGGAACACGTCTATTGCGTCTAATTTTTCGCCAGTACCAACAAATTTGATTGGTTTTTCTACTACCGAACGAATGGATAGGGCCGCACCACCACGTGTATCACCATCAAGCTTTGTAAGTACAACACCGTCAAAGTTCAATCTATCGTTAAATTCTTTGGCTGTATTCACTGCATCTTGACCCGTCATTGCATCTACAACAAATAAAATCTCCTCCGGATTTACTGCTTTTTTAATTGCTGCGATTTCATTCATCATCACTTCATCCACAGCCAATCGACCCGCAGTATCCACTATCACTAAGTCGTGACCATGTTGTTTGGCATAAANNTGGCACACCAATTTGCTCACCACCTATTTTTAATTGTTCAATAGCTGCAGGACGATACACGTCAGCTGCTGTAAGCAATGGGTTTTTTCCTCTTTTTGTTTTTAATAAGTTTGCTAATTTTCCTGAGAACGTTGTTTTACCCGAACCTTGTAATCCAGACATCAAGATAACTGCTGGAGAGCCTTTGATATTAATATCTGTGGATGATCCGCCCATTAGTAGGGCCAACTCATCCTGAACAATTTTGACCATCAATTGGTGTGGTTTGAGTGCTGTAAGCACATCTTGGCCCATCGCCTTTTCTTTTACAGTCTCGGTAAACTCTTTTGCAGTTTTAAAGTTAACGTCGGCTTCCAGTAAAGCCCTGCGAACATCCTTTAATGTTTCTGCAACATTAATTTCTGTAATCTTACCTTGTCCTTTTAATATCTTAAACGAGCGTTCTAATCTATCACTTAAATTTTCAAACATACTATTGTAATTCTATTAGTTATCACTTTTTTTGAAGAATACAAAGATACATGAAAATGATTTATTCTACAAATAGGAGGTTGATATCAATTGTCAATGCTCATAAATTATTTATGTTATTAATATCTGCTATCATAGATATTGAAGTAAATTCTTCTATAGAAGCCTGAACACAACTTTATGGGATGATCAATTGCAAAAGTAGCTTATATATATGTGTGTGTCGGGATGATGGATTGGTATAACAAAACCAATAATATACCGACTAAGAGGTGGAAAAGCCTTAAAATCAAATTAAGTTTCGCAATAATAGAGAGTTCAATTCGCAAAAAGTTGAAACTTTATGTCTCAATATAAACAAAGGAACCTTTCAATTGATTCGATCTGCTCAAAAACAGAATATATACAACTTGGTATTCCTTCTTAAAATGTTTACTCAAATATATTACAATGTATGTTTAGTAAAATCAGCGAAAATTATTCGTAACTCAAAATCACACTCCCCATTTACTGCCATTATTTATTTTTTTATAGATGATAGCTTTAATATCAAGTTTAAACCTTTTGAATGGTGCTAATTGTTACTTTTGAAAGCTAAAACTGCTAAATGTGTTTTATAACATGTTTTGATGTAACTGTTTAGTGTTCAGTTGGATGTGTGCTGTTTTTCTGATTTTCATTATAAACGTGTCTATTTGAGCTTAATTTATACTACTCAAAATTTGGATATGCAAGATGAAAAAGTTTACTTTGGGAGCAATTAAGGAAAATAATCAGTAATAAAGTCACATTTCTATCATTTTTTTTCTATAACTCATGCAGAAAACCTTAGTGATTATCAAACCTTCCGCAATTCAGCGTAGTCTTGTTGGGGAGGTTGTCTCTCGTTTTGAAAAAAAGGGTTTGCAGATAATTGGATTTAAAATGATGACCCTAAGTGATGAAATGATTGAGATCCACTATGCTCATTTAAAAGACAAGCCTTTCTTCAAACGCATCAAAGATTCAATGCAAGTTACACCTGTATTTGTTTTGGCATTAAAAGGCTTAGATGCTGTAGAGGTGGTTCGAAATATGAGTGGGTCTACCAACAGCCGCAAAGCTGAACCGGGAACTATTAGAGGAGATTACAGTATGAGTGTTCAAGAGAACATTGTTCACACATCAGATTCAGTAGAAAGTTCAATTATGGAATTAGCCCGTTTTTTTAAGGACGAGGAGTTGTTTGATTATAAACCACTCCTCTTAACGCATTTATATTCTAATGATGAGTATTAAATGCTTCAATTAATAGAAAAGTAAAAAACTTAACTATCAAAAGAAAACCTATGACGTTTCAAAAAATTATATCGGGAATTAAGCTGTTTGCACTTACAGGTTGCTTGGTTTTCACAACAACAGCATTTTCCCAAGGGGCTAAGACTAACGATCAGCCTGACTATTCAAGAGCAAAATTGCTATACAAACAAACACACGGACTTGACAGTCTTAAAGGTGAAAAGTTATTTGCAGATGGCTTTAAACTGAAAATGGATATATCTGTTTTGGAAGAAGCCGTTAATGAGCGCGATTATATAGATGTTGATGCAATCCCTTCTGAGGATTTATATGGTGGTGTATGGACAAACCAGCATGTAAATGCTTATGGATCACAAGTAAATGGCCCTGCAGAATATGAAATAGATTTAAGCAACTTCACAATGCCTGTAGTAGGACATGTTACATCAAATTTTGGTCGAAGAGGTAGCCGTCGCTATCATTATGGAGTTGACATTAAAGCACAAACTGGTGATACTATATATGCTGCATTCGATGGAAAAATACGCGTAAAACAATTTGACAGAAGAGGTTATGGATATTATATAGTGATTCGTCACATAAATGGTTTAGAAACGGTTTATGGACACTTGTCTAAATTTTTGGTAACCGAAAATGACTTTGTAATGTCTGGCGACCCAATTGGATTGGCTGGCAATACTGGTCGATCGTTTGGTTCACATCTGCATTTAGAAACTCGTTTCTTAGGTAAGCCCATCGATCCCAATTTTATTATTGATTTTGACAACCAAGTTTGTCATCGTGACTCCTATCTTGTGTCAAATGATAGTTACAAAAAAACGTCATTAAGCAGCCGAGTAATCCAACGAAAAGATCCTATAACTTACGTTAAATCAACCACAGCAAGTACTAATAAATTTGTTTCTGGTGATGTTACACATTATAAGATAAAAAGTGGTGATACATTAGACGCTATAGCAAGAAAACATGGAGTGACTGTAAGTCAACTGTGTGCTCTTAATAATATGACAACTCGTACAACATTGAGAGTAGGTAAAACTTTACTTGTCAACACTAAAGCGAGCTCTACTACATCTTCTACTGAAACAAGTTCTAAAGATGATGATTCTACTACCACAAGCGAAGTAAAACATTATAAAGTAAAAAAAGGCGATACTTTAGGATCGATAGCCAATAGAAATGGACTGTCATTAAAGCAACTATGTACGCTTAACAATATAACCGCTAAGACAACACTCAGTATAGGTAAAACTTTGCGGGTATCGTAAAATATCAGCCTAAAGCTTTTAACAGATAAATTGAAGGTGCAGTATTAATACTTGCACCTTTTTCTTTTTTTATCTACCTTTGCATACTATCATAAACAGAATAAGAACTTTATATTTGTGTAAAAATGGATGCTACTAAAAGTCAATTTGACGAAGTGATTTCGATTTGCAGAAAACTGTTTCACGAGAAACTGAGTGACTATGGAACCGCTTGGCGAATACTTCGTGCGGAGTCTGTCACAGATCAGATATATATTAAAGCAAATAGAATACGTTCTTTAGAAATAAAAAAAGAAAGCAAAGTCGATGAGGGGATTTTCTCTGAGTTTATTGCTATCGTTAATTATGGTATTATTGGTTTGATCCAGTTGGAGCTTGGCTTCTCCGAAGCAGTAGATATGCCCGTTGAAACTGCTCTTGAGCTTTATGACAAACACATCACACAGACAAAAGAGTTGATGTACGCTAAAAATCATGACTACGATGAGGCTTGGCGCTTTATGCGAACAAGCTCTTATACCGATTTGATTTTGATGAAGATACACAGAACAAAAGAAATTGAGAACAACAAGGGTAAGACCCTCGTTTCTGAAGGAGTTGCAGCCAACTATCAAGACATGATCAACTATGCTCTTTTTGGATTAATTAAATTACATTTCGGAGAAGAATAATGAGTATGAGAGGAAAGGAAAAGATTATAGAAATAATATTGGCAATAGCTCGTATTCTTTCTGGCGTCACTTTTATATTCTCGGGGTTTGTCAAAGCTGTCGATCCTATTGGTTTTACCTACAAAATCGAGGATTATCTCATTTCGTTTCAACTCACACAGTTCATTTCATTAGCACTTACTTTTGCCGTAGTTTTGATAATTGTAGAGTTTTTATTGGGTGTTTTTATTTTGTTAGGCCTTTACCGAAAGATAACTATTCCAGCAGCCGTCCTATTCATGTTGGCAATGACTCCCATGACACTTTATATTGCATTGGAAAACCCAGTAAAAGATTGTGGTTGTTTTGGAGATGCATTGATTATTGACAATTGGAGTACTTTCTATAAAAACATTGTACTCCTTACTTTGACGATATTTCTTTTTGTTTANNATGTTTATCGTCGCAACATCAGATCTTTCTTTTCAAATAAAACTAAGCACTATGTTCTCGGATTCCTTGTTTTGTTTTCCTTACTGTTTTGCCTCTACAACATTCTTTATTTGCCCGTTATGGATTTCAGGCCCTACAAAGTCGGGTTGAATATTCCTGAACAAATGGAAAACGATTTGAGCAAAGGTGATGTGTATGAAAACATATATATATACGAGAAAGATGGCATTGAAGAAGAGTTTACCGAAGAAAACTTTCCGTGGGAAGATAGCACTTGGACTTTTGTAGATTTGAAATCAAAGCTGATAAAAGAAGCAGAGCAACCGCTGATTGAAGAATTTGTAATAGTTGCTTATACCAAAGATTCAACTGGCGTGTTTGTGAGAACTGACGATATCACGCATGAAGTACTTTCTAATCATTTGAGTTTATTGGCTATTTCACTTTCGTTGGAGGATGCCCACCAAAAAGGCATGAGAGATATACTTGCTCTGGCAGATTATGCAAAAGAGAAAGATATCGACTTTCATATTATCACTTCATCCGACGCAAATATTGTTGCCCAATGGGATGAAAAGTGGGGTAATCCAACTGTAAAATATGCATCGATGGACGAACTAACATTGAAAACAATAGTTAGATCTAATCCAGGTCTCTTATTATTGAACGAAGGTGCAATTCAAGGAAAGTGGAGCAGTAGAAATATTCCTGAAGCAGCGAAGTTGGATAAAACTGTTGCACAAGTGCAAGCAGGAACAAATACAAAACCTCGCAACAATTCTTTAGCCAGATTGTTGATAATATGCACTATATTTGTAATTCCTTTGTTTGGAATCAAGTGGTACGATACACAAGCTGACAAGAATATTAAAAAATATAATAAATAAATTAACAGGCTTTCTTTAGGAAGTCGTTTTATAAATTCGATAATAAATAATAGAATGAGAAAAAACATTGTAGCAGGAAACTGGAAAATGAACAAGACCCTTCAAGAAGGGATTGCATTTAGCAAAGAGTTGAAAGAATTGCTGGAAAACAAAACTATAAATTGTGACGTAGTAGTTGGGACACCCTATATTCATTTGAGTGACGTGGCTAAAACTTTTGAAGGAT
>DENY01000096.1:12521-14405 GCA_002359825.1 Bacteroidales bacterium UBA2632
CGAAACTGCTGAATTACTGAAGGAAAAAGTGTCTCTTGCTCTTGATAGCAATTTGACTCCTATCTTCTGTATTGGTGAGGTGTTGGAAGAGCGCGAATCGGGCAAACACTTCGAAGTAGTAGAAGCACAAATAAAAGACTCTTTATTTGATCTCTCAAAAGAAGATTTCAGTAAAATAGTAGTGGCTTACGAACCAGTTTGGGCTATCGGTACAGGAAAAACTGCATCGGCAGAGCAAGCGCAAGAGATACACGAACATATCCGTAAAATCATTGCAGATAAATACGGAGAAGAAGTTGCAGATAACACGTCCATCCTATACGGAGGTAGCTGTAATGCAGGCAATGCTAAAGAATTATTCTCAAAGCCTGACGTGGATGGTGGATTGATTGGTGGTGCTTCATTAGAAGCTGACAAATTTTTACCAATAATTGAAGCATTCAATTAAGCAAACAAAATAATAGCATATTACCGCACTGTTTCCAGTGCGGTAATTCTATTTATTAGTCAAAACAGAATTCTATGAATATACCATTAGTTTCAAAATTGTTTTTAATATTTTTTGTTTTCCAAGCATCATTTGTTTGGGCACAACAGCCAGTAAACACAAATGAGGGAAATCAAAATAACAATTCAATTATTGATGAGCTGAATTCAGAGCGTCCTTTTCAAGGTAATGTAACTGTTTATCAGGACGAGGCTATTAAAGGGATTCTTGCAAAACCTGCACCCAAGGAACTTCCTGTGTTTTCATCTGCTGATGGATCTACTCAATATGTTAAGATGAGAGGTTATAAGATTCAGGTTTTCTCCGGGAATGATCAACGTAAATCGAGAGACGAGGCTTATAGTAAACAAAGACTCATTAATGAAAAGTTTGATGATATTGAAACAGTTGTTTACTTTCAATCACCTCGTTGGATTTTGAGAGCAGGCAATTTCAGATCTCGTGAAGAAGCTAATAGAGCGATGAATGAACTCAGAGGTCAATTTCCAAACTTTGGTAAGGAAATGTATATCATTCCTGACACAGTCAAAATCCCTCTTTAAAAAGCTTTACTGGTCAAGTAAACAATCATACAATAAAGGACAATCGAATGAAATTTGATTTAGAGAAAACCAATAAAATGGTTTCTCATTATACTGAAATTATTCAAACATTGGGTGAAGACGTCAACCGCGAAGGATTGATCAAAACACCTGAGCGTGTTGCGAAAGCAATGCAATACTTAACACAAGGATACCAGCAAGATCCAGAGGCGATATTATTGGGTGCACTTTTCAAGGAAAAGTACCGCCAAATGGTTATTGTAAAAGATATCGATTTCTATTCGTTGTGCGAACATCACATGCTTCCTTTCTTTGGTAAAGCACATGTGGCTTATATTCCAAACGGATACATTACCGGATTAAGTAAAATAGCGCGGGTGGTAGATGTTTTTGCACGTCGATTGCAAGTTCAAGAGCGAATGACCACTCAAATAAAAGAAGCTATTCAGAATACATTAAATCCACTGGGTGTAATGGTAGTGTTAGAAGCACAACACATGTGTATGCAAATGCGTGGAGTGGAGAAGCAAAGCTCTGTAACCACAACATCAGACTTCACAGGTATCTTTAAAGAAGCAAAGACCCGCGAAGAGTTTATTAGTTTGATAAAGTAGATGAGTACAATCTTTTTTGCTTATATAAAATAACAAAAGATTGACTTTCAATATACAAAGCATTTACTCGAATGCTTACATTTAAAAAATGCCGACTATAATTAGCCGGCATTTTTTTACATGAAGATTGTTTGTGTATTTTTTTTTGGAGCGCAATTGTTACGGTCCATGAGCTTGTCGAAGGGTTAATCCTTAATTTAATTTCTTGACGCTCTTTTGC
>DENY01000019.1:0-5811 GCA_002359825.1 Bacteroidales bacterium UBA2632
ATCAATCAGTCCTTCAAGTTGCCTTCATTAATAAGTCAATTTATTGCTACAATTTTGCTACAGCACAATAAATAGGAAAGATAAAAAACTGATTTTCAGTGACGTTAAGTGGTAGGTTCATAGTCCGTCCATACCGCCGAAGGAGTCTTTTTAGACTCCTTTTTTTTGGTCTATATTTTTTGGAAAGTTAGAAAATATTTTGCCCGAACAACAGAAACACCCACAAAAAAAAGCTGCACACAAATGCAGCTTTTCTTCCTAATATTTTCTCCAATTAATTTACAGCGTATACCCATCACTATAAGTCTTATTGTATAGTCTGTTGGAATCTGCTTCAGGGTCATCAACAAACTTCTCTGCTTGTGGATCCCACTTAATGGGTCTGCCCAAATCGTAAGCAATATTCCCCAGTGTACAAACAGTACAAGAGCGGTGACCTATCTCTACGGGTACTACAGGATCGGTTTTTGTTTTCAGTGCATTGACGAAGTTTTCAAGATGTGGAATCTTCGTTTCATAAGCACCTTCTGAGACTTCTGCACTAGGAGGTAAAAGACTATCGTCGGAGGCAAGAAAATGTCCTCTTGAGACCTCAATCCATCCCTTATCACCCCAAAACTTAACACCTTTCGTTTGTTGTTCATTGAAAGGCTCTTCGGTAACAACTGTACCATTGGCATATATAAAGGTGAGATATTTCGTATCTTCAAAACCGGCAGGAATGATTTCTACTGGGCCGCTTTTGTCCATACCCAATCCCCACTGAACTATGTCGAACATGTGAGCTCCCCAGTCTGTGGTGAATCCTCCGCCTAGTTCCTTATACCAGCGCCATGCACCCCAGAATTGCTCATTCTGTTCTGGGTCAAGAGAGATGGGTGGGTTTAATTGCGAATTGTAATGCACAAACTCTGAAGGGCCTAACCATAACGGCCAGTTCAAATCTCCAGGTACAGGTTCTTCAGGTAGATCGTATGGTGTAGGTGGCGCACCAACATAAGCATTTACCCGCTCTATTTTTCCAATTTTCCCTTCTTGCACCATCTTTACGGCATGTTGGAAGTTCGTATCGGAACGCTGTTGGCTACCCACTGCCAGAATTACGCCATTGTCACGTACTGCTTTACTAAGCAATTGTCCCTCTTTAATAGTAAATGTCAGTGGCTTTTCTAGATATATGTTTTTCTTTGCCTTACAAGCATCTATCGCCATAAATGCATGCCAGTGATCAGGTGATGCAATTACTACGGCATCAATATCTTTACGGGCAATCAGATCTTTGTAGTTCTCATACGTTTCCACTTCAATTTGTTGATCATTTTTCGTATAATAATCATTCACTCGTTTCATGAAGCGATCTCTTTTTACTCGNNATAATCTGTATATCAGGGATTCCTATAAAGCCATTCAAAAGATACATTGCCTGTTGGCCTAAACCAATAAATCCAATGCGAATAACTCCATTTTCTGTACCATCCGCATCCTTTTTGTTTTGTTTACAGGAAGCAAGAAACTGTGGTAGCATAACTACTCCAACAGCACCAATAGCTGCTGATTTGATAAATTTTCTTCTACTCAATTGTTTACTCATGATTTTTATGTTTTTAATAAGTATGATGATTTCTAATATGCTTGTGCAAATATATAGATTAATTGTATTATCATCCGGTTTTATTGAAAGATATATTATGAAAAAGAAGAATAGCTTAAATTAGCATCTGTTTTAGGTGTATTCATAAGAATTTTGTTTTAAAAAATTATATTCTATTGAATAAAAATGAAGAAAAAGTATAGAAATATATCTTTTTATTAGAATGGTTTTAATATGCAGTAAACGATTTTAAACTAAAATCCTGTAATGATCTCTTCTTGCATTCCTCATTCTTTCTAAACATTTGCACCTACACTCTGTTTTATATAAGAAGAGCCTTCCTATTTGAAATACTAATAAGAAAGCATCCATTATAATTTATAAAAACATTTCAATATGCTGAAATTTGACGTATTCATTATAGGTACTGGAGTAGCCGGAACTATCATAGCCAATAAATGTGTTAAAGAAGGACTGAAAGTTGGTATAGTTGACAACAAAGAATATGGAGGTACATGTGGATTGCACGGTTGTATACCCAAAAAAATATTGGTTGGCGCTACTGCAGCAGTTAAATCTTCAAGAAATCTTGAAGGAAAAGGTGTGATCAAAACACCATCAATAAACTGGAGAGAGTTGATAGACTTCAAAGATTCCTTTACCGATCCAATTCCCCAAAATAAAGAGACAAACTTTAAAAAGAACGGGATAAGTACTTTTCATGGCGAACCAAAATTTATCGCTGAGAATCAATTGAAAATTGGTGAAGACACGATAGAATCTGATAAGATAGTTATTGCTACAGGAGCTATACCTCGAGAATTAAGCATTCCCGGAGCTGAGCTTACTTTGTCAAGCGATGATTTCCTGGAAATGAAAGAACTTCCTAAGTCTATACTCTTTATTGGTGGCGGTTATATTGCTTTCGAGTTTGCTCATATGGCTGCTCGCAGTGGTGCTAAAGTCACTATCATAGACATGGAGTCTTCATCACTACCACATTTTGATGAAGACGTAGTTCAACATCTGTTAGATGTAACAAATGAACTTGGTATTGATTTGGTTATGAATACTAAAGTAGCAGAAGTAAAGAAAGATGGTGATAGTATTTTAGTAATTGGGAATAGCGACGGTAATAAAAAAGAATTTAGGAGTAATGCAGTTTTTAACACATCGGGAAGGGTGCCTGCTATTCTCAATCTAGATTTGGATAAAGGCAATGTGCGTTATTCGGACAAAGGAATTGAAGTGAACGAATTTATGCAAAGCACATCCAATCCCATTGTGTATGCAGCAGGAGATAATACTGCTACAGATGGACTACCCCTTACGCCTTTTGCTACTATGGAGGGGCATGTTGTATCTTCAAATATATTGAATGGCAATAAGAAAAAACCAGATTANNTATACTTTGCCAGCCTTGGCAATGGTGGGCATGACTGAGGAGCAAGCACAAAAAGAAAAATTAGACATCACCGTAAATTATGCATCCGTGCCCAATTGGTATGCTGCGAAGCATTTGGGAGAAAAGACGTATGCCTATAAAGTGATTATTGATAATAAAACCGATCTTATACTGGGGGCTCATCTAATAGGCCCAAATGCGGAAGAGACCATCAATGTTTTTGCAGTGGCTATGCAGGCAGGTCTGCAGGCTAAGGATTTAAAAACAATTCCGCTTGTTTTCCCCTCTGCTTCATCAGATATAGCGAAGATGATTTGATATTTGTGATTTTACTAATCATTTATTCGAGGGATACTGCTTTATGAAAATCGGAATAATTATTGAATTTTCAATACGTCAACTTCTTTAATAATCAATTCAGAGTTTGAAAAATATAAAAACAACCAAATGAAAATACCAAAAAGCTTTGGAGATAAAGTGATTGAATTCAATCGTGAATTACACTTCACAGGAAGGTTGCCTGTAGGTTTTCAGGTTATAAATCCTTTTAAGGACAATCCTGAAACGATGGAAGTAGCACAACAGTTTTATAAAAAGTTTTATAAGGACACCAATAAGCGCAAATTTATTATAGGTATCAATCCTAGTCGACATGGAGCCGGTGTTACAGGTGTGCCATTTACAGATACCAAACGATTGGAGAGTATCTGTGGAATCAAGATGCATTCGGCATACACCCACGAGGTTTCATCTGTTTTTATGTATGAGATGATTGCTCAATTTGGAGGTGCACACACATTCTACGAGCAGTTTTATATCAATTCACCTTTCCCTTTAGCCATTGTTCGCCAAGCAAAAGGAGGCAAGTGGTTAAATGCTAATTATTATGATGACCCAACTCTTTTTGAAGCACTTAAAGATTATATGATTATGACTTTGAAAGAACATATTAATCTGGGACTAGATACTTCGGAGGTATATGTCTTGGGAGTGAAAAATGCGCAGTTTATTCATAACCTCAATAAAGAGGCTAAGTTATTTGAGAGTTTGAAAGTTCTTGAACACCCTAGATACATTCAACAATATAAGTTTAAAGAAAAGCAGACTTATATTGATAAGTACATTTTGACTTTGAATAATTTACTATAGCAGCATGAATTTAATATGTTGGGTTGCTTAAAAGTCAAACTTATAAGTCTAAACCCTTTTACTTTTGCCAAGAAGCCTCAAGATTATAAATCAATGCCGCTTTCCTTCATTTCTGTTTCATCGGAACTAGTGAAGCTGCTTTAAAATTCATATTTTTGTATCTTCACGAAAATAACAAAAACAATTAGATATGATAAAATTTCATCTTGGCACCAATGGTGTGCCTAAAAGTGTAAGCCAAGTTATTGTGGTTACACCAAAAAATAATTCAGAAGATTATAATCTACCCACGGGTATAATTCAAAAGATAGATAAACATATTACAGAAAAAGAGAACGGATTCTTCACCCTATACGAAAACGAGACTACTAGATTAGTGGCGGTTTTTGCAAAAGATGAACCTGATCTAGTAAATGATTCAGAAGAAATACGACGCTTTGGAGCAGCTGTTTTTAAAGCACTCGAAAGTGAGAAAATTGAAGTAGTTCAGCTTATAGGATTCAACGATGGCTTTTCTACTTGCGAGCGAAGTCTGTTTTTAGAAGGAATGTCGTTATCACAATATCGTTTCGACAAATACAAGCAATCGAAAAAAGAGCCAACGCTCAAGACTGTTTATTTGGATGAAGCGTCTGTTGTCCCAAATGAAATAAATGCTTTGAATAATTTGGTTAAAGCTATCTTTTTTGCCAAAGATTTGGTGAACGAACCCCTGAACTCTCTCAATGCACCACAGTTTTCAGAACTTGCAGTGAAAATGGGGAAAGATTGTGGATTCACCACTGATGTATTTGATAAGGCGAAGATTGAAGCCTTGAAAATGGGTGGTTTGCTCGGTGTGAATCAAGGTTCGGAAACTCCACCAACTTTCAATGTGTTTACGTACAAACCCGATGATACTGTGAATAAGCAACCGCTAGTATTGGTGGGCAAAGGTGTAATGTTTGATACAGGAGGATACTCATTGAAAACTGGTGATTATATGTCGGATATGAAAACGGATATGGCGGGAGCAGCTACCGTATTGGCCACTATAATGGCAGTTGCTTGGAATAAACTTCCATACTATGTGATTGGTTTAGTTCCAGCTACTGACAATAAAATTAGTGCCAAAGCCTTGGTAGTAGATGATATCATCACCATTTCGGATGGTACAACAGTGGAAGTTCAGAACACCGATGCAGAAGGACGATTGGTATTGGCCGATGCGTTGGCATACGCCAAACAATTCAAACCAGAGTTAGTGATAGATTTGGCAACTCTTACAGGTGCAGCAGCTGCTATCACTGGTTGGCTTGGCATTGCAATGGCTGGAAATAGCAAGTCTGCTATGGAGAAACTCAAAGCATCAGGCGAGAATGTATATGAACGTTTGATGGAGTTGCCCATGTGGCGAGAGTTTGAAGATTTGTTGAAAAGTGAAATAGCAGACATCAAAAATATTGGAGGCAGGGTAGGAGGTGCCTCCTCTGCAGCAAAATTCTTGGAGCATTTCACAGATTATGATTGGATTCACTTGGATATTGCCGGACCTGCATCAGTAAAAGAAAACAAAGGGTACACACAAATCGGGGGAACAGGCATAGGTGTTCGTTTACTATACGATTTCATTGAGACAGATATAAGACTGAAATCAATACTTCACAAATAAATTAGATGATAAAAT